>CALYZD010000045.1 GCA_945607565.1 uncultured Bacteroidales bacterium | reverse complement strand
TATTCGGTCTTAACCACTTCGGCCGACGAGCCTTCGGCCTCGCCGATGGCGGTGGACGACGAGGTCAGTGCAATCGACTTTAACAATAGGTCTTCTGCGGCATTTATAACGAATGTACCGGTCAATTTTGCCAAATCATCTTTTGTCAGACTGTATATGCGGGTACATGTCCCGTCTGCATTGGTGGTTGCCGACAACATCGTCAAACCAAGGTTGCCCCAACTTGCATCGCAAATTTGCAGCCATTCGGGAGTCGTCAAAGTTGTCACCTCCAATTGGTTCACAGATTCCGAAATGGTTTCCGGACCATAATAGTCACCTTTGACAAAATCGTTTGCATACGCTATCACAGAATTGACATCAAATGCCTCCCGTGCCACTCTTTCGATTTTGGTAATAGTGAAACCGGTCCCGCCTATGGAGAATCCAGTGTTCCTCACTTTGTCAATCAGCGCTTTAGTGATACCGATCTGAATAGACGTTGCCGTGGTCGGGAACTGCAACTGTGGAGTGCCGGGAGCTGCTGTTGACGTGGCATCATACACATACATTTGAACGCTTTTAATTTCTTTAAGCTGAATTTCGAGCACATCGCCGGCTTCCAGATTGTTGACTGTCTGAACCACCGGGATATTGAGGCTACTCCAACTTGCCACAAACTCACCCTCATATATAACATCAGGATTTGCTTCCTCCAATTCTATTTTAGTGATGGTCACGCCCTTAGCTTGAATATTCAGGCCACCATTTTTCAGTTAGTCAAGCATTGTCGAAGTTCTTGAATCACCTTCAGAAGGGGTAATTGTCGTTTCCAAATTTGACACGCAAACCGGATAAGTTCCGGCACTTGATGTGAGAACCCCCTCTAAGGTTCCCCAATCTGAGGTCTTTAAAATAAATTGAGGCCATTGTGTCACTGCATTATCTACTGCCGTAACCGTAACCACTATTTTGTCAAGGACTTCGACGCTTGCAAATTTGTCTTTGTCAATTGATATAGACTCCCAATTTGTGAACACTTGTTCGCCTTCCCACAACGTGGTTTGGGCGCACACTTCCTGCCCGGTAAAACCAGCTGCCACAAAGGCAGCCGCGAGTAAAATTCTTTTCATACACTTCATGTTTTAATAGAGTTATACTTCAATAGATTAAGGCATCGGCGGCGAGGTTCCGTTTCCGCGCCGCTATGACGAAGACAAAAGTGTATAATTCACAATTCTTAAAAAAAGATAATATATGTTTTTTGTTTCGCATGGAGATTCGTTTTGTTATGTGTAACATCGGCGTGGCGTGATGCAACATCGTTCTTGACAACCAACTGACACACAGTCCTATGCAACGCACGCACCCTGCGCCGCAGATGGCGGGCGGGATGCGTGCGTCGGCGTGTTTTGTGTCGTCGTGTCAGTCGGTGGGGGCGTCGGCAGGGCTGTCGGGGCGGACGCCCTTGGCCTGCATGTATTCCGACGGCGTCATGCCGTAGAAATCCTTGAACGTGTTGCTGAAGTGCGACAGGTTGGAGAATCCGGTGGTGTAGGCCACGTCGCTGATGTTGAGCTTTTTCGACTGCAGGAGCCGCCCGGCCTGTTCGAGGCGGTGCGTCCGGATGAAGTCGCGTGCCGACATGCCGGTGAGCGCCTTGAGCTTGCGGTGCAGGTGGACGCGGCTCAGGCCAATGCCCTCGGCCATCGACTCGACGCTGAGCGAGCTGTCGGATATGTTGTCGTTCAGATACTTCATGACCTTTTCCATCAGCTGCTCGTCGGCCGACTTGATGGTGATGGGCTTCATCTGCTGCTCGCGCTCCTGGTTGCCGGTCAGCTTGTAGCGCAGGCGTTCGCGGTTGGCGAGTATGGTGGTGATGGTGGTGCGGAGCAGGTCGATGCTGAAAGGCTTTTCGATGTAGGCGTCAGCGCCGGTGGCTATGCCGGTGTTCTTGTCGTCCTCGCCCACCTTGGCCGTCAGCAGAATGACGGGTATGTGGCTGATGTTGTGGTTGGTCTTTATCTTGTGGCACAGCGTGATGCCGTCCATCTCGGGCATCATCACGTCCGACACCACGATGTCGGCCGGCTGTCGCAGCAGCCGGTTGTAGGCGTCGCGGCCGTTGGTGCACGAGCTGACGCGGCAGATGGCCGAGAGCTCGCGCACCAGATAGTTGTTGACCTCGGTCTCGTCTTCGACCACCAGCAGCTGATAGTTGGTGCGGGGGCGGGTCTGGCGCTGTGCGGGGGCTTGTGGCGTCTGCTCCACCGGCAGCGGCTCGGCGTGGGCTTCGGGTGCGGGTGCGGGTGCGGGTGCGGGCGTGGCTCCGGGGTGTCGCGTGGGCAGCGAGATGCAGAAGAGGCTGCCCTGTCCCTGGGGCCTGCGGCGTGCGGTGATGGTGCCGCCGTGCATGTCCACTATCGAGCGCGACAGGTGCAGCCCGATGCCGGTGCCCTTGTACTGCGCGCTCTGCGACGATTCGATCTGATAGAAGCGGTTGAAAATCTTCTCGGCCTGGCTGTCGTCGATGCCGATGCCCGTGTCGGCCACGCTGATGTTGGTGCACTCGGGGGTGCAGAATATCTCGATTTCGACGCTGCCGTTGTCGGGCGTGAACTTGAGGGCGTTGGAGAGCACGTTGTAAATCACCTTGTCGAAATTGTTGGGGTCGATGTCGACCTCGTAGGCGTCGGCGTTGGCGGTGATGCTGATGCCGATGTGCTTGCTGTGGGCCATGTCGTCGAACTGCTGCTTGATGTCGGTCACGAAGGCCACGATGTCGACCGTGGCGAAGTGCATGGTCATCTGGCCCTTGTCGATTTTGCGGATGTCGAGCAGCTGGTTCATGAGCCTGAGGATGCGCTGCGCGTTGCGGTGGATGGTGGTGTAGGCGGCGCGCTGCTCGTCGGTGTGGCTCTGCTCGAGGAGCTTGGAAATGGGGTTGATGATGAGCGTCAGCGGCGTGCGGATTTCGTGCGAGATGTTGAAGAAGAACTGGAACTTGGCCTCGTTGATCTGCATCTCGTGGTGGCGGTTGAGCTGCTCGTTGCGCAGCCTCATCTGCTGGCGCAGGATGAAGAGCATCAGCGCCACTATGCCGGCGAAGATGAGGGCGTAGACGCTCATGGCCCACCATGTCTGGAACCAGGCCGGCATGATGACGACCGTGGCCTGATGCACGGGTCCCGTGGCCTGACCGTTGGTGGCGCGCACGAACAGGGCGTAGGTGCCTGGCTGCAGGTTGGTGAACCACACCGTGTTCTGACCGGGCTTGGTGCTTATCCACTCGTTGCTGAATCCCTGGAGCATCACCTCGTAGTAGGTGTGCTCGGTGTTGGCATAGTCGAACGTCGAGAACTCGAACGAGAAGGCCTTGTCGTAGTACGACAGGCAGAACGTGTCGCACTCGGTGGCGGCGCGGTTCATGACCGTGTGTCCGTGCGAAGTGTCGCCCTGTCGCTGCTCCTTGTCGTAGAGGTAGAAGTGGGTGATGGTGACGTTGAGCGCCGCGTTCTTGTTCTCGACCATTTCGGGATAGAAGGCCGACACGCCCTTGACGCCGCCGAAATAGAGTCGTCCGTCGGCGGCCACGTGTGCCGAGCGGCGCGAATATTCGTTGTTCTGGACGCCGTCGTGCGAATAGAAGTTGCGGATGGCCAGCGTGTTGGGATTGATGCGCGAGAGTCCGTGCAGCGTCGTGGCCCATATCATGCCGCCGTGGTCTTCGGCCAGAGCCATCACGCTGTTGCCCGGCAGCCGGTTCTGCTGGTCGATGCGGCGGATGCTGCGGCCGTCGGGCGACAGGACCACTATGCCGGCCGATGTGGCGAACCAGACGTTGCCGCGGCTGTCGCACAGGATGTCGAACACCACGCGGTCGGCCATGGTCTGCTCCAGCAGGCGGCTCTCGTCGAAGGTGCCGGTGTGCGGGTCGAGGCGGCTGGCGCCCTTGTAGGTGCCGAACCAGATGTAGCCGGCGCTGTCGGCCTCGATGCAGTTGACCCAATTGTTGCGCAGCTCGTTGCGCCGGTTGTCTGGGATCTCGGTGGTCGACATGTAGTGACGCACCGTGCCGTCGGGCGCTATGGCGAAGGCGCCGCAGCCGTAGGTGGCCACCCACAGGTCGCCGCAGGCACGCGCAAGGGCCACCACGCACTTGTTGAACTGCGGGTAGGCGTCGAAGAGCTGCCGGTTGAGCCGTGTGCAGCGGCCGGTGGCGCGGTCGATGCGGACAAGGCCGTCGGTGTAGGAGGCCAGCAGCAGATGCCGGCTGCCGTCGGGCAGGATGTCGTAGACCGTGGGCGGCGCCTCGTCGGCGAAGTGGCTGATGGTGCGGCCGTCGTCGTCCATGTGGTAGAGGCCGTCGTTGTCGGTGCCTATCCACACCGTGGGGCCGTCGGAGCAGATGCCCTGCACGCTGCACGAGCCTATGTTGTAGCGGCTGTCGGGCCGATAGCCGTAGTTGACGAATGTCGAGGTGGAGTGCGGAATCATCATGACGCCCTTCTGGAAGATGCCGAGCCACAGGTTGTTGTCCTTGTCGAAGATGATGGAGTGGACTTTGGCCTTGGCCGGGTCGAACTCCGACGAGAAGATGCGGAGCGGCTCCACGCGGCGGTCGGCTATGCGCATCCGGCTGGCGCCGCTGCCGTCGGTGCCGATGTAGAGGTATCCGTCGCAGATGCAGAGGGCCGACACGGGCTGTGTGGTGCCGTAGTCGATGGCGGCAAACGAGCGGCTGTCGTCGTCGTAGCGCATCAGTCCGGCCGCGCTGCCGGCAAAGATGTTGCCGCGGCTGTCGGCGGCTATGGTGGCTCCGTCGAAGAAGCCGGCGTCGGTGGGCGTGGGCACGCGGCGGACCATGCCCGTCACCGTGTTGAGCGTGAAGATGCCCTCGCCCTGCACGCTGAGCCAGAGGTTGTCCTTGTTGTCGACGGCCACGGCCGACACGAAGATGTCGTCGCTGCGGCCCTCGATGAGCGGCACCTGGCGGACGCTGCGGTCCTTGGGGTTGAGGCACATCAGCCCGCGCCCCGACGTGGCCACCCACAGCGAGCCGTCCTGCGTGCGCACCATGCCTTTGACGTGCGGCTGCACCGGCAGGCCGTCGATGAGGCTGATGCGCAGAAAGTCGTCGGTGCCGGCGTTGTAGCGCAGCAGGCCGTCGATGCTGCCCACGTAGATGGTGCCCGAGGCGTCTTCGTAGATACATTGTATATAGTTGGCAGTCAGACTTGTGGAGTCGCCCGGCTGATGCAGATATGTCTTCATTCGCAGACCGTCGAAACGGTTCAGGCCGTCTTCGGTACAAATCCAAATGTAGCCCAGATGGTCCTGGAACACTTGGTTTATCAAGCTGTTGGACAGTTTGCTCTCGGAGCCGAACAACTTGGAGTTCTGCGCCCACAAGCTCATGGCCGACAGCAGACACAGCATGACAGACGTCAATCGTTGCATAGTGTTTTGGTTCGTTTTTTCCGGACGCTAAGTTAGGGCTTTTGGTTGGCTTAACTAAAGAATTGTGAAAAAACGTATATTAGCGGCCGCCCGCATCGGCATCAGAAAACATAACATTCACCCATATCCCGACATGGCATTGCACAACAGACTTGGAGCGGCAGGCGAAGCGTTTGCCTGCAGATACCTGGAGGAGAACGGATACCGCATTCTGCACCGCAACTGGCGTTTCGGCCACAAGGAGCTCGACATAGTGGCTCTCGACGGCGACCGCCTTGCCTTTGTGGAGGTCAAGACGCGCACCGACGACCGCAACCAGAACCCGCGCGATGCGGTGGACGACGTCAAGATTGCCTTTCTGGTGGATGCCGCCGAGGCCTACATCGCTCGCTTCGACCGGCCCGAAGAGGTCCGCTTCGACATCCTGACGCTTGTGGGCGCCGAGGGCAGTTTTGCCGTGGAGCTGATCCGCGAAGCCTTCCACGCCTGATGAGGGCGCGAACGATAAAAATCACTGAAAACGAATCATTTGCCTACCTTGCGCGTCACGTCGTCGAGCACGAGCGAGGCCAGCGTCAGGCCGAATGTGGCGGTGACGGTCACGAGAGCGCCGTTGGCGTGGACCTTGCCGGTGTCGCGCTCGCCGTCGGCACAGTGGACGCGGGCCACGTTGTCGGCTGCCGAGGGCTGGCCGGCGTTGGGCACCAGCTCGTCGCTGAAGACGCACATGAACTTGCGGGCCGGGCGCTCGCCCTGCCTCATGGCCTTGCGCAGGCAGGCGGCCAGCGGGCATCCGTGCACTTTCCAGAACTCGGCCACGTCCACGCGGCGCGGGTCGGTCTTGCGGGCGGCTCCCATCGACGAGAAGAGCGTGGCGCGCGAGGCTGCGGCGCGGCGGATGAGCAGAATCTTGCTGCGGAGGCTGTCGATGGCGTCTATCACGTAGTCGAAGTCGTCGAGGGCAAAGTCGGGGGCCGTGGCGTCGTCGTAGAACGAGTAGACGGCGCGGATGTCGGCCGAGGGGGCGATGTCGAGCAGGCGCCGGCGCATCACCTCCACCTTGACGCAGCCCACGGTGGCCGTGGTGGCCAGCACCTGCCGGTTGATGTTGCTGGCGGCCACCGTGTCGGCGTCCACCATGGTCAGGTGCCCCACGCCCGAGCGCACCAGGGCTTCGGCGCACCAGCTGCCCACGCCGCCCACGCCGAACACTATGACGCGCGTGTCGCGGAGGCGCTGCATCACGTCGGCACCCAGCAGGAGCGACGTGCGCGAAAACTGTTCTTCAATCATTGTTCAAATCGGGTTTGGGTTCAGACGTTTCGGCTCCGTCGGCCGGGCGCTGCTTCATCTTGGTCACGCCGCCGGAGACTATGAATTTCATCACGTCGGTCGAGTTGGCGTCCACGGGCTCCACCTGGTCGGCCCTGACTATTATCAGATCGCCCAGCAGGCCGTAGGAGCATGGCAGATAGACCGAGATGAGCCCCTGCAGGCCTATCTCGGTCAGGTCCTTGGAGGTGATGAAGCCCAGCCGGCGCACCGTGTGCGTGGGGTCGAGGCTGACGAGCACGGGGCTGTCGAACTTGCGCTCCTTGCCCACGAAGGCCGACATCAGGTCCTTGACCGACGTGTAGATGATGCGGACGAGCGGCGCCTTCTTCATGACCGACTCGAACATGTTGGCAAACGGCGTCTTGATTATCTTCTGGCCCACATAGCCCGAGAGCGTGATGAGCACCAGCAGCACCAGCAGGCCCACGCCGGGCACGTCGCCCACGGGCAGCCCGAGTCCGGCCACGATGCTGTTGGACGCGCTGAAGATGTAGTAGAGCACATAAATTGTGGCCGCTATGGGCGTGATGTAGAGCAGCCCCTGCAGGAAATAACTGACTATCTGTTTCATGACCTGACGCTTTTCGGGTGATGGTTAGACTTGGCAAAGATACCCAAAAAGTCGGTCGGTTGGCCTCGGGACGACACAGGCGCAAACCGCTGCCGGATTGCGCCTGTGTGTGTGTGTGTGAGTGTGCGTGTCGTGTGCCGTCACTTGGTGACGCGCTCGAGCCAGCTGACCATGCCGAGCATCACGCCCATCGATATGAAGCAGAGGACGAAGAAGACGCCCCAGCATTGCCATATCGGAATCTTGTTGTACATCAGCGGGCCGAGGAAGAGGAAGAGGTTGCCGATGGCCGTGGCGCCGAGCCAGAGTCCCTGGCAGAGTCCCTGGATGTTTTTGGGCGCCACCTTCGATACGAACGACAGCCCCAGCGGCGATATGAACAGCTCGGCCACCGTCAGCAGGAAGTAGATGACGATGAGCACCCACGGGCCGGCCTTGAGGGTGGCCTTGGCCGAGTCGGCCATTGCCTTGAAGTCGGTGCCCGACGGATAGCCCTGGATGGCCGAGTAGACCGCGAGGAAGACGAACGCCAGGCCGGCTATGCCCATGCCGATGGCTATCTTGCGCGGAGTCGATATTTCGCGACCGCGGCGGCTGAGCGCTCCGAACAGCATCATGACCAGCGGCGTCAGCGTGATGACGAAGAAGGGGTTGACGGCCTGCCATATTTCGGGCGCGATGCTTTCGGTCACCACAAAGTCGCGCGCAAAGAGCGAGAGCGACTGCCCGTTCTGGTGGAACGAGAACCAGAAGAAGATGACGATGCCCAGCACGGCGAAGAGGGCGTAGAGCCGCTGGCGGATTTCGGTGGTCATGGCCTGCTTCTCTTCGGGCGTGTAGTCGACGGTGGCGGAACTGTCTTTGCGGCCGGGCGTGGGAAACACGTTGCGGCAAATCACAAAGATGGCCAACGACACGAGCATGGCCGCCACCGAGGCTATGAACGAATAGTGGATGCCTGTGTTGAAGACGTCGAGATATTCGGTGCAGAAGGCGGTCAGGTCGGCCGCGCTGCCGCCCACTTTCTCGACCAATTCGAGCAGGTTCGAGGTGGCATCGGCCGTCATCGATCCGCCCAAAAACTGGTGGCAGAGCGCGGGCAAGTCGGCGTTGTAGACATAGTTGTGGGCTTGGAGCCACCACGAGCGCAGCAGCGGTGCAACGAAGGGGGCAACAAGTCCGCCCACGTTGATGAAGACGTAGAAAATCTGGAAGCCGGAGTCGCGACGGCTCTTGGCTTGGCGCAGGGCTTCGGGGCCTTCTTTGGCGGCCTCGGCCTCAAGGTTGTCGTACATCTGCCCCACTATTGCCTGAAGGTTGCCCTTGAAAAGTCCGTTGCCAAAGGCTATCAGGAAGAGCGCGAGGCACGTCAGCGGCAGGAGCCAGCTTATGTTGTCGGCCGTGGAGAGGACGGGCACCGACAGTATGACGTATCCGAGCGACATCACCACAAGGCCCGTCATGATGGTGCCCTTGTAGTTCTGCGTCTTGTCGGCAATCAGTCCGCCCACGAGGCTGAGCACGTAGATGCCGCAGTAGAATACGGAATAGATGACCGAGCTGGTCTCGTCGCTGAGCCCGAACTTGGAGCAGAGGAAGAGCACGAGCACGGCATTCATGATGTAGTAGCCGAAGCGTTCGCCCATATTGGAGATGGCGGCCGCCAGAAGGCCTTTGGGATGCTTGTCGAACATAAAAAAGGTGTTTTAAGTGTTGGTTTTAGAATGATAGACGGGCGCAAAGTTAGGATTTATAAGCCAACCCGCCGCTTTGCGCACGTTTTTTTAGCGCCGTCAGGCCATCAGGGCGGCCGGGTGCGGCACCAGTGCCAGGCGGTCGTCGTCGTCCACCTCGATGTCGACCCGCCCGACGTTGATGCCGGCGTATCCCACCTGATTGATCATCACGGTGCGGCCGTCGAGGTCGGTCACGTATTCGGGCTCGGGCATGAAGGTGTGGGTGTGTCCGCCCAGAATCATGTCGATGTTGCGGCTGCGGGCGGCCAGCGTGCGGTCGTCGATGCCGTTGGGCATAGTCAGGCCCATGTGCGAGAGGACGATGACCAGCCGGCAGCCCTCGTCGTGCCTGAGGCGGCGGGCGGTCTCGTTGGCCACGGCAAAGGTGTCGAGCACGCGCGTGCCGCCCAACTGAGGTTCGGTCACAAGGCCGTCGAGCACCACGCCCAGACCCATCACGCCTATGCGTATCCCGCAGCGCTCGAACACGTGGGCGGGGCGCACAAGGCGGCGCAGGTCGGCGTTGGCGAACTCGTAGTTGGCGTTCAGGAACGGGAAGTCGGCCTCGGCCACGCGCCGCGCCAGCATCTCGACGCCGTTGTCGAACTCGTGGTTGCCGAAGGTGACGGCATCCACGCCCATCCTGTTCATCAGGCTGATTTCGAGTTGACCTTTGTAGAGATTGAAATATGGCGTACCCTGGAACATGTCGCCGCACTCAAACACCAGCGTCGCGTCCGACTGCGAGCGGACCGTGTTGATGTAGGCTTGGCGGCGGGCATATCCGCCCAAGCCGGGATAGAGCGGATGGTCGTCGGGCAGAGGGTCGATGCGGCTGTGGACGTCGTTGGTGTGCAGGATGCTGATGACCCTGCGGCGTGCGCCGATGGCCCGGTTCAGGCCGTCGATGCGGCTGCGGGCCGACGCCTGCAGGCCGGCCATGGCCACCACCGAGGCGCCCAGGCACTTGAAGAATGCGCGTCTGTCAATCCTTTTCATTGGTTATCCTCCCTTCGACGGCGGCGCTGATGCCGCGTCCCGCCGCGCTGATACGTACTATTCTGTCGATTATGGCCTGACGCACCATGATGCCCGACTTGCTGACGGGGCAACCCACGAAGGCCGTGTAGCCGTCGCCGCCGTCGGCTATGAAGTTGTAGGTGGCCACGCGGTAGGTGGCGTCGGGGTCGATGGGCCGGCCGCCCACGCTGACGGATGCGACGCGGCCGCCGTCGATGGTCAGGTGCGCTCCCGACAGGCCGTCGCCACCGCGCCGCGCCATGTTGTCGAACGCGCTCCTGAGCTGCCGCCCGGTGACCTCGACCACCACTATCGTGTTTTCGAAAGGCATCACCTGAAAGACGGTGCTCATCGTGATGTCGCCCTTGGCGATGGGCGCGCGCAGTCCGCCGAGGTTGACTATCGACATGTCGGGCACGGGCACCGAGCCGGTCAGCCGGGCCTCTTCCTTCATCTTGTCGAGAATCAGGTCGGCCACGAAGTTGGACAGCGGGCTTTCGGGCGCATAGGCTTCAAGGTCCATGTCGGCCTGCCCGATGATCGACGAGAGGCTCGTCGCTATCGAGTCGCGATAGGGGGCGATGAGGGCCAGCATGGCCGGGTCGGGCGCTATGGTGCTGTCCATGCAGGCGCGGCTCACGCTCAGACGCGTCTGTGCCACGGTGAATGCCGGTGCGCCGAGTGCCAGCATCAGCATTATGATTGGTAATTTCATTGGTTGCATTGTGCTTGTGTATCAGTGGACTTCATTTTTTCAGCCATTGATCGAGCCAGCGGTAGAACTCGCGATGCCACAGGATGCTGTTCTGCGGCGTCGACACCCAGTGGCATTCGTCGGGGAAATAGAGGAACCGCGCCGGGATGCCGCGCATGACGGCGGTGTTGAAGGCCGCCATGCCTTGGGTGTAGGGGATGCGGAAATCCTTTTCGCCATGGATGACGAGGATGGGCGTGTCCCACTGCCGCACGAAGCGGTGCGGCGACTCGGCGTAGCTCTTCTGCGCGGCGGCGTTGTCGGTGTCCCAGTAGCTGCCCTTGAGGTCCCAATTGACGAAGAACGACTCTTCGGTGGTCGAATACATCTGCTCGAAGTTGAAGATGCCGCAGTGCGAGATGAACGCCTTGAAGCGCTTCTGATGATGGCCGGCCAGCCAGTAGACGGAGAATCCGCCATAGCTTGCGCCCACGGCTCCCAGACGGTCGGCGTCCACGTAGGGCTCGGCCGCCACGGCGTCGATGGCCGAGAGGTAGTCCTTCATGTTCTGGCCGCCATAGTCGCCGCTGATCTGCTCGTTCCATTCGCGGCCGAAGCCGGGCAGCCCGCGGCGGTTGGGCGCCACCACTATGTAGCCGTTGGCCGCCATCAGCTGCATGTTCCAGCGCAGGCTCCAGAACTGGCTGACGGTGCTCTGCGGTCCGCCCTGGCAGTAGAGCAGCGCCGGATAGGTCCCGGACGGGTCGAAGTGGGGCGGATAGACCACCCACACCAGCATGTCGCGACCGTCGGTGGTGCGCACGGTACGCTCCTCCACCCTGCCCATCTCGATGGCGTCCAGCGTCCGGGCGTTGACATTGGTTATGTTGCGGCTCTCGCCCGTGGCCTTGTCGACCACGAAGAGGTCGCCCGGGTGGCTCATGCTCTGGCGCATGGCCACTATGCGGCTGCCGGCGTCGGAGAGCGTCATGTAGTTGCAGACGTCGGCGGTCAGCTGGCTGATGGTGTCGGTGGCTATGTCGAGGCGGAAAATCTGGTCCTTGGCGCGGCGGTCGGAGATGAACCAGATGGTGCGGCCGTCGGGGTCGAGCATGTAGCTGTCGACGTTCTCGTCGAAGGCGGCCGTCAGGTCGGTGACGGTGCGTGTCTGCAGGTCGAGTGCCATCAGGCGGTTCTTGTCGGCTTCGTATCCGTCGCGCTCCATGCTCTGCCAGAACATGGTGCGGCCGTCGGCCGAGAAGGTCGGGTTGATGTCGTATCCCATCATGCCCTCGGTCAGGTTGACGGTGGTGGCCGTGTGGATGTCGTAGAGGTAGATGTCGCTGTTGGTGCTGAAGGCAGATGCGGCTCCCGTCAGCTTCTTGCAGGTGTAGGCCAGCGAGCGGCCGTTGGGCGTCCAGGCTATCTGCTCCACGCCTCCGAAAGGCATCAGCGGCGAGTGGAAGCGTTCGCCCTTCATCACGTCGGTGAATTCGGCCACGGGCTCGCCGGTGCGGTAGCGCGCCACCATGACGTGGCTGTATCTGTAGTCGGCCCAGCGGTCCCAGTGGCGGTACATCAGGTCGTCTTCGATGCGGGCGTTGGCCTTGGGCAGGTCGGGATAGAGGTCGCTGACGGTCTGGTCGAGCTTGATGCGCGAGACCACCATCAGCCCGTTGCCCGTCGGGGCGTAGGCGTATCCCTCGATGCCGCCGTCGAGCGCGGTTATCCGCACGGGCTCGCCGCCATCGAGCGGCAGTTCGAAGAGCTGCATGTCGTTCTTGTCGGTGCTGATGAATGTCAGGGCGTTGCCGTCGGGGCGCCAGCCGATCTGCGCCTTGGGCCGGTCGTTGCGCAGGACGAGCTCGGGCACGGCTCCGGCGCTGTCGAGCGGCAGCAGGTAGATGTCGGCATAGGTCTTGTTCCGGGCAATGTCGGTGCGCGAGATGGTGAAGGCCACGCGGGTGCCGTCGGGCGACACGGCCGGGCTGCCCACGCGCCCCATTTTCCACATCAGTTCCGGAGTGAGCACTCCGGCCGTCACGTCGAGCCTGGGCTCGGAATATTCTTTGGCTTTGGGGCGGCTGCCCATGTTGCCGCACGACGACAGTGTTGCCATGATCAGTGTCAGATAGGTCAGTTTGTGTATCATTGTTGGTATTGAGTTAGAGAGAATGCTGTGAGATGCTTCTGCGGGCCGATGGCGCGGGCAGAAAAAAAACATAGGCATCCGCCGGAGCGGACGCCTATGACACAATTAATTGAGCGTGTTGACGGCCTCGGCCAACGCCTTGAATTCCGCGAACATGTCTTCGTAGAGCTTGCGATAGTAGGCCTTGACCATCTTGGCGTTGTCCTTGCCGTCGGCATGGCCGGCCCGGCTGACGAACTCGCTGCGGAACGCCAGCACTTTGACTATGAGTTCGCTGACTGCCTTTTCGTCGAGCTTGAGCGTGGCCGACTTGAAACACAGCGTTTCAATCAGATCGCGCGTCAGGAAGGATATGTCCTTCTTCAGGTTCTTTTTGCTTGCCATAATCTGTTTTCTGTTTAGTTTGTAACATTTCGTTTTGCAAGAGTGCTAAATTAGACATAAATATTAGATTATGCACGGCCGCGCCGAATTTATTGCAGCTGCGCGAGGGCGTAGAGCGGCACCCAGGCAAGGCGGCGGGGGTGGCAAGGAGCGGGCCGCCCGCCCCCCCCTGAAAAGCGCGAAGGCCTGCACCGTGGGAGCGGTTGCAGGCCTTTGCGTTGTGTGTGTGTGTCCTATCCGGGCGGCTTGTCAGAAATCGTCGAAAGCGTTGTCGTCAATGTAGCCGTCGTCGTCGAAGTCGTCGTCGTCGTCAAGGCCGGCGCCGCCGATGAAGTCGTCGTCGGTTATCTCGCTCTCGTCAAAGTCTTCATCGTCAAAGTCTTCGTCCTCGTCGTCTTCGTCGTCGTAGTCATCACTTTCGTCCAGGTCGTCTTCGTCGTCGCCGTCAAAGTCGTCGTCGTCAAAGTCTTCTTCGTCGCCCTCGAAGTCGTCATCGTCGTCTTTGCTCAGTCGGGCAAAAATCGACTCTTCAATGTCCATGAGTTCGTCTATGTCCAAAAGCGAATTCTCTGTCAGTGCCATAGCGGAAAGTTTGTAAAAGTTTAATAGTTAATGGTTTCTTGTTTTGATGGTTTGTAGTCTGAAGGTCGGCTGCGCCTTGTGCGGGGCAGCGTCGCAGCGAGCGCAAAATAAAGCATTGTCGGTTTATTTTCTTCAATGCCCGGAGCGCCAAAAAGCAAGTATTAGAAAAAAAAATATTTCGCGTCAAAAAATTACTAAAAATAGTCAAAAGCTGGCCGGCGGGCGGCGTCAGTCGTCGAGCTTGAGGACGGCGAGGAAGGCCTTCTGCGGCACTTCGACGTTGCCCACCTGCTTCATGCGCTTCTTGCCTTCCTTCTGCTTTTCGAGCAGCTTGCGCTTGCGCGAGACGTCGCCGCCGTAGCACTTGGCGGTCACGTCCTTGCGCACGGCCTTGATGGTTTCGCGGGCTATGATTTTGGCTCCGATGGCGGCCTGTATGGCTATCTCGAACTGCTGTCGCGGAATCAGTTCCTTGAGCTTGGCGCACATCTTGCGGCCTATCACCACGGCGTTGTCGATGAACGTCAGTGCCGAGAGGGCGTCAACGCGCTCGCCGTTGAGCAGGATGTCTGTCTTGACGAGGCGGCTCTCGCGGTAGCCGTTGGGCTGATAGTCGAACGAGGCGTATCCGCGCGAGATGCTCTTGAGCTTGTCGTAGAAGTCGAACACGATTTCGGCCAGCGGCATGTCGTATTCGAGCTCGACGCGGTCGGCGGTCAGATAGGTCTGGCGCACCATGGTGCCGCGCTTCGAGAGGCAGAGCGTCATGATGGGGCCTATGTAGTCGCTCTTGGTGATGACCTGGGCGCGGATATAGGGTTCCTCGACGTGGTCGAGCACGGTGGGCTCGGGCAGTGCCGACGGGGTGTGGACCTCGACCATCTCGCCCTTGCGGGTGTAGGCGTTGTAGGGCACGTTGGGCACCGTGGTGATGACGCTCATGTTGAACTCGCGCTCGAGCCGCTCCTGGACAATCTCCATGTGGAGCAGGCCCAGGAATCCGCAGCGGAAGCCGAAGCCGAGTGCCATCGACGATTCGGGCTGGAAGGTGAGCGAGGCGTCGTTGAGCTGGAGCTTTTCGATGGATGCGCGCAGGTCCTCGTAGTCTTCGGTGGCGATGGGATAGATGCCGGCGAACACCATGGGCTTGACCTCCTCGAAGCCGTCGATGGCCTCCTCGCACGGGCGGCCGACGTGCGTGATGGTGTCGCCCACCTTGACCTCGCGGCTTGTCTTGATGCCGCTGATGATGTAGCCCACGTCACCCGTCTCGAGGCGCTTGCGGGGCTCCATGTCGAGGCGCAGCACGCCCACCTCGTCGGCGTCGTAGGCCTTGCCGGTGGCCACGAACTTGACCATGTCGCCCGTGGCGATGCTGCCGTTGACCACCTTGAAGTAGGCTATGATGCCCCGGAACGAGTTGAACACCGAATCGAATATCAGGCACTGCAGCGGCGCGTCGGGGTCGCCCGTGGGGTGCGGAATCCGCTCGACTATGGCGGCCAGAATCTCCTCGACGCCCTGCCCGGTCTTGCCGCTGGCGCGGATGATGTCCGAGCGGTCGCAGCCGATGAGGTCGATTATCTGGTCCTCCACCTCGTCGGGCATGGCGCTGGGCATGTCCATCTTGTTGAGCACCGGGATTATCTCAAGGTTATGGTTGATGGCCTGATAAAGGTTCGAAATGGTCTGGGCCTGAATGCCCTGCGTGGCGTCCACAATCAGCAGCGCGCCCTCGCAGGCGGCGATGGAGCGCGACACCTCGTAGGAGAAGTCGACGTGCCCCGGGGTGTCGATGAGGTTGAGCACATAGTGGCTGCCCTTGTAGTTGTAGTCCATCTGGATGGCGTGGCTCTTGATGGTGATGCCGCGCTCGCGTTCGAGATCCATATCGTCGAGCACCTGGGCCTGCAGGTCGTTGCCGGTGACGGTCTTGGTGTATTCGAGCAGACGGTCGGCCAGCGTGCTCTTGCCGTGGTCGATGTGCGCGATGATGCAGAAGTTGCGTATGTGTTCCATTGGTATTTACGTGTTGCGGATTTGCCGCGCAAAGATAGTGCAAACGGACGGAAATCAAACCGGAGGCGGGCCAACTTGTGCCGACGCGCCGCCGACGACGGGAGCGTCCGAAAAAAATAATGCCGAGCCCGCCCAAAAGACCTTTAACTTTCTTGACGTTTCTTGACTTCTTTTTGTAACTTTGCTTTCGTGCGTCCGACAGGGGGCGCGCCTGACTAAAAATCTACTGCAGTGTTTTTCAGATTCAACAAAAAAGACAAGCCGGAAGAGACTGTGACCGAGGTCGACCCGATCAGCTTCGCGCAGCGCAACATGTCGATTATCAGAGAGCTGCTGGCTCCGACCAACTACAACGACTGCAACCGGCGACTGCTCAACATATCGCGCATCATCGACTGCAAGGCGCTGGTGCTGGCCTATTATGTGGGCGACGACAGATTCCACGTCATCGGCACATCGCTCGAGACCACCGACGGCTTCGAGGACTTCATGTGGCCGCACACCAACCCCGTGGCATCGTCGGACGCGCGCGCCACCATCTCCAAGCTGCCGTTCACCAACTTCGGCGCGCAGGCCTTCATCTCGGTGCCCATCAAGAACCGCGACAACCAGCTGATGGGCATCGCCATTGCGCTCTACATCCAGCTGACGCCCAACGCCGAGACCGTGACGCAGCTGCTCCACATACTGGTGCAGCCCTTCGAGCCCGAGATGCGCAACGAGGCCCGCAAGCGCCAGGTGCGCGACGCCCGCGAACGCATCGCCTCGCTCAATCAGGACATCGAAATCCTGACGGCCGACATCCGCAAGGCACAGCTGGCCGCCGGCGAGGCACAGCAGTTCAAGTCGTCGTTCCTCGGCAACCTGAGCCACGAAATCAGAACGCCGCTGAGCGTGGTGCTGGGCTTCCTCGACATGCTGCCGCAGGCTTCGAGCGAGGAGGAACGGCAGGAATACTACGGCATCATCAAGGAAAACAGCAAGGTGCTGCTCAAGGTCATCGACGGCATCGTGGAGCTCTCGAAGCAGCAGATCAACTACCTCAACAAGCCGGCCGTGCCACACAGCCTCAACAGTCTGCTCAACAACCTGCGCAACCGCATGGTCAAGGAAATCAAGAAGCAGCGCAAAGACATCATCGTCAGGCTGCACTGCGCGCTCGACGAGCCGGGCGACGTCATCTGGAGCAGCGACGACCTGATAGAGGCCATCGTCAACACGCTGCTCAACAACGTGGTGCACTACATGGACCAGGGCACCATCGACTTCGGCTACGACAAGCTGCTCAACAGCCAGGAGTTCTTCGTCATCAGCAGTAATCTGACCGCCATCAGCAGCAACGACAAGAAGCGCATCGACAACATATTCAACGCGGCGGGCGACATGACACTGCCGCCGTCGACCGACCCCGAATATGCCGAGCTGGGCCTGGTCAAGAAATATCTCGACCTGCTCAACGGCAACATCTGGCTCAAGAAAGACAAGTCGGACGGAATAGAAATCCGATTCTCGATTCCGCTCAACAAGCTCTGAAAACAAAAGAACATCATTCGATAACCTCTCTGAACGACACCGACCATGCAACTTTCCATATTAGCCAACGACGAATGGCTGCGCCCGTTCGCGCCCGCCATCGAACACCGCCACCGGAAAATCACCGGACTCTACAATTCGATCTGCGACGAATACGGCTCGCTGCTCGACTTCGCCTCGGCGCACCACTACTACGGCCTCCACGCCAACCCCGACGGCAGCCTGACCCTGCGCGAGTGGGCTCCCAACGCCACCGAGATATACGTGATAGGCCAGTTCTCCGACTGGCTCGACGACGACCGATACGCCATGCAGCGCACCGCCGACGGCAACTGGGAAATAACCCTGCCCGCCGGCACGCTCGCCCACACCGACCACTACAAGCTCAGCGTCCACTGGAATGGAGGCTCGGGACAGCGCCTGCCGGCCTACGCCAGCCGCGTGGTGCAGGACCCCAACACGCTCCTGTTCGACGCGCAGGTGTGGACGCCCGACAAGCCCTTTGCCTGGACCGACCGCGACTTCTGCCCGCCCTCCGGCCGCCTGCTGATCTACGAAGCCCACATCGGCATGTCGTCGGAGCAGGAAACGGTGGCCACATTCGACCACTTCACGCGGCACGTGCTGCCCTACATAGCCGAGCTGGGCTACAACGTGGTGCAGATCATGGCCATCCAGGAGCACCCCTACTACGGCAGCTTCGGCTACCACGTCAGCAACTTCTTCGCGGCCTCGTCGCGCTTCGGTACGCCCGAAGACCTCAAGCTGCTGGTCGACACGGCACACCGGCTGGGCATAGCCGTGGTCATGGACATCGTCCACTCGCACGCCGTCCGCAACGAGAACGAAGGCCTCAGCCGCTTCGACGGCACCACCGACCTCTACTTCCACTACGGACCGCGCGGCGACCACCCGGCATGGGACAGCCGCTGCTTCGACTACGGCAAGCCGCAAGTGCAGCGCTTCCTGCTCTCCAACGTCCGCTACTGGATGGAAGAATATCACATCGACGGCTTCCGCTTCGACGGCGTCACCAGCATGCTCTACCTCAACCACGGGCTGGACAAGGACTTCACGTCGTATGCCGACTATTTCGACGGCAACGAAGACGAAGACGCATTGGCATATCTGGCCATGGCCAACCGCGTGGCCCATCTGGTCAACCCGCGGGCCATCACCATTGCCGAAGAGATGAGCGGATACCCCGGCATAGCAGGCAGCATCGACGCCGGCGGCATCGGATTCGACTACCGGCTGTCGATGGGCGTGCCCGACTACTGGATAAAACTGATAAAGGAACAGCCCGACGAAAAATGGCCCGTTGGCAAAATCTACTACGAACTGACCCTGCACCGCCCCGAAGAAAAGACCATCAACTACGCCGAAAGCCACGACCAGGCGCTGGTGGGCGACAAGACCATCATCTTCAGACTGATGGACGCCGCCATGTACGACTCGATGGAGACCAGCAGCAACAGCATGACCGTGGACCGCGGCATGGCACTGCACAAAATGATAAGGCTGGTGACGCTCTTCACATCGAGCGGCGGCTACCTCAACTTCATGGGCAACGAATTCGGCCACCCCGAGTGGATCGACTTCCCGCGACAGGGCAACGACTGGAGCTACAAATACGCACGCCGCCAATGGTCGCTGGCACAGGCGCCCAACCTGCGCTATCACCTGCTGCTCGACTTCGACAAGGCCATGATCGAACTCTTCGCGCAGACGCCCGCCGACGCATTCGCCCACCGCATCTACGACAACGACCAGACGCAGGTGCTCGCCTTCATGCGCGGCGACTATCTGCTGATTTTCAACTTCAGCCCCACGAACTCCTACACCAACTATGGCATCTACGTGCCGCAGGGGCGCTACTCCACCGTCCTCTCGACCGACGAGAAACGCTTCGGCGGATTCGAGCGCAACGACATGTTCTTCGTCTACTACTCGCAGCCCATGGCCGAAAGCCGGTTCATGCTCTCGCTCTATCTGCCGGCACGCACCGCCATGGTCCTTCAGCGGCGCGAAATGGTGCACATCCGATAGGCACCGCCCGCCACCATACACACACAAGCCGCACAAGGGCCCTGCCCCCCTGTGCGGCTTGACGTTTTGCGCACGCGCCCGCTCAGACAAACATCGAATTGTCGGCCAGACGGCCCCTGCCGGCCGCCCAAAGCCGCGCAGGGGCTTTTGCTATGGGAGAAGCGGCATCCCTGCCACTTGTTTTTCAAAAACCTCTTTCTATATTTGCTGCACAAGGAAACCTCACGCTTCTTAACCCTCGCTCCGGCGGGGGGGGCGGAGTCGTTTAATGGGTTTCCCTTTCTTGTTATGCTAAAGTAGTCGAGCAACTCCATTCCGAATTCCACTTTGGTCTTCACCTCGTAGCTGTCCCCTTTATATTCCATCGTGTAGACGTTAAAGGTGCAGTCGTGATGTCTGCCCTGCTCAGTCCTCACAAATTTCATTTGGGGCATCCAAGCATCATAGTCTCGCAGCGCATTCATCACTTCGAGTAAATATTCCCCTTTGACGTTCTTGGTGAAAATTTCTTTGGCCGAGACTTGGTTCACCACTATGCCTCTTCCACGACTCGCTTCGCCTTTCTTCCCCCAATCATGACTTCGGGCAGCTGAGTTTTAACCCATTCGACGAGGTCTTGGCGGATCTTTGCGTTCGTCGCCTTTCTCGCCCTTCTTGCATTTGATTGCAGTTCGCCCATCGACTTTCTCATCTTCCTGCACTCGTAGCAGTCCCTTTTGCCGCCGCCGAAGGGGTCGCTCTTGGGCAGCACGGCGCCCCAATATCCTTTGTGATCGGCGCCGGGGTGGGCCGAGGTCGACGGCACCCATTCGAGGTTGGGGTATATGTCGGCGTCCTCCTATATGCTGACTTCGTTGCCGCGCCGTATCGGATTTTTGTCTACATTGCGCCAGCGGATGCGCCGGGGCAGCACGATGGTGGCCGTGTCGACAAGGCGGTCGGCATGCTTGGAGACTGTGATGCTTTGGGCATGAGTGAGCCTGATGAGGCCTTCGGCGGTCCGGATGGATATGTCACACGTTAAACAGTACACGGTTATGAAAAGATACTTGTTGGTTGAATTAAATTAGCGAATATTTAATCTGCCCAATCGGACGATG
>CALYZD010000044.1 GCA_945607565.1 uncultured Bacteroidales bacterium | reverse complement strand
CCTGCAACTCTACCCGAACCCGGCCGGCAGCTACGTGAGCGTCAGCGGCCTGCCCGCAAAAGCCGAGACCGTTCAGATCTTCGACGTGGCCGGCCGCCTTGTGCTGAGCGTGGAGAGCAACGGCGAGGAGGTCCAGACCATCGACATCAGCGGCCTTGCACCGGGTCTGCACTACGTGCGCTCCGGCTCGCAAACGGCAAAGCTGATAGTGAAGTAAACCGAAATCAAGTTTCACCCTTTACAGGCTGCGGCGGTGCCGCAGCCTTTTTTGCTGTCCCCGATAGTCCCGAGTTGTCTTAAAAGAAAACTGATAGATTGTTGATTTAGTTATCGGCTGCACCGCAACTCATTATTCGTCGCGTCTGTCCAAAAAGTTGACACTGCGCACCACGATTTGCTCTTTTTTGCACAGAAGTAGAAAAATATCTGTACTATGTGATACAAGTTACTGTGCAAGCAACTTATATTTGCAACGCAAGGTACAATTGAACAACAACATAAAACGCAACTAACTATGTACGAGGACAATGTCAAAGCGCAGATGCGCAAGGGAGTCTTGGAGTATTGCATCATGTCGGTGCTGATGACCGGCGATGCTTATGCTTCGGACATCATCAGGCGGCTCAAGGAAGCTGAGCTGATAGTGGTCGAGGGCACGCTCTATCCGCTGCTGACGCGGCTCAAAAACGCGGGGTTGCTCAACTACAGGTGGGAGGAATCGACGCAGGGGCCGCCGCGAAAATACTACATGCTGACCGACGAGGGGCGCCGCATGCTGGCCGACCTCGATAAGTCGTGGCACGACATGGTCGACACCGTGGAGCGGCTGCGCAATCAGGCACAAAATTCATCTACCGAGGTTTAATCTGTTTAAAATCAGACGCTATGAAAAAGACTGAAATAATGACTTTGGCCGGCCGCACGTTCTATGTGGACGACGATGCCTGCGCCAAACTGAAAGATTACATCAAGGCCGTCGAGAGCAAATTTGCCAATCAGGAGGGCGGTTCCGAGATTATCCTCGACATCGAGACGCGGCTGTCGGAGATTTTTGCCGAGCAGACCAGCAACGGGCGCAATCCGCTGACGCTCAGCAATGTCGACGAGGCTGTAGCCCGCATGGGTTACCCCGACGATTTTGCGCCCGACGCCGAGCCGGCATCAGCCCCCGAGCCCGAGCCTGCGGCCGACGAGGGCAAGTCGACGCGCCGCCTCTTTCGCGATGCCGAAACCCGAATGCTCGGCGGCGTGTGCAGCGGCTTGGCCGCCTATTTGGGCATCGACGTGGTGTGGGTGCGGCTGGTCTTCGTGGTCTTTGTGCTGTGGCTCATCTATCTGCTGCTGTGGATAATAGTGCCCGAGGCGCAGACGGCGTCGGACCGGCTGAAGATGCGCGGCGAGCCCATCAACATCGACAGCATCCAAAAGTCGGTGCGCGACGGCTATCGGACGGCCAAGAGCGAATACGACAGCATGCCGGGTGGCAAGCAGGCGGCCGTGCTGGTGCTGGCCGCGCTGGCGGTGGTGGCGCTCGTGTGGGTGCTGGTGGCCTCCGGCCTGCACATAGCGGGCGCCATGCCGGTGCGGCTGGTGCTGGTGTGCGGCTGCATTGTGGGCGCCTACAGCTGCCGGCCCAGGTGGCTGCGCGTGCTGCTGACGGTGCTGGCCATAGTCCTGCTGGTGGGCTCGTGCGGCGTGCTGATGCCGTGGTGGCCTCTGTTCAATCCTTTTGTCTGAAACGAATAACAAAATAACATACAACACGATGGAAATTTCAATTGCTGTGAATATCGGTGGAACGCTGATTCACATGGAGCAGGCCGCCTACGACAGGCTCCGCCACTACCTCGACGAGGTGAAAAAAGGTCTTGCTGCCGACGAGCGCAAAGACGTGATGGCCGACATCGAATGCCGGATTGCCGAGATATTTGAGGGAAAGTCGAGCCCCAACCGGCCCATCACTTCGGTCGAGGTCGACGACGTGATAGAAACCATAGGCCGGCCCGAAGTGCTGACCGGCAATCCGTCGGCCTCGGCCGACGCCGCCGACGACCGTCAGCCGCAGGCCGAGAACATCCGGGCACGGTTCTATCGCAATCCCACCGACCGCATGCTGGGTGGCGTCTGCGGCGGATTGGGAGCCTATTTCAACCTGCCCGTCAGCCTGTTCCGGCTCATCTTTGTGCTGGGCACCATTTTCTATGGCACCACGCTGCTGGTCTACGCTCTGCTATGGATCATAGTGCCCCGGGCCCGCCTGGCCCGCGAGAAGCTGGCCATGTCGGGCGGGCTCGACCGCGCCACCGGAATGCGCGCCGACGGCCGCGGCGACCGCACCGACCCCGACGCCGCCGGCCGTCGCGGGTGCCTGGCCAACGCGGCGCGCGCCATCCTGATAATGCTCGGCGTGCTGATGTTCATCCCGCTGCTCATAGCGCTCTTTGTGCTGTTGGTGCTTGCCGTCACGGCAGTCGGGGTGTGTCAGGGCTTCATGGCGGGCGGCTTCACCGACCTGATGTTCGGGCAGATAATAGACAGCGGCTGGCCGATGCTCTATGTGGTGGCCGCCGTGCTCTGCGCCGCCCTGCCGCTCATCTTCGGCGTCTACGCGCTCATCCGCCTCATCTTCCGCTTCAACGCGCACTTGCCGCTCGTGGGCCTGCTGACGCTGCTGCTGTGGCTCGTGGCGCTTGGCACGCTGTCTTATGGCGTGTCTAACGGCGTGTCGAACATGTCGGAGAGCGTGCGCGACGAGGTCCGCATCAGCGTGGCCGTGCCGCCGTCGGGGCGCATCCGCGTGGAGCCGTGGGACAATCTGCCCGACTCGCTCGTCGACCGCCACCGCAGCTATTCCAACAAGGTGCATCTGCGCATGAACGACCTCTCGGTGGTCCGCACCGGCGACGGCCGCACCAGCATAGCGGGCAAGCCGCGCATCAGCATCAGGCATGCCGACGTCGACTCGGTGGAGTGCCGCCTGGTCTACAGCTCGCGCGCCGCCAGTGCCGACCTTGCGCACAGCAACAACGGCCGCATCTCCTACGACATCAAGGTCAGCGACGGCACCATCTACGCCGGCGAGGCCTTCTATCTCGACGACCAGCGGTGGTCGTTCCAGCGGGTGGACGTCGAGATTGCGGTGCCGGCCGGTGTCAGGGTCGACGTGGCCGACGACATGGACGTGGCGCGCCTCGACTGGTCGGATTCGGAGCCGGAATCGGAATAAGGACAAGACGACAGACGACAGACGACAGACAACGACAGCAAAGCCTGCCTCGCAACCGGTGCGTGGCAGGCTTTGACGTGTGTTATCCGGGGTGCGCCGCTTTGGACTCAGATTATCAGCATGGCGTCGCCGTAGGGCCCGAAGTTGTATTTCTCCTTGATGGCCACGTTGTAGGCGTTCATCACGTGGTCGTATCCGCCAAAGGCGCAGACCATCATCAGCAGCGTCGACAGCGGCAGGTGGAAGTTCGATATCATGCAGTCGGCCACCTTGAATTCGTAGGGCGGGAAGATGAACTTGTTGGTCCAGCCCTCGAACGGCTTGACGTGGCCTTGGGTCGACACGGCCGTTTCGAGCGCGCGCACCACGGTGGTGCCCACTGCGCAGACGCGGCGTTTCTCGTCCTTGCCTTTGTTGATGGCGGCGCAGGCTTCGTCTTCGACGAACATCTGCTCCGAGTCCATCTTGTGCTTGGTCAGGTCCTCGACGTCGACGCTGCGGAAGTTGCCCAGCCCTATGTGCAGCGTGATGTCGGCAAAGTTGATACCTTTGATTTCGAGGCGCTTGAGCAGTTCGCGGCTGAAGTGCATTCCGGCCGTGGGGGCGGCCACCGCGCCTTCTTTCTTGGCGAAGATGGTCTGGTAGTTCTCGGCGTCCTCGGGTATGGCCTCGCGGCGGATGGACGATGGCAGCGGCGTCTGTCCGAGCTTGTAGAGCGCTTTCTTGAAGTCGTCGTTGCTGTCGTCGTAGAGGAATCGCAGCGTGCGTCCGCGCGACGTGGTGTTGTCAATCACCTCGGCCACCATCGAGTTGTCTTCGCCAAAGTAGAGCTTGTTGCCGATGCGGATTTTGCGTGCCGGGTCCACCAGCACGTCCCAGAGGTGCTGCTC
This sequence comes from uncultured Bacteroidales bacterium, assembly GCA_945607565.1. Lineage (GTDB taxonomy): Bacteria > Bacteroidota > Bacteroidia > Bacteroidales > Marinilabiliaceae > CALYZD01. The sequence continues at coordinate 16,559 of CALYZD010000044.1, read as the reverse complement.
GTGGTTGAGCTCGCGCAGAAGAAAGACTTCGATTTTGGCTCCGGTCTTCTCCTTGTTGCCGTAGAGTCGTGCCGGGAAGACTTTGGTATCGTTGAAAACCATCACGTCCTGGTCGTCGAAGTAGTTGATGAGGTCTTTGAAGATGCGGTGCTCTATTTCGCCCGTATTCTTGTGCATGACCATCAGCCGTGCTTCGTCGCGGTGTTCGCACGGGAATTGTGCCACCAGTTCTTCGGGCAGCTTGTACTTAAATTTCGACAGTTTCATTCTTTCTTTCCTTCCTTTTATGTCAAGCCGTCTATGCCTGCTCTGCGATGCGAGGCATCCGGGCTATCATTGTTTCCAAATCGGTCAGTGTCAGCGCGCGGTCGATGCCGGCTGTGCCCACTGCGGTGCGTTCGAGTGCCGTCAGGTGTGCGCCCGAGCCCAGCGCCCGGCCGAGGTCGCGTGCCAGCGAGCGTATGTAGGTGCCCTTGCTGCACGATATTCTGACGGTGAGCATCGGCAGTTCGAAGCGCTCGACGCTGATGCTGTGGATGGTCACGGGCCGGCTTTTGAGCTCGACGTCGCTGTTGCCGCGCCGGGCATATTCGTAGGCGCGTTTGCCGTCGATCTTGATGGCCGAGAACATGGGCGGCACCTGCTCTATGCGGCCCGTGAAGCGCTCGCGGATGGTGCGCTCCACCAGCCCGAGGTCGATGTGGTCGGTGGGGTAGACGGCGTCGGGCTGCGTCTCGAGGTCGAACGAGGGCGTGGTCTGCCCCAGCCTGATGGTGGCCACATATTCCTTGTCGTGCCCCATCAGCTCTTCGATGCGCTTGGTGGCCTTGCCGGTGCACACCACCACCACGCCGGTGGCCAGAGGGTCGAGCGTGCCGGCGTGGCCCACCTTTATCTTGCGTATGCCGAGCAGGTTGCGCAGCATGATGCGTATCTTGTTGACCACGTCGAACGACGTCCAGCCCAGCGGCTTGTTGATGTACAGTATTTCTCCGCCTGCGAAGTCCACGGTCAGATTATTTCGAGGTTATAGCCCAATGCCATCAGTATCAGTATGGCGCCGCCCACCACTATGCGGTAGTAGCCGAAGAGCCTGAATCCGTATCGGGTGACGAACGAGATGAAGAACTTGATGGCCAGCAGCGCCACCACGAAGGCCACGGCGTTGCCCACCACAAGCGTCGTCATGTTGTCGGCCACCAGATTCAGCCCGTCGGGCTCCATGAAGAGCTTGAGCATCTTGTAGGCTGTGGCGGCGAACATGGTGGGCACGGCCAGGAAGAATGAGAACTCGGCCGCGGCCTTGCGCGTCAGCCGGTTGGCCATGCCGCCCACTATGGTCGCCATGGAGCGCGACACGCCCGGAATCATGGCGATGCACTGGAACAGGCCTATGAACAGGGCGCGTCGTGCGCTGACGTTGTCGTCGGCCTTGGGCGAGTTGAACAGGCGGTCGACCCAGAGCATGAAGATGCCGCCGGCCACCAGCATCACGGCCACCACGGTCACGTTCTCGAGCATCGAGTCGATGACGTCGCTCAGCAGCAGGCCGAGCACGGCGGCCGGGATGAAGCCGACCAGCAGTTTCCAGTAGAAGTCGTAGCGGTGGAGCAGCCTCTGCACCGGGCCCGCGCCCTCGGGAGCCGGCGTGGCGTTGAGCCTGAAGAAGCGCTTCCAGTAGAGGCACACCACCGACAGGATGGCGCCGAACTGGATGATGACGGTGAAGGCCTTGACAAAGTCGGTGCTCTCGATGCCCAGCACGTTCTGGGCTATTATCATGTGCCCCGTCGACGACACCGGCAGGAACTCGGTCAGGCCCTCGACTATGGCTATGATGATGGTTTCGATCAGATTCATTGCGCCGCGTTATTCCTTGGTCTTTTTCATGATGGCGTAGATCTCGAACACGAAGCCGGCCAGCACCACGATGGGCGCCAGCGTAATCCGCCTGAAACTGTAGATGTCTTCGTCGAATACTTGGGGGTCGGTGCTGCCTCCGCCCGACATCAGGATGAACCCGATTACGATGATGGCGAAGCCGATGGCCAGCAGCAGATAGTTCTGTTTGCCCAGAGCAAAGTCCGGTTTCTTGTTTTGCGGTTCGTTCTTAATCATTGCTTTTTCAGTATTGTGTGTTTTCTTTTTCCGATTGTCCGGCTGACTGCGGGCGCGCCCTTACAGGTAGAGGTCGGCCGTGCGCAGATTCAGATAGCGGTTGACGGCCACCGTGGTCGACGTGAGCGTCAGCAGCACGCCGAAGACGAAGACCATGCCGAAGAGCGCGGCCACGGCATAGATGTTGTCGAAACTGATGACGCCGTGCAGCTCGCGCGCCGACAGATAGATGACGCCCGTCAGCAGCGCATTGGCCAGCAGTCCGCCCACCAGCCCCTGCATGACGCTCTGCCCTATGAACGGCCGGCGGATGAACTGCCGCGTGGCGCCCACCAGCTGCATGGTCCGGATGGAGAAGCGCTTGGAGTAGACCATCAGGCGCACTGTGTTGCCGATGAGCGTCACGGCCACCACCAGCATCAGCGCCGAGAAGCCGAGCAGCACCAGCGATATGCGCCGCACGTTGTCGTGAATCAGGTTGACTATATCCTTCTGATAATAGACTTGTTTGACTTCGGGATACTGCGATATGATTGACTCGACCGACGCCATGCCCTCGGGCGTGGCATAGTCGGCATAGAGCTTCACCTCCATCGACGACAGCAGCGGATTGTAGCCCAGATATTCCACAAAATCCTCGCCCAGCTCCTTCTTGAGCTCCTCGGCCGCCTGCTCCTTGCTGAGCATCTTGACCGACTTGACCAGTGCCGACGCCGAAATGGCCTTCTCTATCTTGCGGACTTCAGCGGCGCGCGCTTCGGGCTCTATCATCACCGTCAGCCCGAGGTTCTCTTTGACGTAGACCGAAAGGTGATGCGCGTTGAGACCCAGCAAACCGATGATTCCCAGCAGGAACAGCACCAGCGAAATGCTGATGGTGGTGGTGAAATACGAACTCCTGATCTTGCGGCGAGCCGCCGTCGAATTGTGCCTTGACATAGAAAAAACTGAATATGAGCGACAAAGATAAGGCGGTAAACAGCGGATTCGACGTCGTTAACTTAAATTAACACGCCACCTGCTTGCACGGCACAAAAAAATGCCTCCGCCGTGTCACGACGAAGGCATCCAAACCGTTATATCTTAACTTTATGCAAATGATGCTGTCAAAACGTGTCCGCCGTTAGCGAACCACCTTGTTGTTGCTGATGGAGAAGTTCTTGGTTACCACGCCGTCTTTGGAGTAGAACGACACGGTGTATTCGCCATCGTGCAGGTTGCGCACGTCGAGGAGGAACTGGCTGGCGCTGATGTCTTCGAGGCGCTTGCTGACGTAGATCATGGAGCCGGCGCGGTCGGTCACTTCCATCTTGTAGACGCAGCTCTCTTCGGTCGGGACAACCGAAACCACCGCATAGTTGGGTTTCATGTAAGAGCTGACATAGACTCTGGTCTTCGATTCGGCACTTGCAACTGCCGCTACACTTGCCATGGCTACCACGGCCACTGCTTTCATTACGTTAATTGCTTTCATCTTTCTGACAATTAAATTTCTTTTTTCCTTTTGATTACGATGCAAACATAGGCCGATTTATGATGTAAAGATGTTAAGCACGCCCGGCCCTTGGTTAAAAAGTGAGCAGTGTGTTTAGATGTCTGAATGCCGGCGCGGGCAATGCGCTGACAGTCAGCCATTGTTTTCCACGCGCTGGTGGCCGGTTGTTAACGTTGCTTTGCTTCGTGCCGGCCGATTTTAAATTTAGTTAGCTATAAAGCCGAAGCCCGTCGCGCTCGAATGTTACAAAATGATTGCAAAACGGCCGTCAGGGTGTTAAAATTAAACCTCCGACGCTGAAAAACGTTTAAAAACCGCCGCCACACCCCCTTGCAGGCCCCGCGACACGCGCAAAATGGCCTGCGCGCGCCTCGATTTCGGTGGGGGCGGGCGGAAATGTCGTTTGCAGACCGCGCCGGGATGGCCGCACTTTTTTTCGCCGGGCGCATCGGCCAAAACATTTTGTCCCTATCTTAGTCCCCGAAAACCCGAAGCCAAAAACAAGTCATGAAAACGAACCGACTGCAAAAGTCCATGCCCGCCAGTCCGCACGCCTTGCCCGCAGGCGCGGCATTCGCAATTTTGCCCCCCTATTTCATGATTTAAGTCATAATATCGGCATCCATCCCGCACTCGGCTCCGCCAGTGCCCCCAGCACCACACTGCACCCGCCCCCGCAGCCGGCGAACCCGCCCGGCCGGCCTCTTTGCTGCCTGCGCGGTTCCTGCACGGCCGGCAGGCAATCAGGACAAAACCAACAATCAATCAATAATTAATTAACCAACAAAAAACAAAAACACTATGGAACAGACCAGACACACACACGCCGGCCTTGCGCGCCGCTTTGCGCTGGCGGCATTGATGCTGACAGGCAGCATGTTTTCGGCGGCAGATGCCGTAGCGCAGAACTACATTGCCTTTTCAAGCGCATCCGACTTCACACTGCAAGCCAACCCAAAAGGCTGGGATGGCACACTCTACTACTCCACCGACCTCGAAACATGGACCGAATGGGACGGTAGCCAGCTCAACTCCGCCGATGGCAAACTCTATCTGCGCGGAACGGGCAATAGCAAGATTACCGGAGAACTCGCTAATAGCTGGAAACTCAACGACGCCGAAGGCATAGCCTGCACCGGCAACATCGAGAACCTGCTCGACCACGAAAAAGTGGCCAATGGCGAGCATCCGACAATGGCAAGCGGGTGCTACACGTATTTGTTCTACAACTGCAAAGGCCTGACCACCGCACCCGAACTGCCTGCCACGACTTTGAAAGACAATTGCTATGGCGGAATGTTCTATAACTGCACAAGCCTGACCACCGCTCCTGAGTTACCGGCCACGACTTTGGGATGGTGGAGCTATGCCCAAATGTTCTATAACTGCACAAGCCTGACCACCGCCCCCGAATTGCCGGCCACGACCTTGGCAGCCTATTGCTATCAATATATGTTCCAAGGCTGCACAAGCCTGACCACGCCGCCGGTCTTGCCTGCCACGACTTTGAAAGCCTGTTGCTATCAATATATGTTCCGCGGCTGCACAAGCCTCAAAGTGAGCGATGAGAAAACCAGCGAATACGGCAAGCCGTGGCGAATTCCCTCGGTAGGCAGCATCAGCGCCGAGGATACAGATTGGAACACAGACATGCATGCCAACACCGGCGGCACATTCACCGGCAACCCGAGCATCAACACCACCTATTATCTCTACGGCACCGAGACGGGCATCGCCGCCGCCGAGGCGCAGCCCATGGCACTGCAGCTCTACCCGAACCCTGCCAGCAGCCATGTGAGCGTCAGCGGCCTATCGGCCAATGGCGGCACGGTTCAGATCTTCGACGTGGCCGGCCGCCTCGTGCTGAGCGTGGAGAGCAACGGCGAGGAAGCCCAGACCATCGACATCAGCGGCCTCGCACCGGGCCTGCACTACGTGCGCTCCGGCTCGCAAACCGCCAAACTGATGGTGAAGTGAACTTTTTAATAATCATGTAATGTAATATGGCTGCGGCATCGCCGCAGCCTTTTTTGTTGCCCCATGTTGTCCAAAGTAGTCCCGCGTTGTCTGAAACCCCAATACGCCAAAAAGTTGTCCCAAGTTGTCCCGCGTTGTCTGAAAACCAACTCCAGACCAACTCCAAACGCAAGCCCCACTAATATCAAGCCGGTCTACCGCGAGGACATGGACGTGGAGGACCGTCAGGACGTCCTGAACAAATACATCGGGCGAGATTTTCAGAATGTCATTTACATATTTTTCCTGCTGATGGTTCAGCCGAGGAGGTATTGGCACAAATCCGCCGGCGCATCATTTTATTTCCTCAAAATCAACGTATTCGCCTTCGGGCAGTTTGTGCTTGCGCGCGGGTTTGCGTGGCGGGCGCGACGTTATGCTGACGTCGCCTTCGGGGCGGTCGTCGGTGGTGCGGGGGGTGGCGTTCTGCTGCATCTTGCCAAAGAGATGCCTGAGCAGCAGCGGCATGGCTATGCGCATCAGCAGCCGTATCAGATAGACACAGCACGCGAAGACAAGTATGAATTTGATGATTGCCATGGTGTTAGCGTTTGTTGACTGACTGGCGGCCCATGCTTTCGATGGCTTCCTGCACCTGCTCCATGAGCCAGAGCGGTGTGGAGGTGGCGCCGAAGATACCGATGCTCTGCGGGTGGCAGCAGAGCCATTCGGGGCGGAGGTCGGCGGCGCCGGTGACGAAGTAGGAGTGCTCGTTGATGCTCCGGCAGATGTCGAAGAGCACCTTGGAGTTGGAGCTTTTGGTGCCGCCCACGAACAGAATCATGTCGTGCTCGCCGGCAAAGCGACGGAGGCGGTCGGCGCGGTCGGCCATCTGGCGGCAGATGGTGTCGTGGGCACAGACGCTCTGGCGGCAGGCGTCGGCGCGTCGCCTGATGAGGGCTATGAGGTCGGCGTACTGGTGCGGGTCTTTGGTGGTCTGTGCAAAGATTTCGATGGGGCGGCCGCTCTCGAAGACCAGCCGGCCGTCGTCGACCTGGCCGATGTTTTCTATCAGGATGCACTCGTTGTCGGTCTGGCCCATCAGACCCTTGACCTCGGCGTGCCCTTTTTTGCCGAAGAGGACTATCTGCACCCCGTGTTCGCGGCCGGCGAGCCATGCCTGCTTGATGCGCTGCTGCAGCTTGAGGACCACGGGGCAGGTGGCGTCGGTGAGCTGCAGCCGGTGGTCGCGGGCTGTGCCGTAGGACGCGGGCGGCTCGCCGTGGGCGCGGAAGAGGACGTGGCTGCCCTGGGGCAGTCGGCCGAGGCACTCGGAATCGATGATGACGAGGCCTTTGCCCTGCAGGCGTTCTATTTCGCGCTCGTTGTGGACAATGTCGCCAACGCAGTGGAGCGGCTCGGAGTGCTCGGCCAGCTCGCGCTCTATGGTGCTGATGGCCCGCTTGACTCCAAAGCAGAATCCAGATTCCTTGTCGATGACTGTTTGCATGATGTTCTCGGTGTCGGTGTGTCAGTCGGTTATGAGTCGGCGGCTGCGCAGCGCGTCCATTATCCAGTCGAACTGCTGCTGCATGGTCATCTGCCCGTTGTCGAGCAGCAGTGCGTCGGGTGCCTGGCGCAGCGGGCTTTCGGCGCGGGTGGAGTCGATGTGGTCGCGCTGGCGGACGTTGTCGAGGATGTCGGCATAGCTGACGGTCTGCCCCTTGGCGGTCAGCTCGTCGAAGCGCCGCTGTGCCCTGATTTCGGCCGATGCGGTCATGAAGATCTTGAGGTCGGCATTGGGGAAGACTACGGTGCCGATGTCGCGGCCGTCCATCACTATGCTGCGGCGGCTGCCCATCTGCTGCTGCTGGCGCACCATGGCGTGGCGGACTGCGCTGATGGCGCTGATGGCGCTCACGTTCTGGCTGACGGGCAGCGAGCGTATCTCCGTCTCGACGCTCTGTCCGTCGAGAAAGGTCTCGTTCTTCTTGGTGTCGGCATTGAAGCTGAACGATATGCGGATGCTGTCGAGCGCGGCCGTGAGTGCCTGTTCGTCGACGCGCCCGTCGGCAATCAGGTCGTGGCGCAGGGCGTAGAGCGTGACGGTGCGATACATGGCGCCGGTGTCGATGTAGGCTATGCCGAGCTGCTTGGCCAGGTCTTTGGCCACGGTGCTTTTGCCGCACGACGAGTGGCCGTCGATGGCGATGACGAGGTTCGGTTTGATGGTCATGGGTGCTAAAGATATGATTGTGTCTTGGTTATGGGCGTTTGCGGCCGATGTTCATCACCAGCAGATAGATGAGCCCGACGGCGGCGAAGGCGAGGACGCCGCGCACTATGAGGCGTATGTTCTCGTAGCTGACGTAGTGCTCGTCGTCGAAGGCCACCACGAACATGTCGGTGCTGATACCGGGCAGGCCGGTCGAGGCGGCGGCGCGGGCCACGGCGGCGGTGGCGGGCCGCAGCGTGCCGATGGGCGTGGTGATGCGTCCGTCGGGGCCGGGCTGCATGGCGTGGTTGTAGGCCCAGACGAGGATGTGGGTCGAGTCGGAGAGCGGCACGGCGTAGAGGCGGTTGTAGAGCGAGGCGTATTTGTCGGGGTCGCGCATCACCTCAAAGGCCGTCTGCTTGCGCCTGATGGCCCGACGCCCGTCGTCGGCGGTCTGGCGTTCGGTCTTGTTGATGTCGTCGAGGCGCGCCGGGTCTTTTATCATATAAAAGTCGGTGGCCGTCACGCTGTCGGCGCGGATGGTGAAGAAGGGCGGGGCGTAGGCCGGCGTCAGCGTGGGGGCGTCGTCGGCGGCGAGGCGTCCGCACAGGTTGTCGGTGCCCGCGTGCTCGATGTCGGCGAGCGTCACGCGACCCTGCACGCGGTCCACCAGGCCGTCGATGGCCGTCAGGTTGAAGATGGCGATGTAGGCCACGATGGCTATTGGCAGGAATATCCACAGGCGCCGGCCGAACTGCTTGGCGGGCATGCGCACGCCGGTCGATGCCTTGGCGCTCTGGCGGCGGATTATGAGCCTGACCAGGACGGCGAAGATGCCTATGCCCAAGGCCACGAGCATTGTGTTGACGGTTTCTTCCATTGATGTGTCTTATTTCGTTAGATTTTCTTTTGTCGCCGATGCGTCGATCGGAGCCGCTAAGTTAACCCAAAGCCGGCCACAACTCAAAGCGTTTGCGGCCCGAAGTTTCGTTTTTGGCGGTCCAACGGTGCGGCGGCGTCAGAAGCGCAGTCCGCAGCGCAGGTTCATGCGCATCACGAGGTCGACCACCTCGATGGGCGAGTCGCTCTGCTGGTTGACGTCGAGCGTCATGTTGAAGGCGGCGAAGTAGCGGCGGCGGTCGTAGACGGCGGCAAGTGTGGCGTGGAACTCGTAGGTGAGCGAGTTGCGGTCGTCCTTTTCGGTGCGGTCGGCGTAGCGGAACTGCGTGCTCTTGCTGAAAGCCAGCGACATGGTGCCCGAGGCGTGGAGCATCCAGTGGTGGCGCAGCACCCAGTTGTAGCCGTAGCCGAAGCGCAGGCAGGCGTTGCTGGCGCGCACCTGGGTGAAGTATTCGTCGAGCACGAACTGGCTGCGGATGCTGTCGGAGATGGCCGCCGTGTCCACGTCGAGCTTCGACGTGTTGACCGACAGCCCGGCTATGATGCTGCCCGCGTTCTGCTTCTGGATGAACGTCTGCACTATGGCGGCCGGATAGGAGAACCGCCTGTGGTTGAAGGCGTAGTAGGCGCTCAGGTGGAATCGCCGGCTGCGGAAGGCGTCGGTGCGTATCCCGTGGTCCTCGTCGTCGTCGTGCGAAAAGGAGTAGTTGCTCATCCGGCTCACATACATGGTGGCGCCGGCGCGGTTGCCGGCCATGTCGAGAAAGAAGTCTCTGTTGCGGCTCCTTGCGTCGGCCGAGCCGATGTGCTGCATGTATCCCACCGTCAGCCCGCGGTATCCGGCCGAAGCCCCCAGACGCACTATGGGCTCAGACGAGAGCGTGTATTCGTGGCCGCCGGTCGATATGGTGTACTGGTTGAGCGTGGTGCCCAGCTGCGGCGTCAGCACAAAGCGCGTCGACGGCCGCTCCATGTAGCGCTGGTCGACGTCGCTGCGCTCAAGGAAGCTGAAGACCCGCTCGGCATACCAGCCGGCCGTCTGGGCCGCGCACACCGCCGGCCACAGCATGGCGAGGGCAAGGGTGAGTGTGCGATGATGGAAAGACGTCATTGGTTGAGTTTGTGGTTAGAATCAATGCGCACCGTGGCGCGCCGACGGGGTGCAAAGGTAATCAAATGGCACAAAGTTGCGCCAGGGGTGCCAATATTATGCCCCTCGCCGTCACCTTTCGACGCATCGTCCGTATAACGTCCGAGTCACACTAAGCTAATGTAATGAAAAAGACACGATTAGTGATTGTTCTGCTACTGACGGCGTTCCTTGCTCCGCTGCCGGCCATCGGTTCACGGCCCGCGCCCGACCGCAAGGTGCGCCCCGACACGGTGCTGCACCGCCTGGCGCGCTACTGGCACGAGCACGGCGACGACTCCCGGGCCTGCCACTACTACCGTCGCGCCTTCGAGGCCAAAGACAGCATAGTGGCAGCCGCAAGCGCCGGCCGTGTGGTGCCCACCCACAAAGACTACGAGCTCGACGACCTGCTGCAGAGCAACCGCCGCCAGCAGAAGCGTCAGGCACGGCTGGTCAGGGCGATGATGGGCACGGCGCTGGCAGTGGCCGTGGCGGTGTACGTCTACGTGCGCCGTCGCCGCCGCAAGCTCAGGGCCGCCCACCGGGTGATAGCCGCCCGACAGCGCGTGTGCGACGAAAAGACGCACGGCAAGTCGGCTTTCCTCTCCGATCTGGCGCGCGAGATGCAGGCTCCGCTCAACGCCATCGTCGGCTGTTCCGACATCCTATCCGAAAACGTCGGCAACGTCACCGTCAGCCGGCAGATTCACGAGATAATCCGCAACAACACCCGGACGCTCCTCGACGCCATAGACCGCGCCGGAGCCTCGCAGAGCCGCAGCATGGCACGCCACGCCACCGACGTCAGGCTGTGCCGGCTCGACGTGGTGCCGCTGTGCCACAGCGTGGTGGAGAGCGTCGGGATGCCGAGGGCCGACTTCGAGAGCCGCCTGTCGCATCTGACCTTGGCCACCGACCCCGTGCATCTGCAGCAGATATTGACCGACATGATACACGTGGCGGCAGGCCGCGCCTCGGCCGACACCGTCGTCCACTTGCGCGTCGGCACACGCCGCCACGCCGTGGTCTTCAGCGCCGCAGCCGAGGGCGCCCCCACGGCTGTCGGACCGGACTCGGAGCGCCTGGCCGACTGCAGGGCCGCAGCCGCCATCCTTGGCGGAAGCCTGAGCACCGCGCCCGGACAGTGCGAATTCGTTCACCCCACAAAGCCCGCCCGCCGATGAGAAAAGCCGTCTTCACCACACTGATGCTGGCTCTGCTGGCTGCGGGCCCCGCCGCCGCGCATCCCGACAGCATCGACAGCCTCCGCGCCGTGCTCGACACCGTGCCCGACCTCGACCGCAAGCAGGCGGTACTGCGCGATTTCTACTTTGCCCACTACGGCGACACGCCGGCACTCGAAGCCGCCCGCATCATGTATGGCGAGGCCGTCGACAACGGCAGGGAAGAGCTGCAGATGCGGATGCTGCGCGCCATGATAGTGCAGTGCGGCTCGTGCAATCTGCCCGACTCGACACACCGTCTGATGGGCAAGGTGCGCGACCTCGACCGTCGCACCGGCGGCCGCTACGCCGACCTCTACTTCGGCGCGTGGCGGTCCTACCTCTTCAACCTGACTACGCTCGACGAGTCGGCAATGATAATAGACGAGTGCCAGCGCATGGCCGACGAGGGCCGACGCCGCCACTATCACAAGGCTCTGGCCGTGTCCAAACACCTGATGGCCATGGCCTATGCGGCCGACAACCGGCTGGCCGAGGCGCAGGAGTGCTACGCCGAGACGCTGGCCGACACCTGCTGGACGCGCCTCGAACGGGTGGCCATCAGCCAGGGACGCTCCACGCTGCTGCAGAAATGCGGCAACCCGACGGCCGCCGCCAGATGCCTGATGGAGGCCGACGCCCACATCGACACCCTCGAAGCTCAGGACGCCGACCGGCACGAACTGGCGTTCGTCTGCAACTCCAAACGCCTCTTCGTGGCATCGAACCTTGCGCAGTGCTACATCGCCATGGACAGCCTGGGCCGCGCCCTCGAATGCCTCAAGCGCGCCGACGGCTATCACGCCGGCGGCCGCAGCATCCGCGCCTCGGAGCGCGACTACCACACGGCCTGGGGGCTCTACTATGCCGCCAAAGGCGACGTCATCAGCAGCATCGAGCACCACGGTCAGGCACTCGCCCTGGCCACCGACTACGAGCGCCCCGGCATCTTCATGAACTATATCGACGCCTACGTCGACAACGGGCTCTACGCCGAAGCCGTGCCGCTCTACGAACGCGCCCTGACGCTGCGCGACTCGATGGAGAAACTGCGGATGGCCAAAGACCGCAAGGCCGCGCTCGGCAACTGCCAGTGGCACATGGCCACCCTCGAAGCCGAAGAGCTGGCGCTGCAGCGCAATCTGCTGATAGCCGCCATGATAGCCATGGTGGTGCTGACGGCCGCCGTCCTGCTGCTGGCGTCCTATCGCAGCCGCCGCAAGCTGCGCAGCGCCGTGCAGAGCCTGAACACGGCCCGCAGCATCAGCAAACGCGCCGACCGCCTGAAGCTCGATTTTCTGAAGAATATAAGTTGTGAATTCCGCTCGCCGCTCAATGCCATAGCCGGCTGCGCCGAGCTCATGGCCTCGTCGGCCGACGGCGACGCAAACCGCTGCGCCTCAATCATATCGGCCGAGACGCGCAATCTGATTAGCCTGGCCAACGATGTGCTCAACCTCTCGCGCATCGAGTCGGAGGCCGACCGAATGCAGGTGCAGCGTCACGACCTGATACTGCTCTGCAAAAAGTCGATGGCCACGGCCGAGGCCGAAGGGTGGGGCAAGGCGCGCCTCGAAACGCCCCTGCCGACGGCCATGGTGACGGTCGACGAAAAGTTCGTGGTGCGCTGCCTGACGTCGATAATCAAGAACGGCGTGGAGCGGCCCGACAGTGTCCCCGTGCTCGAACTGGCCAGGGCCGAGGTCCGCTCATTCGACGGCCGGCCGCAGGAGTTCTATGCGGTGCGCGTGCGCCACTCGTGCCTCGCCGCCACCGATGCCGACGAGCATTGCAGCATCCGCATGCAGAATCTGCTCAACGATTTGCAGATGACCACAATCAAATGTAAATATCTGATCGTCAGCGAGCAGGGTGTACCGACAGTGGTCGTTTGTTTCCCCATGGCCGAGTCGGCTGACTGACTTTTATCCATAGTCGCGACGTGCAGCGAAATCAGGCTTCGTGCTGCTGTGCCTTGCGCTTTAGGTAGAGCTGGTAGGAGTTGACCGTGTTGTGCCAGACGCTGTAGAAGCCGCCGGCCACCGATGTGATGGGGTCGAGGAATGTGTATCCGAGCCAGATGATGAAGACCGTGTTCTTCTGCCCCAGCGCCTGCCCCGCGCTGATGGGCTCGCCATAGTGTCGGCCGATGCGCCGGCCAGCGGCGAACTGGAAGGCGCAGCACGCGAGCGACACTGCCGCCAGTCCCACTTCGTCCCACAGGTTGCCGCCCTCGTTGTAGTGGATGGAGCGCGCGGTGACGGCTATGGCCAGTGCCAGCGACACGCTCCAGATGTAGAACGCCAGATCCTTGCAGCGCAGCACCTTGGCGTGCAGTCCGGGCATGGTGAAGCGCACCAGCCAGGCCAGCAGCAGCGGGCAGATGAGCATCGGGAAGACCTTGCGCAGGATGGTGACGAACGCCGGCAGAAACGACAGCCCCTCGTGCGGATGGGCCATGGGCAGCACCAGCGGCGCCAGGACGGCCGTCAGCATGTTGACGGCAATGATGTATGCCGTCAGCGTGGCGCCGTTGCCGCCCAGCTTGCCGGCCACCACCGCCGACGCCGTCGCCGTGGGGCATATCATGCATATCATGCCGCCCTCGATGACCACGCGCCACGCCGTGTCGGGGAAGGCGATGAGCCACAGCGCCGGCAGCACGAACATCAGCGCCTGGATGAGCAGAAGCCACAGATGCCACCGGCACGGCCTGAGGTCGCGCGGATGAATCTTGCAGAAGGTCAGGAAGAGCATGCAGAAGATAAGCACCGGCTGCACCACCGCCACCGCCGAACCCGCAAACGCCTTGGTCGGCGCCAGGCAGGGGATGTTGATGTAGACCACATAGCTCAGCGCCCCCGCAATCATGGCAATGGGCAGAGTCCAGTCTTTGACGAATCGGATGATGTTCATGTCGCTTTGTGTTTGGTGCGACGAAAGTATTTTTTTTCGTCTTATCCTATCCCGCGCGGCAGTCTAAACAATGTTAGCTTTTGTTTCCTTTTGTTACCTCCGCAACGCCCCCGAACCCTATATTTGCATCAGAAAACCAAGCAACAGAACCGATATGGAAACCAAGATTTATCTGCTGTTGGCCGACGGCTTCGAGACCATCGAAGCGCTGACGCCGCTCGACCTCCTGCGCCGCGCCAAGCTCGACGTCGAGACCGTGGCCGTGGGCGACGACCTGACCGTCACCTCGTCGCACGGACTGATGGTGCTGGCCGACACTCTGATATCCGACTGCCCGCTGTCCGACGGCCGGATGCTCATCATCCCGGGCGGATGCCCCGGCTACGACAATCTGGCACAGTCGACCGCCGTGGGCCGCGCTCTGACCGACTTCGCCGCAGCCGGCAAACTGATTGCCGCCATCTGCGGCGGACCCACCGTGCTGGCCCGCAACGGCGTGTGCCGCGGCCGCCGCATCGCCTGCCACTCGTCGGTGGTCGATGCCCTGGGCGACTATGTGGTGACCGACGCTCCCGTGGTGCGCGACGGCAACCTGATTACCGCCGACGGCGCCGGCCATTCGCTCGAATTTGCCCTTGAGATTCTCGGCGCGCTGACCGATGCCGACACCGTGGCCCGCGTCCGCCGCGCCATGGAGCTCGACTGAGCCCGCGTCCGCCGGCGTGCGCGCCGGGAGCCTCCCGTCTGTCGGCTGTGGCCGGCCGTGGGAGGCTCCTGTCATTGCGCATCGGCACAAAAAAAGACAACCGCCGTGTAAGCGATTGTCTTTGCCTGAGCTCTCCAGGTAGGACTTGAACCTACGACCTACGGATTAACAGTCCGCCGCTCTAACCAACTGAGCTACTAGAGAAGGTTGCTTGCCTTGTCGAAAGCGATGCAAAGGTAGATACATTTTGAACAAATGCAAGCGCCGCCGCCGTTTTTTTTCGCAAAATCTATCCGAGGTTTTTGACCCTGTGCATGGTCGCATAGGCCATGTGGCGCTCTTCTCCGTATTCAATCATGCCCTCGATGCAGTCGTAGTCGGCCTCGTAGACGCAGCCGAATCCCAGCGGCGCGTGGTGGGTGCCTTCGTTCGCGTCCCGGAAATCATAGCACTCGTCGGTGTTTTTGCAGTCGCCGTATAGGAGCGGAGTGAAAAATTCGAACGGCATCATGTCGAGAGTGCCGCCGAATTCGAACATGACGAAGAGGGGCGGATAGTCTTCGGAGATTTCGTGATAGCAGATCGTGCCTTCGATGTGGTTGCCGAAGAAGCCGAAGATGGCCGCTCCCACTAAATGTCCGTGCTTGAATGGAGCGCAGAATCTCCACAAGCCTGAAATGTTTTCGAGTTTGTTCTTCATCTTTAAAAAAAAGATTGCAAAAATAGGCTCTTTTTCATCACCCCGGGACTGCCGGCCGCCAATATTTGACGGTTTTTCGCGCCCTGCGTCAAAAAGCCGAGGTGCACCGGGCCTCTTTGGTCCGATGCACCTCGAATGTCCTTTCCGCGTCAGATCCCGCTTGCCGTCCGTTCAGACGCCGCTGAACGAGCTGAAGCCGCCGTCGACCGGGATGACCGTGCCGGTGATGAAGCTGGCGGCGTCGGAGCAGAGCATGCACACTATTCCGTTGAGTTCCGAGATGTCGCCGAAGCGGCGCATCGGGGTCTTGGCAATCACCTTGTGGCTGCGTTCGGTCAGCGAGCCGTCGTCGTTGAGCAGGGCCTTGCGGTTCTGCTCGCCTATGAAGAATCCGGGCGCAATGGCGTTGACGCGTATCTTTTCGCTGTATTTGATGGCCATCTCCTGCGCCAGCCATTTGGTGAGCGCCACCACGCCCTCTTTGGCTATGGCGTATCCCATGACGCGTGTCAGGGCGTCGTAGGCGGCCATCGACGAGATGTTGATGATGTTGCCGCTCTTCTGCTCGGCCATGATGCGGCCGAAGGCGAGGCAGGGGTAGACGGTGCCGTAGAGGTTGAGGTCGATGACCTTGTGGAGGTCTTCGACGGCCATGTCGAACACCGACTGGTCGTCCATGATGGTGGCGCCGGGCACGTTGCCGCCGGCGCAGTTGACCAGGATGTCGATGTGGCCGTGGGCCTTCACCGTCTCGCGGGCCAGCTCTTCGAGGCGTGCCTTGTCGAGCACGTCGCAGGCGCGGCCGCTGATGTCGCCTAGCGGGCTGAGGCGTCCGATGGTGGCGTCGACCTTTTCGGCGTGCGCCCCGATGATGATGACTTTGGCTCCGGCTTCGAGCAGGCCTTTGGATATGTTGCTGCCCAGCACGCCCGAGCCGCCGGTTACTATGGCAATCTTGCCTTCGAGTGTTTTCTGCATTTCGATGTGGTTTTTCATTGTTTGTCGTTCAGAGCGGCCATGGCCATCATGCCGTCGACCTGCGCGAGGGCCAGCATGCGGCCGTGGAACGAGTATCCGGCGTTGTAGCCCTTGTCTTCGTCGTCCAGCATCATGCGGCCGTGGTCGACGCGCATGGGCTTGCCGGGGCATTCCTTTTCGAATATCCTGACAAGTTCGGGCACGTTGGCGCGGCCGCCCG
>CALYZD010000043.1 GCA_945607565.1 uncultured Bacteroidales bacterium | reverse complement strand
CAGCGCACTGGCTCAGGACGCCGACGGCAACTGGCGCGTCATCGAATACGACGAGCGCGAATGCCTTGCGAGGGCCGGGAGCGAGGAGGCCGTCGGACTTCTAAACTTCGCGTCATGAGTCAGCGTGGTGCCTCCGCTGCTGCGGCGCGAGGTGCTCGAGGCGCACGCCACCGAGGGCGACTATGTGCACGGCTACATGCTCAACCCGGCCTTCGAGACCGACGTGCGCAACTTCAACGCCGTGCGCCCCGACGTACCTATGGACTTTTTCTGGGACAAGAAAGACGCTCCGGCCACCGTCAGCCCGGCGTGCAACCTGCGCTTCCACACCATCGACGACCGCCGCTTCATCGAGGCCACGGCCGGATGCCGCGCCTATGCCACCACGGCCGGATTCGAGTCGGTGTGCGAGGCCATGTATCTGGGCAAGCCCGTGCTGATGGTGCCCACCCACGTGGAGCAGGACTGCAACGCCTACGACGCCATGGCATCGGGCGCGGGCATCATCTCCGACCGCTTCGACATCGGCGCGCTGCTCGACCACGCGCTCATCTACAGGCCCAACGCCGCCTTTGCGGGGTGGGTCGACAGCTGCGAGGCGCTGATGATGGCCGAGATAGAGCAGGCCTTCAGCCCGAGCGGCACGCCGTGCCTCAACCTTCAGCCGGCCTGACGGCCTGCGGCTCGCCGGGCTTGCGTCCGAAACAGACACCCAGCATTCGGCCCTCGAGCACCATCTTGTCGTCGGGCGCAACGAGGCGCAGCTTGCCGCAGACGTCGCTCAGCGGAACCTGCGATATGCTGCCCTGCTGCATCGACACCATCACCCCGAACCGCCCCTCGTTGATGAGCGTGGCGGCCTTGGTGCCGTAGCGCGTGGCCAGGATGCGGTCGGCCGGGCTGGGAGCTCCGCCGCGCAGGATGTAGCCGAGGTTGGCCTCGCGGGTGTCGAGGTCGGTCATCTTCTTGATTTTCTTGGTAATGTAGGCTCCGGCCGTCTTCTTGTTGGGATGCGGATGCTGAAGGCCCTCGGCCACCACCACTATCGAGCAGGGCTTGCCGTTGGCGCTGCGCTCGACCAGCCGTTCGCACACTGCTTCGAGGTCGTATTCGAGTTCGGGAATCAGGATGACGTCGCCGCCCGATGCCAGGCCCGAGTAGAGCGCCAGCCAGCCGGCGTTGTGCCCCATGACCTCGATGACCATGACGCGGCGGTGCGAGTTGGCGGTGGTGTGGAGCCTGTCGATGGCCTCGGAGGCGATGTTGACGGCCGTGTCGAAGCCGAAGGTGGTGTCGGTGCCCCAGACGTCGTTGTCGATGGTCTTGGGCACGCCCACGATGTTGAGGCCGATGTCGGAGAGCATCGAGGCGGTGCGCTGTGTGCCGTTGCCGCCGATGCACACGAGTGCGTCGAGGCCGAGGCTGCGATAGTTGTCGCAGATGATATTGGGCAGGTCGTTCTCGTCGGTCGACTTGAATGGCTTGACGCGCGATGTGCCGAGGACCGTTCCGCCCATGGTCAGGATGCCCGAAAGGCTGGCCTCGTCGAGGTTGCGGAAATCCTTGTCAATCAGTCCGCTGAATCCGTTGTTGAATCCTATCACCTCCATGCCGTAGTTGAGCAGGGCGGTCTTGCCCACACCACGTATTGCAGCGTTTATGCCGGGGCAGTCGCCTCCGGCCGACAGGATTCCGATTTTCATTTTGGCAGCCATAGTTGCAAGTGTTTTGGGTTGGTGCTTCATGACCAAAGATAAGGCGGCCTGTGCATAGTAGGCGCAGGCGGCCGGCAACATTAAGCATCTTTAACACAGCGGCATCGCCCTGCCGGCGGCCTAATGCCGCGCGCGCCTCTTGTTTTGACGAAAGAGTGCTTATCTTTGCGGCTCGCCGGCGGGGGCGCAGCTGTGGAATGGCTGCCCCGCCGGCTGTCGGAACCCAAAAAAAACATCAGAATGACTAAAATAGTTAGCGCATCAGAATTGCAGGACCGGCGCGACATCTACGACGAGCAGCTGACCGAGCAGCTTGCCGGGCACTATCGGAGCATCATCGGGCTGCTGGGCGAGGATGTGGACCGCGAGGGTCTGGCCAAGACACCCGAGCGCGTGGCCAAGGCCATGCAGTATCTTCTCAAGGGCTATGCCGAGGATCCCGAAGCCATCTTGCGCAGCGCCATGTTCCGCGAGCCCTACCAGCAGATGGTGGTGGTCAAGGACATCGAGCTCTATTCGCTGTGCGAGCATCACATGCTGCCGTTTTTCGGCAAGGCTCACGTGGGCTACATCCCGCGCAACCACATCACCGGCCTGAGCAAGATTCCGCGCGTGGTCGACGCCTTTGCGCGCCGCCTGCAGGTGCAGGAGCGGCTGACTACGCAGATCAAGGACTGCATCCAGAACACGCTCAATCCGCTCGGAGTGGCCGTGGTCATCGAGGCGTCGCACATGTGCGTGCAGATGCGCGGCGTGCAGAAGCAGCACTCGGTCACCACCACGTCCGACTTCACCGGAGCATTCGCCAACAATCTGGCCACGCGCCAGGAGTTCTTCAACATCATCGGCTCCAACATGCACTGACGGCGCCGCCATCGGCTCCGCGAGACAGACGACATTGGCCGCCCCCAGCCCTGCGCAGGCAGGCGGGAGCGGCCAATGTCGTTGTTGTGTGCGCCGTCAGCGGGCCACGGTGGCCAGTCGGAACGTGGGCGTGAAGACGAGCGCCAGGCCGTAGTAATATTCGGTCTGATTGCGGTCGGTGTCGTAGTAGAGCTTGGCGCCGAGGCTGAAGCGCAGGTCGCGGGCTATGGTGCGGACCAGGTCGGCCTGGGCGGTCAGCATGTTGCGGTCGGGCCGGTAGAGCTCGGGGCGGTACGACGACACGGACATGAAGAGCGGATTGCCGTTGCAGGCATAGAAGTCGTGGGCGTGCCAGAAGCCCACGGCGGCCTCGAAGCACCCCACGGTGAGGCCGGCTTCGGGACAGATGGCGTAGCCGTCGGCAAAGGGGCGCTGCTTCTTGTCGGTCAGCTCGTGATAGAACATGGCGTGCAGCCCCGCGTGCCATCGGCTCACAAGGCCGCTGCCGCCTGACGTCAGCACAACGCCGGCCGTGCCGTTGGCCATGCTCTGCATGGGTTCGTCGTAGTCGCTTATTTGGCCGCCGATGTGCTGCACGGTGATTGCCGTGGGAAACTCGAAGCGCAGACGGGCGTCGGGACGGCCGGCGCTGAAGGTCATCCGCACCCCGGCCATGAAGCGCTCGGGAATGGTGTCGCCCAGCTCGATGAACTGCTGCCAGTTGAGCCAGATGTCGGCGTCCAGATGCGGCCGCGTCCAGACGCACTGCACGCCCATCTCCACGGGCGAGGTCAGCTGGAGCTCCTCGTCGAGCAGCTGCTCGGGCAGGCGGTGGGCCGAGTTGGCGCGCAGGCAGCCCACTATCAGGTCGGCGTCGGGTGCAAACCGCCAGTCGGCCGCCACCACGGGCACTATGCGGCTGTACTTTTCGGTGCCGGCATACTGCACGAGGCTGATGCCGGCGCGCAGGCTGAAGTCGGCCGTGGAATAATAGACGAGCGACGGTTCGAGCGTGTAGCCGGGCAGGGTGTATCCCTCGATGTAGTCGCCGAAATACTCGTCGTTGCGGAAGAAGTTCTGGCTGACCACGTTGAGCAGCAGCTGGCCGTTGCGGGTGCTGTCGAACGCCTGCGCCGTGCCCTCGAACACGCTGCGGCTCTGCGCCGAGGCCCAGCCGGCGGCCATGCCGAGCGCTGCGGCTATGATGGTGATGCGCGTCTTCATCGTCCGAAGACTTTTTGGAGGATGGCCGAGGTGCGTGCCGACGCCTTGGTGCGGATGGCCGTCTCCTGCTCACCCACCTTGGTGAAGAGTCCGTCCAGAGCCTTGTCGGTCAGATAGTCGCTCAGGTCGGTCTGGACGGTCGTCAGTCCGGCCACCTGCCCCACCACCGAGCCGGCCACGTTGTTCCACTGCGTCGTCATCGTGTTCCACGACGACTGTGCCGACACGTTGCCGACTATTTTCTTCTGCAGCGACGCGTCTATTTTCGATGCGAAGAGCTTCTTGAGCTGCGGCCGCGTCTTCTGCTTGAAGTAGGCGGTGGCGGCCGTGTTGCCTCCGGCCAGAATCTTGGCGCCGTCCTGAATGGTCATGGAGGTGATGGCGTCGATGAAGATGGGCGCGGCTTCGGAGGCGGCATCGGAGGCGGCGGCGTTGATGCCGCGCACCACGTTGTCGACCATGGTCTGGCCGCCGGGCAGCTTGCTGATGTTGCGCGTGATGACCTGCGCCTCGTCGGGCAGCAGTATCCTGACGGCCAGGTCGCCATAGTAGCCGTTGGTGGCCGAGAGCTGCTGCGAGGCCTTGTTGGTGCCCACCTTGAGGGCCTCTTTGAGTCCGGCCACAATCTCGGCCTGCGTCAGTGCCGATTTGCTTTGGGTGCCCGCAGCACCCTGATATCCGGCCAGGCCGGCCAGGTCGGCACAGCCGGCCACTGCGGCGCACGCGGCCAGCAGCAGTCCTATCCATACGTTTTTCATAATCCGTCAGCGTTTTTGATTGGTAATTGGTCGATTATTGATTGGTCTTTTATCTGATGAGTTCCTCGCGGTTGGTGTCGAGCTTGATGAAGATGAAGAGCAAGATGCTGAATCCCCACAGCGACGAGCCGCCATAGCTGAAGAACGGCAGCGGGATGCCGATGACGGGAGCCAGGCCGATGGTCATGCTGATGTTGATTGCGAAGTGGAAGAAGAAAACGGAGGCCACGCAGTAGCCGTAGACGCGGCTGAACACCGAGTGCTGCCGCTCGGCCACCACTATCATGCGCACCACAAAGGCCGCGAACAGCGCCACCACGCATATCGACCCCACAAAGCCCCACTCCTCGCCTATGGTGCAGAAGATGAAGTCGGTGGTCTGCTCGGGCACAAAGTCGAACTTGGTCTGCGTGCCCTGCAGGAATCCCTTGCCGGCAAAGCCGCCCGAGCCTATGGCTATCTTGCTCTGATTGACGTTGTAGCCCGCCCCCAGTAGGTCCTCCTCGACGCCGAAAAGCACGTTGATGCGCGTGCGCTGGTGCGGGCTCAGGATGTTGTCGAAGGCATAGTCGGTGGCCGACGAGGCCACCATGCCCACCCACAGCAGCACAAGCATGGTGCGCACCACCGGCAGGCGCTTGATGAACGAGCGTATGAGCAGAAACACCGACATGACCGCCGTGCCGCCCAGCAGCGAATATTCCCACCGCATGAAGTCGTGCCCGGTGACGTAGAAGAACATCACCATGGCGCCCACCGACGCCGCGCACAGCAGCAGGGCCACCCACAGGTCGCGGCGCAGGCCCGCCACGAACGCGGCCACGGCAAACAGCAGCAGCATGACGCCCTGCACATAAACCGACTCGACCAGAAACGACGAGATGGCCGCCACCACGCCCACCATGCCCACCACCAGCACCAGCGGCGACAGGCCTTCGCGATACATGGGGATGAGCAGCACGAAGTAGACCAGCGCGCTGCCCGTGTCGTTCTGCAGCAGGATGAACAGCACCGGCAGCATCAGCACAAGGCCCAGCTTGCAGCTGTTGGCAAGGCTGAACGTGAAGCCGTAGCGGCTCATGATGCGGGCCACCATCAGCGCCGTCGACATCTTGGCGACCTCGGCCGGCTGAAAGCGGATGAAGCCCACCTCGAACCACGACCGCGCCCCGTTGACCTCCTTGCCCACCACCAGCACCACGGCCAGCAGTGCCATCGAAATTACATAGAGCAGGATGCTCGCGTTGACGTAGAATTTGCTGTCGATGAGCATGATGATGCCCGCCGACAGTGCCGTGATGCCAATCCAGATGAGCTGCTTGAAATATTCGGCGTCCACCGAAAAGAACACTTGCGTCTCGGGGTTGAAGTTGGCCGCATAGATGTTCATCCAGCCAAACGTCACCAGCAAAATGTATATCATCACCAGCCACCAGTCCACACCCTTGCGGCCATAGGAGTTACTTTCGGTCTGCATCTGCGTTCAGTTTTGTTTCCAATATTCGTTTTTCGAGATAGCTGCGCTGCGGCGAGATGCCGCCCCTGATGAACTTCTCGACCATCAGGCTGGCGATGGGCGCGGCCCACGAGGCCCCGAAGCCGGCATTCTCGACATAGACGGCGATGGCAATCTGCGGGTCGTCTTTGGGCGCAAAGGCCATGAAGATGGAGTGGTCCTTGCCGTGCGGATTCTGCGCCGTGCCGGTCTTGCCGCATATCTTCACGCTGTCGATGCGGGCCACGCGCGCCGTGCCGCCCCACTCGCTCCACACGGCCATCTCCATGCCGTCTTTCACCACGTCGAAATATTCGGGGTCGATGCCCGTGTGATGCAGCGTGCGGTACCGGTCGTCGATCACCGAATCCTCGATCTTGTGGACCACGTGCGGCGTGTAGAACGTGCCGCGATTGGCAATGATGGCCGCCACGTTGGCCATCTGGATGGGCGTCAGCAGCAGCTCGCCCTGCCCTATGGCCAGCGATATGACGCCGAGCGACGTCCAGCGCGGGCCCTTGTTCTTGGT
This sequence comes from uncultured Bacteroidales bacterium, assembly GCA_945607565.1. GTDB lineage: Bacteria > Bacteroidota > Bacteroidia > Bacteroidales > Marinilabiliaceae > CALYZD01. Next base: position 14,265 of record CALYZD010000043.1, on the reverse strand, counting down.
ATAATAGTCGGAGTTGGGCACGAAGCCTCGGTTCTCGTTGGCAATGTCGACGCCCAGGCGGTAGCCCAGCCCGAACTTGACGAGGTAGTCCTTCCATGCGTCGAGCGACTGGCAGACCGACTCGTATTTCCGGTTGTCGAGGATGGCGCGCAGCACGTAGCAGTAGTAGCCGTTGCACGAGTGCTGGATGGACTGCCGCAGGTCGAGCGGCGAGGCGTGCGAGTGGCAACCCAAGTGGAATCGGCCCACGGTGTAGCCCATCGAGCACGGATAGCGCGTCTCGGACGTGATGACGCCCTCCTGCAGGCCGATGAGCGCGTTGATGGTCTTGAATGTGGAGCCGGGCGGATACCATGCCTGAATGGCGCGGTTGAAGAGCGGCTTGGCCGGGTCGCCGCTGAGCAGCGGGAAGTTGACCGAGCGCGAGCGTCCCACCAGCAGCGACGGGTCGTAGCCCGGGGCCGAAATCATGGCCAGCACCTCGCCCGTCTGCGGCTTGATGGCCACAATGCTGCCCGTCTTGCCCTCCATCAGCTTCTCGCCATACATCTGCAGGTCAATGTCGACCGAGAGCGTCAGGTTGCTGCCCGACACGGCCAGGGTGTCGAACTCGCCGTCGCGGAAGCTGCCCTTGTTGCGCCCCAGCACGTCGACCATGTAGTATTTGACGCCCTTGCTGCCGCGCAGCTGCTCCTCGTAGCTGCTCTCGATGCCGCCTATGCCGATGTAGTCGCCCATCTCGTAGTAGGGGTTGCGCCTGATGATGGCGTCGTTCACCTCGCCCACATAGCCCAGCACGTGCGCGGCGGCCGGATATTCGTATTTGCGCAGCGTGCGTCGCTGGGCATAGAATCCGCTGAAAAGGTGCAGCTTTTCCTGAAAGACGGCATACTGCTCGCCCGAGAGCTGCTTGATGAAGACGGCCGGCTTGTAGCTCGATGCCCGGCGGCTTCGGATGTCGCGCTGCAGGTTGGCGAACAGGCGGCGCAGGGTCGGCATGTCGATGCCGAGCGAGCGGCAGAAGGCGGCGCTGTCGAGGTTGTGGACCTCGCGCTTGACTATCATCAGGTCGTAGACGGCCTGGTTGGACACCAGCAGCTTGCCGTTGCGGTCGAAGATGAGCCCGCGCGAGGGATACTGCACCTCCTTGCGCCGCGAGTTGCTGTCGGCCGACATCTTGTAGGTGTCGTCCAGAATTTGGATAAAGAACAGCTTGACGACGATGGTCAGCGCCACCAGAATCATGGCGGCGGCTATCAGTGCGCTTCGTCCGTTGAGTGAGAACATGGCTTCAGTCCCTCCATGATTTGGGCGAGTTCAGGAATAACTGCGCCAGCAGGATTGTCAGCATCGTGGCCAGGCTGCTTGTCAGGATGCGCAGCAGCATGGGCCAGAAGTGGAATGCGTCGAACTGTTCGACCACGAAGAGCAGCAGGTGATGCGCCAGCACCAGCACCAGCATGTAGCGCAGATACCATTCGGGGCCCATCAGGCCCATCGTGGGCAGATCGTCATGCTGCAGGTCGTCGGTCGAGGCGGTGGCTTCGATCAGATAGGGCCTCACGAAGCCTATCAGCGTGCAGGCGGCGGCGTTCATGCCGGGCGTGCTGCAGAAGAGGTCTATCAGCAGCCCCAGCCCGAACGACCACAGCATCAGCGGCAGCCGGCCCGTGCCGAACGGCAGCGTCAGGATGAAGACGATGTAGAAATATGGATTGACAAAGCCGAAGAGGTGCAGATTGTTGAACACCAGCACCTGGCCGAGCACGGCCACCGCGAAGAGCACGACCAGCTTCGGTATGTTTGGCGAATTAATCATTGTAGGTTGAGTTTTCGATTTGAATCTGTTCGTCGGCCTGCGTGTTCTCCACCACCGACACGTAGTAGAGCCGGCTGAAGTCCTCGGCCAGCCTGACCTCGAGCATGTAGAAGCCCTCGTTGGCGTCCTGCTCCACCTTGGAGACGAAGCCTATCAGCATGCCCTGCGGAAAGAAGTCGGAGAAGCCGCTTGTGACCACGCTGTCGCCCACGGCCACGTCGGCGTGCTCGGGAATCTCGTTGAGCGTCGAATACTGCGGCGACATGCCGTCCCACTCGAGCGAGCCGAAGAAGTTGGTGCGGCTGATGCGTGCCGACAGGTGGAAGTTGGTGTTGACGAGCGGGATGACGGTCGAATAGTGGTCGCTGACGGCCATCACCAGGCCCACCACGCCCTTGTGGCCCACCACGGCCATATCGGCGCGGATGCCGTCGTCGGCGCCGGCGTCGAGGGTGATGTAGTTGCGGCTCTTGCTCACCGACGAGTTGATGACCCTCGCTCCGCGGAAGATGTACTTCGCGCCCGTCAGCGGGATGTTGAGCCCCGTGGTGTCGCGGTCGATGATGTGGGTGTAGTGCGCCAGGCGGGTGCGCAGGCGTGCGTTCTCGGCCACGAGGCGGCGGTTGGCGTCGCCCAGCGAAAAGTAGTCGACCACCGACATCTTGGCGTCGAGCATGGCGCCCGACACGGCGTTGGAGGTGTTGAAGAACGAGGCCTTGTGATAGTCGTTGTAGTTGACTATCAGCACAAAGCACACCAGTTCGAGCAGCAGGAATATCAGGACGGTTATGTGCGAGATTATGAAATAGAAGAAGTGACGCATTGTGGCCGGTTGTCTATGTCAATAAGAAAAGGGCATCCTTGCCAAGCATTGCTCGCCCAAGGATACCCACAATATTACACGAAAAAAGTCTGGAGCTAAAGCCGGAGCCGTGCGCGGCCGCGGCCTCCCTGCGTTTCATCGCAGCAGATACGGCAGTCCTCTGTGACGGTTCTTGAGCGCGATGCCTGTTCCGATGGCCACCGAATGCAATGGGTTTTCGGCGATGTGGAACGGGATGTTAATCTTGTCGGTCAGGCGCTTGTCGAGGCCGCGCAGCAGTGCGCCGCCGCCGGTCAGGTAGATGCCGTTGTTGACGATGTCGGCATAGAGCTCGGGCGGCGTCTGCTCAAGGGCCGAGAGCACGGCCGTCTCGATTTTGGACACCGACTTTTCGAGGCTGTGCGATATTTCCTGATACGACACCGGCACCTCGATGGGCAGGGCCGTCATCTGGTTGGGGCCCTGCACTATGAAGTCGTCGGGCGGACATTCGAGCTCGGGCAGTGCCGAACCCACGCGTATCTTGATTTCCTCGGCGGTACGCTCGCCCACCTTTATGTTGTGCTGTCGGCGCATATATTCCATGATGTCCGACGTCAGGTCGTCGCCGGCAATGCGGATGCTCTTGTTGGTGACGATGCCGCCGAGCGATATGACGGCGATTTCGGTGGTGCCGCCGCCGATGTCGACAATCATGTTGCCCTGCGGCGCTTCGACGTCGATGCCGATGCCTATGGCGGCCGCCATCGGTTCATAGATCATGTAGACCTCGCGGCAGTCGGCGTGTTCGGCCGAGTCGCGCACGGCGCGCAGCTCCACCTCGGTCGAGCCCGAAGGCACGCAGATGACCATGGTGAGCGACGGCGTGAAGAATCTGGATTGCGGGTTGATGAGCTTGACCATTCCGCGAATCATCTTTTCGGCGGCGTTGAAGTCGGCTATCACGCCATCGCGCAGCGGGCGGATGGTGTAGATGTTGTCGTGGGTCTTGCCGTGCATCTGCCGGGCCTTGTGGCCAATGGCTATGAGCTTGTCGGTGTGACGGTCCAGGGCCACTATCGACGGTTCGTCTACCACAATCTTGTCGTTGTGGATGATGATGGTGTTCGCAGTTCCGAGGTCCATTGCCAATTCCTGCGACATGAAAGAGAACAATCCCATTGCAGATAGTTTAGTTGTGTTAGGCACCGCCGGCGGTCGGCACCGCCGGTGATATGTGTGTTTAGTCTTAGGTTAATGCTTGAAATGACGGACACCCGAGAACACCAGCGCCAGCTTGTTGCTGACGCAATAGTCGATTGACTCGTGGTCGCGCACCGAGCCGCCCGGCTCCACAAACGCCGCTATGCCGGCCTTGTGGGCCATTTCCACGCAGTCGCCGAAGGGGAAGAAGGCGTCGCTGGCCAGCACGGCTCCGTTCAGGTCGAGCTCAAAGGCGCGTGCCTTCTCGATGGCGTGGCGCAGCGCGTCCACACGCGAGGTCTGGCCGGTGCCGCTGCCGAGCAGCTGGCGGTTCTTGGCCAGCACTATGGCGTTGGACTTGGTGTGCTTCACTATCTTGTTGGCGAACACGAGGTCGTCGAGCTCGGCTGACGTGGCGGGACGTCCGCCCTTGTTCTCGAGGCGGTCAGCGGGCTCGGTGCTCAGGTCGCGGTCCTGCACCAGGACGCCGTTGAGGCACGTGCGCACGGTGGTGGCTGCCACGGGCGCGTCTTTGCGGATGAGGATGATGCGGTTCTTCTTCTGCTCGAGCACCACGAGGGCTTCGGCGTCGTAGGAGGGCGCAATCACCACTTCGAAGAATATCTTGTTCATCTCCTCGGCCGTGGCCGCGTCGACGTTGCGGTTGGTGATTATCACGCCGCCGAATGCCGACACGGGGTCGCCAGCCAGGGCGTCTTTCCACGCTTCGATCAGCGTGTCGCGGCTGGCAAGGCCGCAGGCGTTGTTGTGCTTCAGGATGGCCACGGTCGTCTCGTCGAACTCGCCGATAAGGTTGACGGCGGCGTCGATGTCGAGCAGATTGTTGTACGACACTTCCTTGCCGTGGAGCTGCTCGAACATGTCGCCGAAGCTGCCGTAGAAGCGGCCCTGCTGATGCGGGTTCTCGCCATAGCGCAGCGGCATCGAGCCGTCCACCGTCAGGCGGAGCGCGCTGTGGCTGTCGCGGTCAAAGTAGCCGAAGATGGCGCTGTCGTAGTGGCTCGACACTGCGAATGCGGCCTTGGCGAATTCGAGGCGATCTTCTTCGTCCGACTCGCCTTTCTTGGCGGCCAGCAGCTGTGCCAGCGGAGCGTATTCCTTTTTGGAGGGGACGATGATGACGTCCTTATAGTTCTTGGCGGCGGCGCGGATGAGCGAAATGCCGCCGATGTCGATTTTCTCGATTATGGCCTGATGCTCGGCTCCCGATGCCACCGTGGCTTCGAACGGATAGAGGTCCACGATGACAAGGTCGATCTCGTTGATGCCGTATTCGCCGAGCTGCTCCAAGTCGGTTGCGTTGTCGCGACGCGCAAGGATGCCGCCGAACACGCCCGGATGCAGCGTCTTGACGCGCCCGCCCAGGATTGACGGATAGCCCGTGATGGATTCGACTGCCGTGCAGGGAATGCCGAGGCTTTCGATAAACGTCTGGGTTCCACCGGTCGAGTAGAGTTTGACATCCAAAGAATGAAGGGTCTTGATTATTTCGTCGAGGCCGTCTTTGTGATACACTGAAACGAGGGCCGACTTGATTTTTTTCAAATTGCTCATTTAGATATTTTTATCGATCGAGCGCAAAAATATAAAATAACTATGGTCCGGCAACGGTTTTTTTTTGCACAAATTGTCTTTTCACAGCACTTTTTCGGCCCTCCCGACGCGGCCCGGCAGGTCCTCGGCACGGGCGCGTCTGCCAAAATGGGGGCGGCCGGCGTTGACACTGATGCAAATTAGATTAATTTTGCCGCCTTGCAATCAACCACCAAACGAAACAACGCCCTGATATGATTATAGGTTCGCTCGACTTGGGCCCGATGCCGCTGCTGCTGGCGCCCATGGAAGACGTCACCGACGTACCATTCCGCTCGCTCTGCAAGAAGTATGGCGCCGACCTCATGTACACCGAGTTCGTCAGTGCCGACGCCCTGATTCGCGACATCGAAAGCACGCGCCGGAAGCTGCACATCCTCAGCAGCGAACGCCCCGTGGGCGTCCAGATCTACGGCCGCGAGGTGGAGCCCATGGTCGAGGCGGCGCGCATTGTCGAAGAGGCCGGGCCCGAACTGCTCGACATCAACTTCGGCTGCCCCGTCAAAAAGATTGCGGGCAAGGGCGCCGGAGCCGGCATGCTGCGCGACATCCCCAAGCTGCTGCGCATCACCGAGGCCGTGGTCAAGGCCGTCGGCATCCCCGTCACCGTCAAGACGCGGCTGGGCTGGGACGAGGACTCCAAGTGCATCGTCAGCCTTGCCGAACGGCTGCAGGACGCGGGCATCGCCGCCCTGACCATCCACGGCCGCACCCGCGCGCAGATGTACACCGGCGAGGCCGACTGGACGCTGATAGGCCAGGTCAGGAACAATCCGCGAATGCGCATCCCGATAATCGGCAACGGCGACATCACCACGCCGCAGAGAGCCCGCGCCTGCCTCGACCGCTACGGCGTGGACGCGCTCATGATAGGACGCGGCGCCATCGGCCGTCCGTGGATATTCTCCGAAATCAGACACTACCTGCAGACGGGCACCGAACTGCCGCTGCCGCTGGTGCCGCAGCAGATAGAAATGCTGCGACAGCAGATTGCCGCCACCCTGCACCACATGGGCGACGAGCGCCGCACCATCCTGCACATGCGCCGGCATCTGGCCGTGTCGTTCAAGGGTCTGCCCGACTTCCGCCAGCTCAAGATACGCATGCTCCGCGCCGACTCGCTGGCCGAGCTCGACGAATGCCTGAGTCTGATAGCGCAGACCTACCCCGACTGCGCCAGCCTCAGCGGCGGGGCTCTGGACAGATGACCTGCCGCCCAACTGCCGCCATACGACACACAGAGGGTGCACCGGACATTGCGCCGATGCACCCTCTGTGCTTCTGTACCTTGGGGCCGATGCGCCCCGCCGCCCGCTCACTTCACGTTCCGGACCTTCAGGCGCTTCACCGACCCGTCGGCATAGCGGAGCAGCCTGATGTAGACGGCCGGCCGTGACGCCGCGCCCGCCATAAGCCTGCGGCCGCAGAGGTCGTAGCACTCCTCGGCCACCGGCTCCGGAGCGTCCGCGCCTGCGGCCTCGACCCCGTTGCGGCCCGAAAGGATTTCGAGCATCTTTTCGGCATAGCGCCTGCCGATGATGCGGTAGCCCTCGGCGCTGAAGTGAAGCGCGTCGCCGGCACACGGGCAGCCTTCGGACGATATGACGTGCGCGGTCGGAATCAGGCCGGGCATGCCGGCGATGTTCGCGTTCTGACCCCAGCAGCATCCGCCCTGGTCCTGCCGCACCATCTCGCCTATCAGCAGCGGGACGTTATCGGCCTTGAGGCTGAGCTCAGCGAGGATGCGCTCGTAGACCGTCCGGACCATCTGCGGCCACTCGGCGTTGCCGTTGTCGGTCTCGCCCTGATGCATCAGGATTCCCTTTATCATTCCGAAATTCTGCGCGCGGCGCGCCGTCTCCACCAGCCGGCGGAAGGGGTTGTTGTCGTATGCGGCCATGAAGCTCTTGAACCAGTCGGCCTCGCCGGCCACATAGTCCTCCACATATTCTTCCATGAACCCCCTGATGCTTGTGCCGCCCACGGCCACGTGCACCACGCCCACCGTCACCTCGGCCCCCTGGCGCTCCACCATGGTGCGCCCGAAATAGTCGGCCGGCGAAAGGCCCGTGCCCTGACGGCAGAGGGGCGGCGTGGCCGTGTACCATTCGCCGCGCTCGCGCTTGGGGTCGGTCATGTCAACGGCGGCCATCACCCTGAAGCGCTCGGGCACGTTCTCGTAGTCCTGCGGCTCGGGCGACGCGTTGCCCTCCATGTTCGACTGCCCGAAGCAGATGTAAATCTGAAAGTTGGGGTCAGCCGAGTCGGGCACGCCAATCCACTGCGACAGGTCGGCCGCCGCGTTCTTCACCTTCACGGCCTCGGCCAGATAGTCCTCGTCGCTCTCCGACTCGAAAGCCTCGGCCTCGGCCAGCACGGCCGTCAGGGCCTCGCGGGCGGCCACGGCTTCGGCGCGCGTCAGGGCGGCGGCCTCGGCCAGCACCTTGCGTGCCGCCTCGATGGCGTCGGCAAGGTCGGTCCTGTACGATGCGGAGACTATCCTGAAGCTCAGGTTCTGATACGAAATCTTCTCCCAGTGCGCGGTCAGCTCGCTCTCGAAGTCGGGGTTGACAATCAGGTTGTCCGACGAGCCGGCTGCGGTCAGCGAGAGGTCGTCGAAGAAAAGGTCGCCGCCGAATTTGCCGAACACGAAGTCGAGCTCGTTGAGCGGGAAGTCTGCGGTGAACGACCACGCGACGGTGCTCCACCCCGTGGAGAAAGTGCACGAGGCCAGATACTGCACGTCGTTGCTGCCGCCCCACTCGTTCCGGTTGTCCGAGTCGGTGTCGATGGGCCACAGCGCCAGAGTGCCGTCCGACGAGCCCTTGATCTTCATCGTCATCCGGTATTCGGCGCCCTTGGTCAGCGGGGCGTCGAGCCTGTAGTGCAGCTGCCAGTCCCAAATGTTCTCCTGCGGCTGCGGGGTGGTTATCTGCAGCGAATGATTGCCGGCCTGCTGCCCTTCGGCCAGGGCGGCCGGCGCTGCCGCCATAAGCATGGCGAACAGTGCCACGGTGCGCGACGTCGGCGCGGCGCACGGCTTGCGTTCTGATGGTCTGTCCATGATGTTGTGCATTTGATGGTTGTTTCTGACGGCGCTAAATTAGGGCCGCCCGGGCGCGCGCGGCCTCCCGGCTTGTTACACAAACGTTGCATATCGTTACAATATCTTTCGGATTCCTGCGCCCGCAATGACCGATACGTCCTTTTTAACAGTCGCCCCACCCCGCAACGCAGCAAGGGCGCACCCCATCCGGAATGCGCCCCTGCGTGTGTGTGGCGATGCCCGGGACCATTGTGCCCGGACCATCATGTGTCAGTACGTGTTGACAAGCTGGAACGTCTCTTTGTAAGCGCCGAAACTGACGTCCTGCACCGTGTATTCCACCTCGTAGAACGTGTAGACTTTGTCGCTCAACGAACCGTGGCTGCCGTCGTAGGCATAGAAGGTCGACATAATCATGCCGTAAGTCGGGTGGTCGTAGCCCGTGCTGGTCTCGGTGTCCTTGGCCGAAACCACGGCCGCACCGTCGACCACGCCGCTGACCACCTTGAATGTGGCGCCGCCCTCATCGAGCTTGAAGATGCGGTGATAGCCCTTCTCGATAAGGTCGGGCAGACGATAGGCGTCGAGCATGGGCGAATATTCGATGAGCTGCACCCACGAGCCCCACATGTCGCTGCTGAAGATGCCCATGCCGTACTGCTCGAAATCCTCCTGAGTCACAGTCACGATGTGCTGGGCCACAGTGGCGTCGTCGGCATAGGAGTAGGCCTGGTCGGGAGTGAGCAGCAGATTGATGTAGAGCGTGTACTGGGCAAACGGCTTGACGACGTCCTTGTTCAGCTCCACTCTGATGTTGGCCGTGGTCTCGTTCTTGGCGAACTTCACTGCGCCGGGCACGTCGAAGGCTTCCTCGGCGTTGTAGCACTGGAGCTCGACGGTGGCTTCGGTGTCGGCCTTCTGGCGCTCGAGCGCCACCACGAAATAGGTGGAGTCTATCGAGAGCGTGGCCGTGGTGCCGTTGACGCCCGTGCGGCTGTCGTAGTCTGCAAAGTGGATGTTCTGGGTGGTTTTGCTTTCGACGGGCGATGCTTCGCGGTCGGGACCCTCTTCGTCGCAGGCGGCCACGGTCAGTGCCACGGCGGCCATTGCTATGTATTTCGATAATTTCATTTCTCGTTCTGTTTTTAAAAAGGATGATGATTGCTGAACGTTAGTCGGTCACACCGTCGGTCAGGCCGGCACCGTCGCCTGCTATGGGCTGCACGCCGCCTGTGTTTTGGATGATGTCTTTGTTCGATGTAACCTCGGACTGAGGTATGCGCAGGAGCATATACGGGTCGCCATATTCGACGTTGAACTGAAAGTTGGCCGGATAGTTGGAGCCGTGGCTCTCGTTGAAGCGGACCATATTCTTGCCCAGACGCATGACGTCGGACATGGCAAAGCCTTCGCCCCAGAGCTCTACGCGGCGCTGCATCCACACTTCGTCGGCAAAGGTGCGGCATACTTGCGTGTAGGCCGGGTTGCGATAGTTGGTCACAAAGTCGGTCAGAATCTGGCGACCCTTGGCCTCGTCGCCGGCTTTGGCGTAGGCCTCGGCCTGAATCAGAATCATCTCTTCGACGCGCATTATTGCCCAGTCGCCACCGTTCTTGGTCAGGTCGGAGCCTTCCTGGAAGCCGAACTTGACGTTGGTGTAGGGCAGATAGGGCATTTTGACGTCTGCAACATTGGCAAGGGCAATGTCGTCGCCGGTCAGGCCGTCCCAGGTGATGTTGGCAAGGTTGTCGGAGTGCAGATTCTCGTCGACCCACCACTGCTTGCGGATGTCGGTATCGGGAATCTTGTCGTAGAGCATCGTGTTGATGACGGCATACTGGCCCACGGCGGTCGAGTAGGCGTTCTTGGAGAACGAGCCGAGCCACGAGGGCCACGACGAGTAGGAGCCGGCCACCATGGCGTCGGTCATCTTGATGCCCCACATCCAGTTGTGGTCTTCGAGCGTGCAGAATGTCGGGCGCGACACTTCGGCCATCGAATAGGGCTGACCGTCGCAGCCGGGGCTGGTCTGTGCCGCCTCGAGCGCTGCGGTGGCGTCGGCGGCCGCCTCGGCCCATTTCTCCATGGCCAGATAGGCGCGGGCGCGCAGTCCGTAGGCCACGCACACGTCGACGTTGGCCTTGGTCGAGCGCTTGTAGCCGTCGAGCAAGGCGATGGCGTCGGTCAGGTCGGCCAGGATGTGGTCATAGACCTCGCGCACCGTGTTGCGTGCGAAGGCGTTGCCCTCCGACGTCTCGTCGATGTAGGGCACGCAGAGCTTGTCGGCCGAGGTGGCGTAGTTGAACTGATAGTACGGCGCGAGGTTGAGATAGTCGAACGCGCGCACTGCCAGCGCCTGACCGAGCGTGTAGCGCAGGTCGTCCGATTCGGTGTCGCGGCTGATGCCTCTGATGATGTCGTTGGCCAGCTTTATCTGCTGGTAGAACAGTCGCCAGCGCAGTGCCGGGTTGCGGTAGTTCGGGTTGCGGTCGGCCCATTCGCTCGACGTCGACAGCCAGTTGTAGCCCGCGTCGGGACCGGTTATGTCGGCGGCGTTCATGTCGAACAAGACGCAGGTTATCGAGTATCCGCCGTCGTCGGGATAGTCGGCGCTGAGGCCGAGCACCGGGCACGGGCTTGCCATCTTGTTGTAGAGGCCGGTCAGGTCGGCGGCGGCGCGGTCGGGCATTATCTCGCCCACCTCTTTTTTGGTATCTTCGGTTATTATGTTGCCCTCCGGCATCAAGTCGAGGTCGGAGCAGCCGGCGGCCAGTGCGGCGGCGGCCATCAGCGGCAACGCGTATGTTTTTCTGATGTTCATTTTTGAAACGTTTTGCTGTGGTTAGAATGTGATTTGTACGCCTCCGCTGATTGTCCGAAGTGCGGAATAGTTGTAGTTGCCCGAGGTGGTGGTGTCGCCCGTGCCCATGCGCTGGCGCGGGTCGAGGCCCTTGCGGTAGGCGATGAGGGCCACGTTGTCGCACGAGGCGTAGATGCGCAGACGCTCCACGAACAGCTTGCGGGTCAGCTCCTGCGGCAGCGTGTAGCCGAGCACCACGTTGTTGAAGCTCAGGTAGTCGGACTTGACGAGGAAGCGGTCGTTGGTGGTCTGGCGGCGGTCGTCGCTCGAGCACAGGCGCGGGATGTTGGAGTTCGGGTTTTCGGGCGACCACGACTTCAGGATGTCCTTGTGCCAGTTGGTGCCGGCCGTCGACGACTGGCCGCAGTGCATCAGGTCGTCGTAGGTGCCGTCGTAGATCTTGCCGCCCAGCTGGTAGGAGAACGATGCCGAGAGGTCGAAGCCGTAGGCGCGCACTTCGGTGCCGAAGCCGCCATAGACGTCGGGCAGCGTGGAGCCGAGGTCAGACTGTGTCGCCGAGGTATAGGACGATGTGGTGCTGAAGTCGCCATTGTCGGGGTCCACATAGTAGAGCGCCTGGCCGTTGGTCTTGTCTACTCCGGCAAATCGGCGCAGATAGGAGTTGTAGAGCGAGCCGCCCACGCGGTAGATGTAGGTGCTGCCCTTGATGCCGCCGTTGGCCTTGGCGGTCTCGGCCATCTCGGTAATCTCGTTGGTGAAGTGCGTGGCGTTGAGGCTGACGGTCCACTCGATGTCGCTGTTCTTGAACACGGTGGCGTGCAGGTCAATTTCGACGCCCTTGTTGACGATGTCGCCAATGTTCATCGGGATGGAGCTGTAGCCGAGCACGTTGGGCACCGGCTGGCTGTAGAGCAGGTCGGTGGTCTTGCGGTAGAAATATTCGACCACGCCGCCCAGGCGGTTGCCGAAGAGCTCGAAGTCGGCACCCACGTTGAGCGAATAGCTGGTTTCCCAGGTGATGTCCTTGTTACCCTTCTTGATGAATGTGGTGGTGAACGGACTGCCGGCGTCGCCCGAGTAGCTCACCTTGTAGCTGTCGAGATACGGCTTGTAGGCCCATGTGGCATACTCGCTGTCGACATCGTCGCGGCCCAGGTTGTCGTTGCCCTGCACGCCGTAGCTGGCCTTGACCTTGAGCATGTTGATCCACTTGATGTTCTTCACAAAATCCTCCTCGCTCATCAGCCATGCCGCGCCGGCGCTGCCGAAGTTGCCCCAGCGATTGTCGGGGTGGAAGCAGCTCGACGCGTCGCGACGGTAGCTGCCGCTCAGGAAATATTTGCCGGCATAGTCGTATTGCAGACGTGCAAGGATGCCCTCGGTCGAGTAGTAGTTGACGTTCGACGATGCCGACGGAATCTCGTTGACCGTGTTGCTGATTTCGCCCACGTTCGGGTTGTACATGTTGGAGTTGCTTGCGCCGAGATACTGGTCCTTGAAGCGGAACGACTCGTAGCCGAACAGAACGTCGACGTTGTTGACCTCCGAGAACGTCTTCTTGTAGGTGGCCAGATACTGCTGGTTGAGCGAGAAGTCGCGGGTGTGCGACACCGACACGTATCCGCCGGCGCCCACGCCGCTGCCATAGCGGGGGTTGGTGTAGCCGTTGTAGCGCTGGTTGATGACGCCGGCGCCCAGTGTGGCCGTCAGCGTCAGGCCCTCGATGGGCGTGACGTCCACATACCATTTGCCGTTGAAGTTGTCAGTCTCGCGGTTGCGGTCGTTGAGCGCGAAGTCGGCCGCCGGGTTCGAACCGTTCATGAAGGCGCGCTTCGAGCCGAAGTCGTAGCGTTTGATTCCGTTCTCGTCATACATGATGTTGCCGTCCTTGTCGCGATAATACATCGGGTAGATGGGCGCAATCATGTTGGCCACGTAGAATGCGTTGCCGCTCGAACCCCACGTCGTCAGCGTCGAGCTTGTCTTGCGGTTGTAGAACGTGTAGGCGAGGTTGGCGCCCATCTTGAGCCACTCCTTGGCCTGCAGGTCGCCCTTGACGCGCGAGGTGTAGCGGGTGAAGCCGGTGTTGTTGACGATGCCGGTGTCGTCGAGATAGCCGAACGACATGTAGTAGTTAAGGCGGTCGGTGGAGCCCGACGTCGACACGTTGTATTCCTGGCGGAGGTTGCTCTTGTCGAACATCTCGTCATACCAGTCGTCGGGCGTGTAGTAGTATTCGCCGTCGTAGTAGCCGAGGGTGGCGTTGGGGTTGAGCTTGAAGTTGGTGCCGATCAGGCGCTCGCCTTCGGGCACGGTGTAGATCTGATAGCCGAGGCTTTCGACCAGATTGGCGTTGGCATAGTCGTGTGCGGCTGCAATCGAAGAGCCGTTGAGCGCACGCGAGTTGTAGAGGGCGCGATATTGCGTTTCGAGATACATGGCCGGGTCGTCCATCACGTCGTAGTTGGGCACGCCGCGCTGGTTGTTGCCCCACTTGGCCTCCACGTTCACCACGGCATCGCCCTGCTTGGCACGCTTGGTGGTAATCAGCACCACGCCGTTGGCACCGCGCGCACCGTAGATGGCACTTGCCGCAGCGTCCTTGAGCACGGTCATGCTCTCGATGTCCTGCGGGTTGATGGCCGACACCGAACCTTCGTAGGGCACGCCGTCAACCACATAGAGCGGCGCGTTGCTGGCCGACATGGAGCCTATGCCTCGGATGCGGATGGTCGGAGCCGAGCCCGGAGCGCCGTTGCTGTTGAGCACCTGCACGCCCGCCACCTGACCCGTGAGAGCCTGCATGGCGTTGGACACCGAGCGCTCGGCCAGCTTCTCCGACTTGACCGTTCCGGCCGAACCGGTAAATGACGAACGTTTGGCAGTGCCATAGGCCACCACCATGACTTCGTCCACCAGCTGCTCGTCGCTCGAGAGGCGCACGTCGATGACCTTGCGGC
>CALYZD010000042.1 GCA_945607565.1 uncultured Bacteroidales bacterium | reverse complement strand
CGCGCACGCTCTTGCCGTTCTCGTCGAAGGCGCGGATGCTGACGTCGGTGGTGTGCAGCTTGTGGCTGATGACGTAAGGCTCGCCTTTCTTCAGCCTGACGTTGTTTTCGCTGTATCGCACCGTCTGCGCCGACTTTGACTGCTCCTCCTTGCCGCCCGAGGCGTTGCCGCGAGTGGGGCGGCGCGTGGTGGTCTTGTTGTATTTCTTGTAGAGCGTCTTCAGGTATTCGGAGCGGTTGTAGAGCGACGTCAGGCCGGCAGATGCGTTGAGCGACTTGGTGTTGCCGTTGCGGATGGTGTTGCCCCAGTCATATTCCACGTCGAGGTTCGAATAGCCGGTGGTCCAGTAGTATTGGCCCTTGTATTGTGCCGTGGCGCTCAGGAAGTTGAGGTAGGGCAACTTGCCCACGGGCAGGGTGTAGCTCAGGTCGGCCGAGTGCTGGTAGTTGGTGATGCGCCCGAAGTCGAAGATGCCGCTCCACACCGAGTCGCGCCAGTGGCGGTATTCGTCGGGGTAGCGTTTCTTGTTGACGGCTCCGGTGGGCTCGTCTATCTTGGCGTTGGTCACCGAGCTGAAGCTGAACTTGAGCGAGCGCGAGAAGTTGTAGCGCAGGTCGAAGTAGCGGTTCCACACGAAATCCTTGCTGACGCTCAGCGGCACTATGTATTCGGGGTTGGTCACGTTGCGCTTCTGCGTTTCCGAATAGCTGCGCGCCATCTCCCATCTGTACGACAGCAGCGTGGGCAGATAGTAGAAGTTGAAGTCCTTGATCAGCCCGAAAAGGTTGGCGTCGAGCTTGCTCTTCCTGAATGGTTCGACGGGCTTGGGCGAGATGCTGTAGTTGTAGCCCAGCGAGCCCGAGAAGTTCTTGTCGATGTCGTATTCGGTCTCGGGGTCGGTCTTTTTGGTCTCGGTGAAGGCGTAGGAGGCCGACAGGTTGCTGGGCGAGTATATCTTGGCCTTCTTGCCCTTGGCCGGCTTGATGCGCACGTTGGTGAAGTTGATGCTCCTGGTGGTCTCGGTGGTCTGCGACATCTTCTTGATGCTGTCGCGCTCGGCGGCCGACGATGCAGCGTCGAGCACCGTGCTCAGCCTGACGTCCGAGTCGTAGGGGTAGTATTCGGGCGTGCTGACCTTGCGCGAGTATCCGGCATAGAACGGCATGCTCAGCCTCGACTGCGGCCCGAGCAGCTTGCCCAGCTCGATGTTGGCCGACAGGTCGTAGGCGGCGTTGCTCTCGGTGCTGCGTTCGCCCACGCTCTGCTCCACGCTTCCCCAGCCGGCGCTGGTGTAGAGGCCGGCGGCCGACACGCTTCCGAGGTCGGCCAGCTTGACGGTGGTGCGTCCGCGCGCGGCCCAGCCGCCCGACTCGTCGAAGTCGCCCAGCCGCAGCTCGTTGACCCACACTTCGACCGATTTCTGCCCGGCGCCGCGTGCCCTGACGCCTATCATTATGGTCCTGACTTCGCCCAGCGTGGGGTTGCCCTTGATGCGCACCTTGTTGTTGGTGTTGTCGGGGTCGGTCATCGAGTAGACGTCCTGCAGGGTCAGTGTGCTGCCGGCCTGGCGCTTGGCTTCGTTGCGCGAGAGCTTGGCGCGTGTCAGCACGTCGAGCGGTATGTTGAGCTCGTTGGCTTCGGGCCACACGGCGTAGCGGTCGGTCTCGTTGTTGTTGTCGTAGGTGCCGGGCGCGGTGAGTGTCAGCGGAATCTCGTATTCGTAGTAGTTCTCGTTGTAGTCGGTGCCCAGGCGCACGAAGGCGGCCATCTGGTGGTCTTCGAGCGAGTGTCCGTCCACGGCTTCGGCGTGCACGTGCATCCGCAGGCGGCGGTAGTTGCGCAGGTCCATGTTGCAGCTCTTGTAGACGGCGCGCGAGTCGCCGTTGCCGAGGTCGGTCACCTTGAGCGAGTAGGCCTGCTCGTTGAGCTGGCGCAGCTGCGGGTTGGAGGGGTCGATGACGCGCGATATGCCGGGGGGCAGCACGTAGTTGACCGGTGTGCGGCTGTCGTTCTCTTCGATGTTGACGGTCGATGTGGTGAAGGTGGTGTGTGCGGCGGGCGTGGCGCCGTCGTCGGTGAGGTCGTCGGTGTATTTGCGCCATTCGCCGCGCACCAGTTCGAGGGTGGCGAAGCGCATGATGCAGGTGTCGCTGAAGTTCTTGAGGAACATGCGGATGAACTGCACGGAGCTGAGGTCGGGGATGTCGCCCACCACCTTGCTCGGCATGCTGACGGGTATCTTGAACTGATACCAGTTGACGCTTTCGGTGTGGCCGTTCTTCAGGGTCACGGTGGTTTCGAGGCGGTCGGTTATGCAGTTGCGGCCCACCACCATGCTGTCGGGGCGGATGGAGATGACGTACTGGTAGTAGCTTTCGGTCTCGCTCAGGGTGTAGTCGGCGTTGAGGTCCTCGTTGTCGGGCAGCGAGTGTGCGGCGGTCGAATAGCTTTCGGGCGAATATTCCGAGGGGCACGAGTTGCCTTCGGTGTTGTTGAATCGCTTGTATCGGTCGAGAATCGACATTTCGAGCTGGTCGTAGTCGCTGCCGCGATAGTAGTGGAAGTCGTCGCCGGCCGGGTCGTCCACTATGGCGCGGTAGGCCTCGTCGGTCAGCTCGCCGGCGGCGTGCATTCGGTCTATTATGTCGAGGTATGGATGGTCGTCTTTGCGGTAGAAGTATCTTTCGCGCTCCGAGCTCATGCCGTTGAGACCCACGTCCTGCGCGCGCATCGAGGCCGGGTCGGTGTTGAAGGCGTTTGTCACGCGGGTGGTCTGCGGTATGTAGCCCCACATGGTGCTGTCCACCACGTAGGCCTCGTCGGGTGTGGGCAGGCCGTTCTCGAAGGCGCGGCGAGAGTCGCGCAGCACGTCTTCCGACACGCTTCCGAGGTTGAAGTAGAGCTCGCCGCCGAGGTCGGGTTGCGTCCGGTCCTTGTAGATGAAGGGGTCGAGCATCCAGAATTCGATGTATTCGATGTTGGTCGATTCGAAATCGGTGTTGTCGACCTTGCGCTGTATGCCGGCCCAGTTGTCGGCGGGGTTCTTGAGTCGGCCGTCGGGCTCAAGGTCGGTGCTGAAGTTGTAGGAGCCGCGCTCGTCGGGGTAGTAGGCGAGGTTGAGCACGGCGATGTTGGTCGATTCGCCGTAGGCCGACTCGCGGTTGGGGAAGAGCTCCTCTTCGTAGACCTCGCGCACGTAGTGGTTCGACTGCATGTCGGGGTTGTTGCGGATGTGCCGGGGCGTGGTGCTGACGTTGCGCAGGAAGAGCGGGTCGATGGTGTACCATGCCAGCAGTGCGCGGCGGAATCCGGCCGAGAGGTCGTTGATGCGGTCGGCTTCGGGGAAGAGGTCGGCCTGTCCCTGCGGGATGGAGGCCATCTTCCATGCCGTCCAGTTGGATATGTCGTAGGCCACCGACGAGCCTTCGAAGTCGTCGATGTACGACGAGTTGATGGAGCCGTTGTGGCCGGCCACCAGTCGGGCCACTTCGCCCTCGAAGTATATTTCGGACTTCTCTTTGGTGCTTATCAGCGGAAGGGCGTCGAGCAGCTTGGTGATGATGGGCAGCTCGCGGGTGTAGCTCATGTTGAGGCCCAGCATGGTGTTCGAGATGGCTTCGTCGCCATAGTTGACCTTGCTGGTCAGTGCCGTCTCGTTCATGTGGATGACGGTGGCGCCCACGTTGAAGTTCTCGTTGAACTCGTAGTTGAGGTGCGCGCCGAGGTAGGTCTGCGTCTGTGTCGACACGGCGCTCTGGTTCTCGTAGGCCACGTTGATGGCCGTGCCCGAGTTGAGTATGCTCTGGTTCAGTATGTTGACCTTGCCGAGGGTGTAGTCCACGGTGTAGTCCACGTTTTCGGTCAGCGTCACGCCGCCGGCCGTCACCACCACCGAGCCCTGCGCCACGTTGAAGGCGTTGAGCGATATTTCGGAGCTGTTGGCCGACTTGTAGCTGCCGCTTATCTTGTACTTGTTCTTGGAGCGCTGCTGCTTGGCGTAGACGTATGTGCTGTCGTAGAGTGCCGTGAAGGCGTATTTGGCCGCCAGGTCGGGCTGGCTCCTGAGCTTGGCGGCCATGTAGCTGCCGAAGGGTTCGCGCTGCGGGAAGATGATGCGTCCGCGCGAGGCCACTATGGTGTATCCTTCCACAAAGTCGTATTTGCCGTCGGGGTTGCCGTCGAGGTTGCGGTCCACGCGGTCCACGTTCAGTATTTCGAGGTAGGTCTTGCCGTTGAGGCCGCCGGCTGCGGGGCGCGTGCCTTCGTTGAAGTAGTTGATGTAGGTCGATGTGGAGTCGTTGAGGTAGACCACGTTGAGGTCAAAGTCGTCCGACTCCACGTCGTAGGCTCCCAGCGAGTAGATGTTCTTCATCATCAGGCTCCAGGTCTTGTAGCCGGGTGCCGATGTGGTGCCTTTGAGCATCTTGGTGTAGAGGCATTGGGGCGCGTCCACGCCGTCGGTCGAGAATTCGCCCACCTTGTAGGTGCGGCCGCGGTAGGTGTACTGGTAGGCCACGGCCAGCACCTGCGTGGAGCTCAGTGCCGAGCTGAGCGATATGTAGCCCAGCTTTTCGTTGAGCGTGTATTCGCTGCTGCTCAGCAGGCGCGCGTTCTCGAGCTTCTCGTAGTCGCGGCCCGAGCGGAAGCCGTCGATGCCGGCCAGTGCGGTGGTCACCGAGCCTATGTCGCGTGCCGAGGCGTAGGTGGTGGTCATGGCCTGGTAGAGCGTGTTGGCCTCGCTGGCCGGATAGTCGCCCTCGGTGCCGCCCCATTCCGGCCGGCTCAGGTTGGTGCCGGTCTCGCCCATGTCCATGAATGCCACTATGTTGCGCGTGTCGGTCGAGCCGGTGCCGGTGTTGGTTATCCACACCTCGACTTTGGTGACGTTGATGGGCGAGTTGACTATGGGCAGGTTGCGCAGGGCGTCGTCGTACATTTCCTCGAACTTGTGCGAGAGGAAGAAGTGCTTGTTGCGGTCGTAGTCGGTTATGTCAATCTCGAATTCGGTGGTCTGCGCGCCGCCCTTGGCCGTCACGTTCGATGTCTCGCCCTTTTTCTGCGAGAAGACGGTCGAGAGGGTGAGGCGTCCGAACTTCATGTCGGTCTTGACGCCGAAGAGGCTCTGGCTGCCCTGTATCAGCGTGCCGGGCAGGGTCCACGATATGTTGCCGGCCTCGATGTTCTGCAGAATGTCGTCTTCGGTGCCGGTGTAGTCGAGCTTCACCTGGTTCTCGAAGTCGAAGGTGGCTTCGGTGTTGTAGTTGATGCCCAGCTTCATGCGCTCGCCTATCTGGGCGTTGAGGTTCATCTGGACGGTCTGGTCAAAGTCGAGGCTAGTGGTCTTGCGCATCCGCTCCTGCATGGTCGGGTTGTTGACTTTGGACCATTGCATTCCTATCTTCAGCGAGGCTTCGCCCTGCAGCTTCATGCTGACGGTGTTGCTGCCAAAGACGCTGGCAAACAGGTCGCTGTTGACCTTCCACTTGGAGTTGAGCAGCGAGTTGTGGTCGGCCTGGTCGTCGGTGCCGAGGCGTGTGGGGGCCGATGCCGCGCGCTGCTTTCCGTTCCAATAGTTGATCATCGACTGCCTGACGGCGTCGTTCTGATACTCTTCGAGCGTCATCGTGTAGGGCATCCTGACGTCCATGCCGCCTATGCGTCGGTAGAGGGTCACGGTGTTGGTCAGCGCGTCGTATTCGATGCTGTACTCCACGTTGCCGGGCTCCTTCAGGTCCATGGCGGGCGCGGGCTTGCCTTCGGCTATGTCGGGTATCTGGCCGGGGTTGCTCACCGGATAGCGTGTGCGGGCGGTGTCGGGCTCGGCGGGCGGCTCTATCACAATGGCCGTTTCGAGCGCGGGGCGCACAAAGGGTGCCGCCACTGCCATCATCAGTGCCGCTGCGGTCAGTGTCGGGACGGATATGTATTTCTTGCTGAATCTCAATTTGAATTCCTGTGTTTGTTTCGGTTGCGGTCTGCCGGCCTAAAGCATTTTCAGCGCCAGCTTTATCACCTCCTCCACCTTCAGCCCGGCGTTGTCGGAGGTTATCCGGTCGACCACCTTCTGCGCTGCGGCCTTGGCGAATCCCAGCATGACCAATGCAGATAACGCTTCGTCGCGCACGGTATTGTCTGCCCGGGGCAATAAATTGTCGGCCAGGTCCATCTTGCCCAGCTTGTCTTTGAGCTCCACCACTATGCGCTGCGCGGTCTTGAGGCCGATGCCCTTGATGCCTTTGAGCAGGTTGATGTTGGAGTCGGCTATGGCGCGCTGCAGTTCGGCCGCCGGGTGTGCCGACAGAATCATGCGCGCCGTGTTGGCTCCGATGCCCGAGACCGAAATCAGCATTCTGAAGAATTCGCGCTCGCCGCGGTCGGTGAAGCCGTAGAGCTGGTAGGCGTCTTCGCGGATGGCTTCGTGGACGTAGAGCTGCGTCTGCGTCTGGTCCTTTATCTGCGAATAGGTGGTCAGCGCTATGCTTATCATGTATCCCACTCCGCCGCTCGTTTCCACCACCACGGCCGTGGGGTTGCATTCGGCTATCTGTCCTCTGATGAAGTCTATCATAATCTTTCGGGCTTTTGCTGGTCAGGTTACTGTGCGAAGGCTTTCCAGCCCTGCGCCACGAGGTCGGCTTCGGAGCCTCCCTGGGTTATCAGGCGGCAGCCCTTGTCGGCCTCGGTCATGTAGCCAATGGCGTAGATGTTGGGGCCGGGGATGCTCTGGAACTTCTGGTAGTCGGCCTGGGCTATGGTGAAGAGCAGCTCGTAGTCTTCGCCGCCGTTGAGCGCGGCCACCACGGGGTTGAAGTTTATCTCGTCGGCCATGTTGCGGGTGACGTGGTCTATCGGTATCTTCTCTTCGTAGACGCGGCAGCCCAGCCCGGAGCTGTGGCAGATGTGGAGCAGCTCGGACGACAGCCCGTCGCTCACGTCCATCATGGCCGTGGGGCGGACGTCGATTTTTTCGAGGAAGTCTATCACGTCGGCGCGCGGCTCGGGCTTCAGCTGGCGTTCCAGTATGTAGTCGTAGCCGTCGAAGGCCGGGCGCTCGAAGGCGTTGCCCTTGAGCACGCGCTTTTCGCGTTCGAGCAGCTGCAGGCCCATGTAGGCCGCCCCGAGGTCGCCGCTGACGCAGATGATGTCGTTGGGGCGGGCGCCGTTGCGGTAGACGATGCGGTCGGGCTCGGCCTCGCCTATGGCGGTGATGCTGATGGTCAGTCCGGTGAGCGATGTCGACGTGTCGCCGCCCACAAGGTCGGCGCCGTAGCGTTCGCAGGCTAGGCGGATGCCCTCGTAGAGCTCGTCGATGGCTTTGAGCGTGAACTTGGCGCTGACGCCTATCGACACCGTGATCTGGCGCGGGCGTGCGTTCATGGCGTAGACGTCCGACAGGTTGACGGCCACGGCCTTGTAGCCCAGGTGCTTCAGCGGGCAGTAGGTCAGGTCGAAGTGGATGCCTTCGAGCAGCAGGTCGGTGGTGACCACCTGATGGCGGCCGCCGGCGCATATCACGGCCGCGTCGTCGCCTATGCCGCGTATGGTCGACTGGTTGTGTGTCTGTGTCTGCCCGGCTATCCGGTCTATCAGGCCAAACTCGCCGAGGTCGGCAAGGCTGGCTGCGTTTTTGGGTTGTTCCATGCGGGTTGTGTTCGGTTGGTTAATTGTCGAGCGGCAGGGCGTCGATCACTGCCCTGAGGCTGTCGGAGTAGATGATGAAGCGCTGTATGTTGTCGTTGCTGACGGGCTCCACCGGCGGCGCCTCCATGCGCAGCGGGTCGATGGGCGAGCCGCCCTTGTAGACGCGGAAGTCGAGGTGGGGGCCGGTGGCCAGGCCCGTGGCGCCCACAAAGCCTATGAGCTCTCCCTGCCTCACGCTGCTGCCTTTGGCTATGCCCTTGGCGAATCCGCGCAGGTGCATGTAGACGCTGGTGTAGACGCTGTTGTGGCGTATCTTCAGATAGTTGCCGCCGCCCTTGTGATCCCAGCCGCGGGCGGTCACGTGGCCGTCGCCTATGGCGTAGACGGGCGTGCCGGCCGGCGCCGCATAGTCCACGCCGTGGTGCGGCCGCCTTATCTTGAGCACCGGGTGCATCCGTCCGTTCGAGAATCGGCTCGATATGCGCGAGAACTTGAGCGGTGCCTTCAGGAAGGCGCGGCGCAGGCTGTTGCCTTCGAGGTCGAAGTAGCCGGCGGTGCTGTCCTGCTCGTAGCGGAAGGCGTAGTAGCTGCGGCCGCGGTGCACGAACAGGGCGCACTCGATGCTGCCTATGCTCACCGCCACGCTGTCGACCACGTTCTCGGTGTAGACCACCTTGAAGTAGTCGCCCTCTTCGATGCCGAAGAAGTCGACCGTCCATGCGTAGATGTCCGAGAGTTCGAGGGCCAGCGCGGGCGTCAGGCCGCGGCCGGCTATGGCGTTCCAGAGGCTGCTGCTGATGCGTGCCGATGCCGTGCGGCGCCGTGTGCCCACGTCCTTGTGGCGCAGCTCCACGTGCGTCGAGTCGCCGGCGAGCGAGCACACCAGATAGTCGGTGGGGTTGATGACGTAGACCCAGTGCATCAGCCGGTGGAGCGAGTCGGGGCTGAAGAAGGCCGTGTAGCGGTTGCCGGCGCGGATGCGGCGCGTGCTGAATACGGGCTCGGCCTTGGCTGCCAGCTCGTTGATGCGCGCATAGTCCACTCCGGCCTTCAGCATTATGTCCGACAGGTTCTCGTGCCGCCGCACCTCATATTCCTCTATCAGGAACGAGTCGCGCGGAATGTCGTAGAGCAGTTCGGGCGCCGGCACCTCTACCGTCCGCAGCGTGTCGATGGTGCTGTCGGTGACGCTCCACGGCGCGTATTCGCGGCAGATGCAGATGGCAGCAGCCGCCAGCACGCCGGCGGCTGCTATGCCTATGCCTGTTTTGGCTTTCCTGTTCATTGGCTTCAGGCCACCACTATGTTTATGATTTTTCCGGGCACCACAATCACCTTGCGCACGGTCTTGCCGTCGATGTATTTGGCCGAGTTCTCATGCGCGAGTGCGGCCTCTTCGATCTGCTTGGGCTGCATGCCTGCGGGCAGGGCTATCATGAAGCGTGTCTTGCCGTTGAACGACACCGGATAGTTGACCGTGTCTTCCACCAGCAGGCTCTTGTCGCAGGCGGGCCACTTGGCGTCGCATACCGATGTGTCGTGTCCCAGCTCGTGCCACAGCTCTTCGGCAATGTGCGGAGCAAAGGGTGCAAGCAGCACGGTGAAGGGTTCCAGCACCTCGCGACTGTTGCACTTGAGGTCGGACAGTTCGCCAAGCATTATCATGAATCGGCTTATGCACGTGTTGAATGCAAAGCGCTCAATGTCGTCGGTTATCTTGCGGATTCCGCGGTGCAGTGCCTTTAGCTGCTCGGTGGTGGCCGGCGTGTCGGCGGCGGCAAGGTTGCCCTCGGCGTCGTGGAACAGGCGGTAGGTGCGGCGCAGGAACTTGTGGACGCCGTCGATGCCGTTGGTGTCCCACGGTTTCGACTGGTCTATGGGGCCGAGGAACATCTCATACATTCGCAGGGTGTCGGCGCCGTAGCGGTCCACTATCATGTCGGGGTTGACCACGTTGAACATCGACTTCGACATCTTCTCCACGGCCCAGCCGCAGATATATTTGCCGTCTTCGAGGATGAACTCGGCGTCGGCATAGTCGGGGCGCCATGCCCTGAAGGCTTCGATGTCGAGGATGTCGGCCGACACTATGTTGACGTCGACGTGGATGGGCGTGACGTCGTACTGGTCCTTGAGGCCCAGCGACACGAAGGTGTTGGTGTCCTTGATGCGGTAGACGAAGTTGCTGCGACCCTGAATCATGCCCTGGTTGATGAGCTTCTTGAACGGCTCTTCGGTGGCCGACACGCCTATGTCGAAGAGGAACTTGTTCCAGAAGCGCGAGTAGATGAGGTGGCCCGTGGCGTGCTCGGTGCCGCCCACATATATGTCGACGTTCTGCCAGTAGGCGTCGGCCTCGGCCGACACGAGTGCCCGGTCGTTGTGCGGGTCCATATAGCGCAGATAGTATGCGCTCGATCCGGCAAAGCCCGGCATGGTGTTGAGTTCGAGCGGATGGCCTTCGGGTGTCTGCCAGCCTTTGGCGCGGCCCAGCGGCGGCTCGCCCGTCTCGGTGGGCAGGAACTTGTCGACCTCGGGCAGCAGCAGCGGCAGCTGGCTCTCGTCGAGCATGTAGGGGTCGCCGTCCTTGTAATAGACCGGGAAGGGCTCGCCCCAGTAGCGCTGGCGCGAGAAGATGGCGTCGCGCAGGCGGTAGTTGACCTTGACGCGGCCTATGCCCCGGCTCTCGACGAACTGCTTGGTGCGGGCTATGGCGTCTTTGACGTCGAGGCCGTTGAGGTCGAGGCCGTTGCCGCACGAGTTGATGACGTGTCCTTCTTTGGCGTCGTAGCTCTGCTCGCTCACGTCGCACCCTTCGATGAGGGGGATGATGGGCAGGTTGAAGGCGCGTGCAAAGGCGTAGTCGCGGCTGTCGTGCGCGGGCACTGCCATTATGGCGCCGGTGCCGTAGCCGGCCAGCACGTAGTCGCTTATCCAGATGGGAATGGGCTCGCCGGTGAGCGGGTTGATGGCGTAGGCTCCGCTGAAGACGCCGGTGACGCGGCGGTCGGCCATGCGCTCGCGCTCGGTGCGCTTGCGTGTGGCTTCGAGGTAGGCTTCGACTTCGGCGCGGCATTCGGGCGTGGTCAGTCGGCCCACCCATTCGCTCTCGGGCGCCAGCACCATGAAGGTGACGCCGAAGATGGTGTCGGCTCGGGTGGTGAAGATGGTTATGGCTTCGTCGCTGCCCTTGATGCGGAACTGCATTTCGGCGCCTTCGGAGCGGCCTATCCAGTTGCGTTGGGTCTCTTTGAGCGAGTCGGTCCAGTCAAGGCCGTCGAGGCCGTCGAGCAGGCGCTGTGCGTAGGCCGACACGCGCAGGCACCACTGCCTCATCACTTTCTGCACCACGGGGAAGCCGCCGCGCACCGACACGCCGTCCACCACCTCGTCGTTGGCCAGCACGGTCCCCAGCTCGGGGCACCAGTTGACCATCGTGTTGCCCAGGTAGGCTATGCGGTAGTTCATCAGCGTCTCGCGGCGGGTGTGGGTGTCCATGGCTTTCCACTCGTCGGCCGTGAAGCTGAGCTCGGCGCTGCAGGCCACGTCGAGGTCGGCCGTGCCGCACCTGTCGAAGTGGGCCTCAAGGTCGGCTATGGGCATGGCGCGGCGCGCGCGGTTGCAGTAGTAGCTCTCGAACATGCGGATGAACGCCCACTGCGTCCACTTGTAGTAGCCCGGGTCGCAGGTGCGCACCTCGCGGTCCCAATCGTAGCAGAACCCGATCTTATCGAGCTGCTCGCGATAGCGCGCAATGTTCTTGTCGGTGGTCACGGCCGGATGCTGGCCCGTCTGGATGGCATACTGCTCGGCCGGCAGACCGTAGGAGTCGTAGCCCATGGGGTGCAGCACGTTGAAGCCGTTGAGACGCTTGAAGCGGCTGTAGATGTCGGAGGCTATGTATCCGAGCGGATGACCCACGTGCAGCCCCGCACCCGAAGGGTAGGGGAACATGTCGAGCACGTAGAACTTGGGGCGCGTCGGGTCGACCTCCACCTTATATACTTTGTTCTTTACCCAATATTCTTTCCATCGGCTTTCGATGTCCTTGAAGTTGTATTCCTTGGCCATGATGTGTTGAAATGATGATTTTTACCTGAGTGTTTGCTTTCTTGTCAAAACACGCAAAAGTAAACAATCCGACGAATTGCCACAACCCGAATTTTCATCTTCGCCTCACAATGCCGTCCGGCCGCGCACGGCACCGCCCCCCGCCGCACGCGAATATTATGCGCTTGTATGCTTAAAATCATTGGATTTATGCGCCGTTTTTCTGAAACTTGCGGCTTCGCGTCACCGTATAGTCATGCCCTTGGAACGCTGAGGCCTGGCCGGCGGAGGCCGACGTAGATAACGAATGAATCACAAACTTATCATAAACAACCAACTTATGAATATCGGACGAATACTGAAACGAAGCCTTGCTCTGGCAATGCTTGCATTGGGCGTGGCCGCGCACTCGCAGACCACGTACTATGCCCTGAACGAGGGCAGCTGGAGCGACTACACAAGGTGGACCACCGACCGTTCGGGCCTCACCTATGTCAACGACGCGCATGCCTTCCCGGGCGCGGGCGACGTGGCCATCATCCCCGGCGGCCGCACCATGACGCTCGACGCCGCAGTCAGCATCGCACAGCTGACGCTCAACGGCAGCCTCGAAGTGGCCAAGGGCGCCACACTGACCGCCGCCTCTGCCGACGGCGAAGGCAGCATCACCCTTGCCGACTATGCCGACATGCAGATAGCATCCAACGGCCTGCTGCAGACCGGCACCGTCTGCCTCACGGGAGCTTGCAACGTGGACGGCACGCAGTTCAGGCACCTCAAGGTCAGCGGCGGTGAAGTGACCCTGTCGGCCAGCGCCGTGCACATCACCGGCGACCTGACGCTCACCGACGGCGCCAGCCTCAGCATCACCCGCGAGAGCGCGAGCACAGCGCCCAACGGCTCCTATCTGACCTCCGCAATCAGCATGACCGTCGACGGCAACATAACCGTGGGCAGCGGCTGTACCCTGCAGGCCAAAGGCTCGGTCTGCGACGGCAGCGCCTACGGCCACAGCGTGCTGACCGTGGGCGGCAACTTTGTCAATAGCGGCACGGTCGCATTCGCACGGCCCGCACCCGGCCAGTCGGCGACGCTCGACCACGCCGCCATGAGCCGGCTCGAAGGCATAGTGGAAGTGCGGTTCGAGGGCAGCGGCGAGCAGACATTGCAGTGCAACGGCCCCACCACCCTGTTCCGCATGGTCTGCGCCAAGGCCACCGAAGAGCAGCTCTTCCTCACGGCCTCGGCCTCGGGTAACTTCAAGACCATGGCCAATGTGACCGACGTCGAACGCTCGTTCGAGGAGCTGCCCATAGTCCTGCGTAGCGGCATCCTGAAGCTGGGCGAGAACATCAGCATCGACGCGTGGGGCTGCAACCGCCTTGCCGACGGCCGGCCCAACGCCAGCGCCAAAGACGCCTCGGGCAACGCCCTGAGCGCCGACGACGCCCGCGCCGCCCAGCAGAACAACGGCCTCTACATCCCCAGCGGCGCCACGCTCTGGATTGCCGGCGCCACCGTCAACCCCGGCTCGCATGCGGGCGCCGACGGACAGACCTACTACGGCAACGTCTGCCTTGTGGGCACGCTGCACATCAGCGGCGGCGAGCTCACACTGCCCGACAACTCGGTGGGCATCTACATCACCGACCCCGACGGCACACTGGCCGACCAGCCTGCACAGCTGATTGTGGACGGCGGCACCATCACCACCGACCGCATCGTCTGCTGCAAAGGTCGCAAGCTGGTCTACCGGCAGACGGCCGGCACGGTCAGCATCACCAAGGCCCAAAAGCAGTCGGGCTATCCGCAGTGGTACATCTCGCAGGCACTCTCGATGCAGAACGGCGGCCAGTTCGTGATGTCGGGCGGAACGCTCAGGATTGCGACATACGGCAACCTCAAAGCCAATGGCTCTAATGGCTACAATAACGACGACTGGATCAACGGTATCGACATCCGCAATGTGGGCACCGGCAGCATCACCGGTGGCACCATCACCATTAAAAATACGCAGACCGACAGTGGTACACGAAAACTGTTTGTGCACGCGCCCGGCCTGGAGTTCTACAACCTTGTGATAGATGCTCCCACGGTGGCTAATAAGCCGGTTGTTTTTTTGGGTGGTTCGAAGAAGACAGGCCTCAACAATACAATAAGCAGCAGTAGCGCCAGCGGCAACAATGAAAATACGACGGTGGTTGTCAAGAACAATCTGACGCTGAACGCTTCCGCAAATACCATTCTCCATACTACCAGGTATTTGTGCGTCGGCCGCGACCTGACAGTTGGCGCCGATGCCGAGCTCAGGAACTTGAGTGACTCGCAGAAGCAGGTGAACCTGACCATGGACGGCAGCCAATCGGCCCGGATCGACAACTACGGCACCATCAATGTTGGCAACCTGACCGTCAGCAAGACTTCGGCCACCGCATCGGTGACCATTGCCCAAAGCCTCAACTTCAGCGGCAACCTGACCATAACCCGCGGCGCACTTGTGGGCTCGCTCCGGACCTCGGGCTCGGCTGCCCAGACCATCACGGTCGACTCCGAGGGCGACGCCACCCAACTTGCCATGACCACGGGTGTGGCCCAGAACCTGACGCTCGGCAGCGATGTGACCCTTGGCAGCATCGACCTTGCCACCGATGGCGGCCTTGTGCAGTTAGGCTCCTACAACCTGACGCTGCTCGCCGCGCCCACCTGCACCGGCGGATCGTGGGGCACCAGCCGCATGTTTGTGGCCGACGGCGACTACGCCGCCCGAGGCCTGACACTGACGTTGGCCCAGAACGGCACCACACTTTTCCCCGTGGGCACTTCCGGCAAATACGCTCCCTGCTCAGTGACCAACACCACCGCCTCGGGCCGCCTGACCGTCACGCCCTGCGATGGGGTGCACCCGGTTTTGTCTGGCCTGATAAAAGATATTAAAATGGCTCTCGAATATTATTGGCGGACAAAGTTGGATGGCACCGGCGATGCGAACCTGACGTTTGTATTCACTTCGCCCATAGACCTTAAATCAGGTTTATTTGGGGCAGCATATCCGTATTCATATATAGCAAACGAATGGGCGAAATATAATAGAGGTGGAGTCGATATATCGGCAAAGACGCTCACGTATAAAAATCTGACAAATTGCTCAGGCGACTTCACTGAAACCAGCTCTATTATTTTGGTAAATATTGAAGCAACGGTGACATATTATAGTCTGACGTCGGGGGAATGGGCGAGCGGGAAGACATGGACCACTAAACCCGGAAGTGGGGCAGAGGCCGGGTCTTATCCGGGTGCGAACGATGTAGCGATAGTCAAAGAAGGTAACACGGTTACTGTTGCAGCCAATAGCGCCACAGCCGCAGGGCTCACCATCAACGAGGGCGGCAAGGTGGTTGTCAAGGCAGGCACCACGGGGCACTCGGTTGCTTCCGTCAGTGGCGACGGTGATCTGATCTACGAGTTAAGCGCTAATGCCGGCAACACTTGGTTGACATCCGGCAACTTCCTCGGCGGCGACCACGGCGAGTTCTGCAACAGCAGCAAGGCCCGGTGGATTTATCGCAATGTCAGGGATAAGTACAGTATGGTCACCCTTCCAAGTCAGGTCAACCTCTATCCGAACCTATACACCGACGGACTTTGCAAGCTCGATAAGACTACGGCTACCGTCAATGGCAACTTGGTGATTACCAAGGAAAGTGCAACAAGCAGTACGGGCCGGCTCGAGATAGTTGGTGGTAGTTCTATTGACATCAAGGGCGACTTGTTGGTCGAAGCGTCGCGCACAGTCACGACAAAGAACGGAAGCTCAGTTACCGTTCGCGGCTCAATCGGCAACGACGGCACCGCCAATGTGGCTTCTAACCTGACTGTCTATGGCCACATTGTCAACAACGGCACGTTTAAAGTCTACAAAGACGGTAGTAACGGCAACCTTATCTTTGCCGGCAACGAGGCTTCGACCATCAGCGGCAATGTCATCACGTTCACGTCTTCGTCGTTCACAAGTTGTTCGCACCTGACAATCAACAAGGAGCAGGCGAGTCTCCTTGTCGACTTCGAAGCGCCGGTTGCGTCTTCGGGCGTCGACTATGTGATGACCGACCTGCAGCGCGGCACGCTCCGCTTCTCCAACTCGGCAACCGACATCGGCCTGCTGTCGAACACCTCCGACGCTTCGGCCACCTACCTCGAAATACCGGCCACGGCAAGCCTGCAGGCCACCAGCGGCAGCACGCTGCGCTTTGTGGGAAGCCACAAGGCAAGCGTCAAGCTGGGCGGCACTCTGAGCGTCACCGACGCCACGGCCGCTGCCACCAACGGCATCGGCTACACCGAGTCGGGCTCGTCGAAGCTGCTGGTGAACAATGGTGCCACGCTGTCGGCGTCGTACCTCGCGCCGTTCGACGGCAGCGGCACTCTGACTTTCCGCCAGCTGAACAAGAACTCGACCGTCACGTTCGGCACCGACGGCCTGACCGACCCCAACTGCGGCATACTGGATGTGCGCGCGGGCGAGTTCAAGCAGGTGGCCGGCGCTGTGGTTAACATAATTAAGTCGACTACAAACCCGCAGACGGTTCCGGCTTTCCGGTTCATGGCGACGGGTCCGTCGCTGGCCGCAGGCAGCAAGTTCGTGCTCGACACCAAGGCGCCCACGGCCATCTATACCAACAACGAGCTGCAGGCCATGGACATAGCCTCGGGCACAGAAGCCTTTGTGCAGGGCTACGGCCTTGTGTTCAACTCCAAGCTGACGGTCGACGGCCAGCTCGACAGCAAGGGCTTCGACATCAGCCTCAAGGGCAATGCCGACTTCAACGGCACCTACGTGCCTACCGGCAACACCACAACAATCTGTGGCTCAGCCGAGCAGACCATCGGCGGCACGGCCGCGAAGGTCGAGTTCGCCAATCTGGCCAAGACCACCTCGGCACAGAAAGCCGTGCTCAGCGTGCCCGCGTCGGTGGCCGGCAACCTGACCATCGACAAGGGCGAACTGCAGACGGGCTCGCTCACTGACGTGGCCGGCACGGTCAGCATCGGCACCGACTGCAAGCTGACGGGCGCGGGCATCCGCATGAACAATGCCGACGCCGCACAGCTGCTCCGTTGCGAGGGCAGCATCACGACGCTCAACATAGACAACGCCAACGGCGTGGACGCCTCCACGCAGCAGTCGTACCCGATAATGATAACCGACGGTCTTGTGATGACCAACGGTCAGTTCAACATTGGCGGCAACTCTCTGGAACTGACGGCCGCAGCCTCCATCGCTAACGGCAACGACGTGCCCTTCGGCACCGACAAGATGATTGTGACCAACCTATCGCTCACCGACCGCGGCATCAAGAAGGACGTGACGGCCGGGCTCGCGGTCGACATGCTGATGCCGTTCGGGTGCAGCGGCAAATATACGCCCGCCACCATCAAGGCTACGGTGCAGAGCACCACCGCGTCGGCCTACATCCGCATCGCCCCGGCCGACGAGCTCTTCGTCAGCATGCCGGCGGCCAGTGCCGACCATGTGCTCAACTACTACTGGTCGGTGACCTCCGAAGGCATCACGGGCCTCAACGGCTCCATCCGCTTCGACGGCCTGCTGTCCGATGCCAAGGGCTACAACGACAACTACGAGACGGCCATGCTCCCCGAGGCTTCGGACACGTGGAAAATCAACTCCGGCAAGGTCAGCGTGGCGGACGACCGCATCATCCTCGACTTTGACCAGAGCGGGGCGACCAGCGGCAGCATCACCGGCGACTACACGGCCGGCGACCGCGACCATCTGCCCGAAAAGGTGACCACCTACATCAGCCTTGCCAACGGCAACTGGGCCGGCAGCCCGATATGGAAGGTCTACGACCCGCAGACCAAGCAGGCCATCGGCGACCTGCTGACGCTCACCGATGCCCAGCTCAACGGCAGCATACTCTACATCGGTTCGCAGGTGGCGCTCGACAGCGACGAGAAGCGCGTGTGCGCCGTCAACATCAACGCCGACGGCGTGCTGACCATAGGCAGCACCATCAACCACCGCTTCGGCTACCTCAAGGGCACGGGCCGACTGGTGGTGCAGAACGGTTCGCTGCCCTCGGCCAACTACGAGAGCTTCTTCGGCCGCAACGGCGGCACCATCGAATTTGCCGGCACCACCGACTACAACATAATGAGTTATAGTACGTTTGTGAACAACGTCATCTTCAGCGGTTCGGGCCGTCGCATCTTCCGTTCCGACGACGTGACGGTGGACATCTACGGCAACTTCGTGGTCAACGGCCAAAGCGATCTCAAGGTCGAGACGGCCAAGGACCGCACCGTCCGCCTCTATGGCAACATGGAGCTGCTCAAGGGCGACCTGTCGGGCAACGGCATCTACGAGTTCTGCGGCAGCGCAAGGCAGACAGTCACCGGCCGCGACCTCACGGCCCACAGCCTGACCGTCAACAACCCCTCGGGCGTGACCTCCGAATACAACATCAGCCTCGACGGCGTGCTGACGCTCAAGGACGGCGTGATAGCCCTCGAAGGCAACAAGACGCTGACAGTCAGCAACAGCGCTTCCACAGCCGTGACCTCCACCGGTTCGAGCTCCTTTGTCGACGGCATGCTGGTGCGCAACGTCACGGCCTCCACCAATGTGCTCTATCCAGTGGGTTCCGGCTCGCGCTACGGCTATGCCTATGTCTCTCCGCAGACCGGCGGCTACTGGGGCGTGGCCTACGTCAGCAGCTCGCCGAGCACTTCGGCCAACGACCAGATGACCATTTCGGACAACGAATACTGGAAGCTCTACAATGCCGACGGCAAGAGCGCCAAGCTGACCGTGCGCTGGGACGTCCAGAGCAACGTGGACGCCTGGGACAGCGAGTTCAGCCTTGCCACCCGCGAGTGGAGCGACGGCGGCTATGTGTGGGACAAGCTGGCATCGTCGACCAGCTCGCGCAAGGGCGACAGCCAGAACGGTTCGATTCAGACGGCTGACTACGTGACCGGCCTTGTCAACAACGAGCCGCGCTTTGTGTCGTTCGGCCTTGTCAGCGTGCCCGAATACACATGGGTGGGCGCCACGAGCGACGACTGGTACACCCTCAGCAACTGGAAGGGCAACTCGCTCCCGCAGTCGTCGAGCGAAGTGGTCATCGGCGACGGCAGCGCCTACTATCCGGTGATTGGCAAGAGCGGCGACGTGGCCAAGGCCCACAGCATAACCCTGCGCGGCAGCAGCGCCACGCTCACCCTCGGCCCGGGCGGCCGCCTGACGGTGTATGGCGACATGTTTATCGAGAACAAGGGTCAGTTCGTCATCAACCAGCACTCGGCCAGCATGCCGTCGTTCATCTGCAATGGCTCGATGGTCTACTTCGGCGACAAGACCAAGGCCTACGACGGTGTCCTCGTCAACCGCACCTTCGCCACCGCTCGGCTCTGGTATGTGGGCTCGGCCATCAAGGGCTCCGGCATATATGACGCGTCGGCGCTCAACAACGTCAACGTCAGCGGCGGCGACGCGCTCAGCTATTTCGACACTCAGAAGGACGTCTACGTCTACGAGCCCAACTTCGGCCCCGACCAGTGCGGCGGCACTCTGGGTCTGACCAAGCGATTCAACGGCACCGACTATGCCGAGCGCACCATCAGCCAGATGGGCGAACTGCAGTCGCGCGCCACAGTGACCCGCACCCTGCATCTGAAAAACGGTGGCAGCTATGGCTGGAACCTGCTGACCAACCCCTATCCGTTCTCGCTCGACCTGAAGTCGAACGTCTTCAGCTACACCAAGGACAAGGTCAACCCCGTCATCTGGTTCCGAAGCAAGAACGGCGCCGGCTACTACTTCTCGACCTACAGCCTCGAGACCAAGGTGGGCGTCAACATGAACCTGACCGACGGCGGCACCAGCACGGCCGAGAGCGTCTATTCGCTGGCTCCGCATCAGGCCTTCTTTGTCAAGACCGTGGCCGAAGGCAGCACCTTCACGTTCGATCCGTCGACGTCGAGCCACATTCAGGACGTTACCCTCAAGAGCACTGCCGACGACGAGAGCGACGTGCTCCGTCTGGTCATCAGTTCGGCCGAGGCCAATGCCGACGAGACGGCGCTCATCTTCCGCGAGGGCGGCACGTTCGAGTCCAACTCGGTCGACGCCGGCAAGCGCATGGAGTCCGACAAGTTCAACCAGATATACACGCTCAAGGGCAGTGCCGAATATGCCATAGCGGCCATGCCGCAGACATCGGCCATAGGCGAGAACGTGCTGCCCATCGGCGTCAAGGTGTCGAGCAAGTCGTCGGCGGCAGTCATCCGCGCCACCAACATCGACACGTTCGACCCGTCGGTCGACGTCTACCTCTACGACTTTGAGACGGGCGACGTGGTGAGCCTGCGCAGCCAGCCCCGCTATGAGTTCGAGATGGCTTCGGGCACCAGCATCAGCCGCTTCGGCATAGGGCTGCAGCCGTCGCAGAGCCAGACCGAGGGCGGCGCCACGGGCGTGGCCGAGCAGCGCAGGGGCGCCATCAGCATCAGCGGCGACGGCCGTGAGGCATCGGTTGTCATTGCCGACGATCTGCTGGCCGACGATGCTCAGATTTCCGTCTTCGACATCTCGGGCCGGCTCATCCGTCAGGTCCGCACGCGCAACGCCGTCAGCCGCCTGACGCTTGGTCCGGCGGGCGTCTATATGGTGCGCGTCAAGGCCGGCGCCGAAGTGCGTCAGGAGCGCGTGTGCTCGCACGGCATCTGACGCCCCGGTCCGACTGACATAACACACAACACAATCAATCCGCAGTTCACGTCATAGTGGGCTGCGGATTGTTTTTTTTGGGGGGGGTGCTCGGGGATGTGATGTTTGTGTGCCCGGGATGCCGCTACGCTTGTCCCGGGCTATGTGCGGCTTGCCCCTTCAGGGCGCGCATTTGTGTTTCCGCCCTCATCGCCTGTAATGGGTGGCCGGGGATGTGATGGTGTCCGGAATGTTTGTGTGCCCGGGATGCCGCTACGCTTGTCCCGGGCTATGTGCAACTTGCCCCTTCAGGGCGCGCATTTGTGTTCCGCCCCATCGCCCTGAAAGGGCAAAAGCCCCCAGCCCATGGCACCGCCATGGGTACAAATGGCGGCGCCATGTGTGATGAATGACAACGCCATGTGTAATAAATGGCACCGCCATGGGTACAATATGGCAACGCGTGGGATGAATATGCCCACGCCATGGGTAT
>CALYZD010000041.1 GCA_945607565.1 uncultured Bacteroidales bacterium | reverse complement strand
GGTGTAGGGCGTCTCGAACGCGCCAAAATCCTGCTGCGAAAAGAGGTGGTATTCGCCGGGCGCAAGCGTTATCTTCTCGACGGCCGACATCACGGTGTAGGTCGTGTTGTTGAAATAGTCGAACCACGTGCCCACGGCCGGGAAAAGCACGGTGGCCGTGGCCTCGGCCACGTCGAAGTTGGCCACTGCCACCACGCTGCCCTCGTCGTGTCGGAGGATGACGGAGCGCGTGGCCGAGGTGGCCGAGGTGGAGACGGTGAAATTGTCGGTGCCGAAGACCGGCCACTTGGCCCTGAGGCGTGCTAGCGCGCGGAAGACGTCGACCAAGTGGGCGCGCGAGGTGGAGTTGAGATAGTTCCAGCAGACGGGTTTTTCGCCGGTGCGGCCGTTGTCGTCGATGCTGATGTCGTAGCCCATCTCACCAAACTGCCATATCATCTTGGGTCCGGGCACGGGGAAGAAGAGCGTGGCGGCGGCCTCGCAGCGGGCCAGTGCCGTGGCGAGGTCGGTGGCGTCGTAGCCCGTAGCGGATGTGTTGCCGTAGGCCATGTTCTTGTACATCAACCGCTCCTCGTCGTGGCTCTCCATGTAGGCCACGAGGTTGGGCCGGCTCCAGCCCTTGCTCTGATACGACACGCCCGAGATGGCCGACGACGAGAGCCAGCCCATGGTCAGCTGGTTGTAGGCGTAGTTGAAGTTGCCCCAGAGCATCAGCCCGGCGTCGGCCAGGACGGTTTCCTCGTCGTTGTCGGCCAGATGCTCGCAGATGATGTAGGCATCGGGCTTGATGGCGCGGATGGCGCCTGCCATGCGGGTCAGGATGTCGATGCGCGACTGGTCGTAGGTGCCGGCCCAGCTGTCGGCCGGATATTCGGTGTTGGTGAAGCCTTTGGTGAAGTCGAAGCGGAAACCGTCGACGCGATAGGAGTTGAGCCAGAAGGAGCAGATGCTGTCGACCAAGGCCTGCGTCTCGGTGCTCTCGTGATTGAAGTCGTAGCCCCACTGCAGGTCAGGGTTTTTGAT
The DNA here is from genome assembly GCA_945607565.1 of uncultured Bacteroidales bacterium. Lineage (GTDB taxonomy): Bacteria > Bacteroidota > Bacteroidia > Bacteroidales > Marinilabiliaceae > CALYZD01. The sequence continues at coordinate 20,164 of CALYZD010000041.1, read as the reverse complement.
GGCGTAGACCTCGTTGTACCACGGGTTGTCGGCTGCGGGGCGCTGGAGCTCGCTGTTCCAGTACATCCGCACGAATGGCGACTGGCCGAACGAGTGGTTGAGCACCATGTCGATGATGACGGCCATGCCGCGCTTGTGGCATTCGTCGACAAAACGGCGGTAGTCGTCGGGGCGGCCGTAGGCCTTGTCGGGGGCGAAGTAGAGCGAGGGGTTGTAGCCCCAGCTGCTGTTGCCCTCAAACTCGTTGATGGGCATCAGTTCGACGGCCGTCACGCCGAGGTCCTGCAGATAGTCGAGGCGGTCGATGGCGGCGCTGACGGTGCCGGCGTCGGTGAAGTCGCGCAGCAGCAGCTCGTAGACCACGAGGCGGTCGGCGGCGGGCGCTTCAAAGTTGTCGACCTGCCAGTCGTAGACGTCCTCGGCGGTGCTGAAGACCGACACGAGGTTCTCGGCCAGGCCTTCGGGATAGTCCATCAGGCCGGGATAGACCGAGGCGGAGATGTAGCGGTCGTTCCACGGGTCGAGCGCCTTGTTGGTGTAGGGGTCGGCCACGCGGACGTCGGAGTCAATCCAGTATTGGTAGGCATATTCGGTGCCGGGGGTCAGACCGCTGAGGGTGAGCCAGAAGTAGTCGCCGTCGCGCTTCATCAGATAGTCGTCGGACGGCTGCCAGCCGTTGAACGAGCCGGCCACGTAGACGCGCTGCTTGCCGGGCGCGTAGAGCACGAGCGTGCCCTCGGTGTCGGAGTGGCGGTTGTAGCCCCGGCGCGTGGCGGTGGCCGGGCGGGCGGCCTCTACGGTGGTGCCGGCCACGGTGAGCGTCAGGCGGTCGGTGGCCGAGCGCGAGCCGTTGGTGGCCGTGGCTTCGAGCGTGTGTGTGCCCGATGCCGGGACGGTAAGGCTGTGGGTGAGCGGCGAGGTGGCCGACTGCGCTATCTGCACGCCGTCCATGGCAAGGCTGATTTGCGTGGCATCGACCGCGCCCACCTTGACCGTGAGCGTGCTGCCGGCATCGGCAAAGACGAATGCGTCGGAGGGCTCCTGGAAGGCCACCGAGAGTTCGCCTTGGTAGACGTCGACCAGAATGTCTTTGCCGCCGGTGGCTTTGCCCTCGGGGCTGCCGGTGGAGCCGCGGAAGACGAAGGCCATCTGGAGGATGGTCTCGCCGGCATCAACGCCATAGAACTCGTTGACAGACGGCGTGATGCTGAGCGTGTAGGTGTCGGTGGAGGTGCGCGTGAGCTTGCAGGCGGGCAGGTTGGTGCTCCATGCGGCCTTGACGTGCTGCCAGTCGGACGTGGAGGTGCTCTTGGTGGTGATGACGCCGGTGTGTGCGTAGACGTCGCCCGAGTAGCCCTTGAGGCCGGCCGTGCCCTCGTCGGCATGGAAAGTGATGACCACCGGCTGCGAGGCTATGGGCATGGCCGGGTCGGTCGTCACCTGGCTGCGGCCGAGCAATGCTTGCAGCGCAATGGCGGCCGTGAGTATGAGTTTGCGCATGATGTGATGATTTAAAAAGAAAAACAATCTTCTACGACAATTGCCGCCCGGACCGGAAATCTATCCCGCCCGGACGGCAAAGAGCTATTTGGTTAGTGATTTTGCGTCGGCAAGCCTGCGCGAGTCATCATTTCTTGGTGAGTTCGCAGTGGCTTTCGGCATCGTTGCTCAGGTAGAGCACCACGTCGTAGATGCCGGCCTCGGCCACCTTGATGTTGGCGCCGTTGGCCTCGAGCTTGTCGGTGGTGCCGCCCACGTTGATGTCCCAGCCGTCGTTGGCGCGGAACTTGATTTCGCCGGCCGTCAGGGGCACGTCGAGTGCATACCAGAATCCGCCGTCGGCATCATATACCATGTCGACATCGCTGTTCCAGCCGTCGGCCGTGGCATCGCCAATGATGCCCCAAGTGGTGGCGGTGAGCTTGTAGGTCAGAGCGGCAAGGTCGGCCTCGATGTAGTAGAATCCGGCCTTGGCCGTGAGGTTGCCGCCCTCGGTGCTGAGCTTGCCTTCGCCGCCGTCGCCATAGTTGGGACCGTCCCAGTTGGGCAGAGCCGAAATCTTGAATTCGCCGTCGAGCCAGGTGTGGCCGGTGTATTTGCCGTCGAAGCCTGCGCCGTAGAGCTTGATGGACGCGCCTTGGCTCCAGCCGTTGTGGGCGCCGGGCGTGTAGACGAACTCGTTGAAGTTGAGCAGGTCGATTTTGTAGGTGCCGTCGAGCATGTTGAGCGTCATGCGCACCACCTTGGCGCCGTCGGGCTTGAGCAGGAACGAGCCGTCGTCGGTGAGTTCGCTGCGGCGGGCTATCTTGCCCTCCTCGCCCACAAGGTTCTTGCCGTTGCCCTCGCGTGCTCCGAAGACGTAGCTCCAGTCGTTCTGCTCGATGGTCTTGTCGTCGATGACGGCGAACCACATGTCGCCGCTGTCGCTGACGCTGTCGGCCGAGAAGGTGACGGTGAAGACGGGATCGTCATAGACGTCGGCGCCGCTGTGGCTGAAGGGCACGAGCGTGCAGGTCGGGTCCCAGCCCGAGGGGCCTGCCGGCTGACCGATGATGTAGTAGTGGGCCGATATTTCGGGAGCCACGGGGCGTGCCACAATCCGGAATGCGGCCGACTCGGTACGGACGTCGGTCGTCCCGTTGCTGACCCACATCGACAGGACGGCGTCGATGGTGCGGTCGGTGGGGCGGCGTCCGAAGGTGGTCTCGACGTAGGTGCGCAGCTCGTCGGCGCTCATCAGGCCTGCGGGCGTGATGTCGAAGGCGGACTCGCCGCCCAGCACTATCTGGTAGCGAGGCGCGTAGGAGGCGTCGGAGGCTGTGGGTGCGGTGATGGTGCAGACCTGCACGGAGTCGGTGGTGACGGTGGCGAAGTCGATTGCGCCCACGGCGGCCACCGAGCCGTTGCCGAAGCTGATTATCTCGTTCTGAGGGTTACTCTGCGGCGCTGCCCAGTCGTCGTAGTCGTCGTCGCAGGCGGCAAAGGCCAGGGTGCAGGCCGAGAGTGCCATTAATATCTTCTTGTTCATAATCTTCTGTCTTTTAAAATGTGTTTTACTTCACTTGAATGCTGAATGCCTTGGTGATGTCGTTGAATGAGATGACATAGGTGGCGCCCACCGGGAGGCCGAGGTTGGAGCCGCTGCCGGCCGTGCCGTAGGTGGTGTAGGTGCCGTCGGAGGTGCCGAAGCCCAGCCAGTCGTCGCCGGTGCGGAACTTGAACTCGACGTTGCCGCGCTCTGACACGAGGTCTTCGGTGGCCTCAATGACGAGGTACCACGCGTGGTTCTCGACGCCCTCCTTGTTGTAGGGCAGCATCTCGGTGCGGTCCCAGCCGTTGAACGAGCCCGACAGTGCCACCGAGCTGTAGACCGTCACGTCGCCCTCATACTTGGTCATGGTGGCCGTGTTGTCGGCCGTGTTCATGGTCACGGTGTAGTAGCCGTCTTCGGGAGCCACTATGTGTCCGCCGTCCTCGCCCTTGTTGCGATAGATGATGGTGCCCTTCGAGCCGTCGCCCTTGCCGGTCATGCCCAGGTCCCAGTTGAAGTCGGAGGGCTGGATCTTGAAGCCCGCCGTGCTCGACTCGTTGCCGTTGGTGTTGTCGTAGTCGCCGGTGATGAAGTAGTTGGTGTACTCTATTTCGCCGGCGCCGGTCTTCTTGTCGTAGGCATAGTCGGGCTTGAGGAACATGGGCAGAGCCGTCTCGCCGATGTCGGAGCCCCACTTGCCGCCGAACAGGTTGCCGACCAGATACCACATGATGGGCGTGGCGTCCTTGAGCTCGATGTAGTAGGGCGACACGGTGAATTTGAGCACGTTGGACACAATCGTGCCATATTCGACGAACGAAGCGTCGCGGACGGCGGCCTTGATGCGCAGGTGCAGTTCCTGAGCGTCGGGCACTTCGGTCTCGGCCCATGCGTTGAGCTGCACCATGGCGCGGTCGATGGCCTCGGTGCTGACGCTGGCCGAGCACTTGGTGTAGGTCTCGTCGAGGGCTATGTAGTCGGCCGCCGAGTTATCGTCGGCAGTGGCGTCGTAGAGCTGCGAGAACTGGCCTGTGGTGGAGAGCTGCACGGTGTAGGTGGCCACCACGGGCGCGCCGAGGTCGGTGAACTTGGGCTGCGACCATGTCAGGCTGAGGCTCTTGGAGGCCTCCATGTCAATCAGGCCGCCAGTGGCCGATATTTCGTTGAGCGTGAATCCCGACGGGCTGGTCAGCATGGTCGGATTCGAATCGTGGTCGTCGCTGCAGGCGACCGTTGCCAGCGATGCTGCGAAGAGCAGTGCGGCGTAGGATGATATGTGTTTCATGACGTTTGTTCCTTTCTCTGATTATGAATTAATAACCCGGGTTCTGGGTGAGTTTGGGGTTGGCGTTGACGTCTTCGGACGGCAGTGCGAACACGTTGCGGTGCGCGCCGAAGCTGACGCCTGTGGCCACGCCGCCTTTCCAGTCCCATAGGTAGCTGCCGCTGTTGTCGCCGCCGAAGTATCCGTAGCGCACGAGGTCGGTGCGGCGGTGGCCCTCATAGTAGAGCTCGCGCGAGCGTTCGTCGAGAATCTGGTCGAGCGAGAACTGCTTCATCTCGACAGCGTTGGCGCGTGTGCGCAGCTGGTTGAGATAGCCCGTGCCGGTGGCTGTGGTGATGCCGCCGTTGAGGCGAGCGTCGGCTTCGCCGGCAATCAGGTAGGCCTCGGCCGAGCGGAGCAGAAAGAAGTCGGCGTCAACGAACTGCGAGTTGTGTCCGGTCTCGCCGGTGGAGTAGGTGTTGCGATATTTGGCCACCGAATAGCCCGAGGTGAATTCCGAAGGCTTGCTCACCACCAGTTCGCGCGACTTGCCAAAGAAGAGTGCGCGGTCGTCGGCTGCCTTGGCCACCATCTCGGCCACGCCGGCTGCTGGCGCGTCGCCGTTGGGGAAGAACTTGGCCAGCAGCTGGCTGCGCGAGCGGTTGCCCGACCAGAATTCGGTGGTGCCGTAGTTGTTGTCCTCGTCCATGTCGGCCTTCCATGTCGATGCCATCAGGAAGAGCGTGGTGCCCCACGATGTGGTGGTGACGCCGTCCTGAAGCAGCGGCAGGATGGCCTCGCACGATGCGCCGTTCTCGCCGTTGTCGCCCATGAAGAGCATCTGGTAGGCGCTGAATCCGCCTGCGGCAGCCGTCCAGAGCTTGTGCGGTCCGTTGATGACCTTCTCGGCATATTCCTTGGCCTCGGCCCAGCGTGCGGTGCCGGTGTAGACCTCGGCGTTGAGATACATGCGGGCCAGCAGCAGGTTGACGGCGTCCTGGTCGGCACGGCCGTAGCCCTGGTCGGCACTGGTGCGGGCGGCCGATGCGAGCATGTCGGGCTGCACGGCTTTGAGCTCCGACTCGATCCATTCGAACAGGTCGGCGCGCTGGATCTGCTCGGGCGTGTCGCTCGAAATGGCCAGTGCAAAGGGCACGTTGCCGTAGCAATCCATCAAGTAATAGTAGTAGAGAGCGCGCAAGAAGCGAACCTCGGCTGCACGTGTGGCATCGGCCCCGCCGCAGACGTCGAGATAGTGGTTGCAATAGCTGACGCCCGTATAGAGTCGGTAGTAGAAGCCCTTGAGCATCGGGTGCGAAGCGTCCCATGTGTTGTAGTTGAACTGCGGGATGCCGTCGTCGCCCCAGCTGCACATGGCCTCGTCGGTCGTCAGCTCGTTGGCGTTGAAGAGCTGGCGCACGAAGCCTGTGGTGCCGCCGTCGGGGACATCGATGTCGCAGTCGCCGTTGGCGCCGGTGTTACCGGCCAGAGCCATGTTGGCGTAGCATTTGGCATAGAGCGAGGGTTCGCTCACGACCATGGTCGAACTCGGGTCAATCGGGGTGACGTCCAAGTCGTCGGTGCAGGCGCCCATCCCCGCTGCAAGCATTATGGCCGTTGCAGGAACTATATTTTTGAAATACTTGAAGTTCATATTCTTGATTCTTTTTATGGTGGTCGATTAGAAATTGAGGTTAAGGCCGACAAGGATGGTCAGCGGGCGCGGATAGATGTAGTTGTCGATGCCGCCGTCCACTTCGGGGTCTATGCCGTCATAGTCGGTGATGGTGAAGACGTTGGAGGCCGAAGCGTAGACGCGTCCCGAGAGACGGTTGGCGCCGCCGAACGAGTATCCGAGCGTGATGTTGTCGCACTTGAGGAAGCTGGCGTTCTGCACGAAGTAGTCGGACAGGACGTTGTCGTAGGTCTTCCAGCCGTTGGCGAGCGACGTCGGGGTCACGTTCTGCAGATAGGCGAACGAGCTGTCGTAGCGCTTCTCGACGTTGACGTATCCGGCCTGTGTGTCGTTGAAGACGTAGTTGCCGATGCTGGCGCGCAGCGAGAATCCGAAGTCCCAGTCCTTGTACTGCAGGCGCGAGCTCAGGCCCAATGTGAGCGGAGCGGCCGGGCTCTGGTAGAAGTACTTGTCGCTCTCCGAAATCTGTCCGTCGCCGTTGCGGTCCACATAGACGCCCTCAATCGGACGGCCCTGCTCGTCGTAGACCTGCTGATAGACGTAGAACGACGATGCCGCATAGCCGGCGGCATGAGCCTGACAGGTGTTGCCCGTGCCGGCCGATATTCCGCCCGTCTTCACAATCGACGATTCGCCGGTGAGTTCGGTGATCTCGTTGTCGTTGTAGGTGGCATTGGCCGTGATCTCCCACTGCCAGTTGTCGTTCTGGATGGGGCGGCCCGTCAGCGACACCTCGACGCCCTTGTTCTCGAGCGAGCCGATGTTGGATATCACCTGGTTGCGGAAGTTGGAGCCGGCCGAAACCGATGCGGTGTTGATCAGGTCGGTGGTTTCGCGATAGTAGTAGTCGACGCTGCCGAGCAGTCGGTTGCCGAACAGGGCCCAGTCGAGTCCGACGTTCCACGTGGCGGTTGTTTCCCACTTCAGGTCCTGGTTATAGGCGTCGGGGCGATAGAGCAAGCCGTCGTTGTTGACGCCACTGATGGGGTAACGTCCGTCGGCGTTGGAGCTGTTGACGTTGTAGGATGCGAAGTAGTTGTAGTTGCCGATGCCGTCCTGCTGTCCGGTCTCGCCCCAGCCGAGGCGCAGCTTGAGTTCGTTGAGCTTTTCGATGCCCGAGAGGAACGATTCCTCGTTGATCTTCCAGCCCAGAGCCACCGACGGGAAGGTCGCCCAGTGGTCCTTGAAGCGCGACGAGCCGTCGTGACGCACGGTGGCCGTCAGCATGTAGCGGTCAAAGGCGATGTAGTTGGCGCGGCCGTAGAAGCTGACGAGGTAGCTCTCCTGCTTCCATTCCGAAGCCGAGGGCTTGTACTGCTCGCCCGGGTGCTCGGTGTTGGTCGTCGGGTAGATGCCGGCGTAGGCCTGGTTGCCCCAGTATTTCTTGTGGCTCCATTCGTAGCCTGCCATCACGTCGAAGTGGTGCGCGTTCAGGTCCTTGTTGTACTGTGCGTAGGCGCTGTAAATCAGGTTATACTTGTTTTCCTTCGAATAGCCTGAGTTGCCGTAGTAGGTGTTCGACGGGCCCCAGGGCGCGTAGTCGGTCTTCTGCTTGCCGTTCGACCAGTCGCCCGAGAAGTTCATGTGCAGGCGCAGATCCTCGAGGCCGTGAATCTTGTAGTCGATTTCGAGATTGCCCATGTAGTCGTAGGAGTCGGCGCGGTCGTCCTTCTCGTTGAGCAGCGCCAGCGGGTTCGACACGGCGTTGCTGTTGGCCGTCAGCGGCCATTTGGGATCGTTGAGCGCGGTGCCCTTGTCGGTCCAGGTGAAGTAGCCGTTGAAGTTGGCGAAGTCCGGATTGTCGCTGCGGATTTCCTGAGTGGGGTCCATGCGGGCGGCGGCTCCTATGGCGTCGGTGTTGGCATAGTTGTTCTTGGCATACATCAGCTTGGCGTTGACGTTGAATTTGAGGTGATCTTCGAACAGCGACGGGTTCAGGTTCAGGTTGGCCGTGACGCGCTCGAACTTGCTGGTCTCGAGGATACCTTCCTGATTGGTGTAGCCCACGCTGACGCGATAGGGCATGCTGCCCACGCCGCCCTGCACGGTCAGGTTGTGGTCGTGGCTGACTGCGGTGCGATAGATCTCGTCCTGCCAGTCGGTGTTGGCGGTGCCCAGCAGCTTGGCGGCGTCCGAATCCTCGCCGTAGTACGACTTGATGAACTCGCGATATTCATTGCCGTCGAGCACGTCGAGCGTCTCGGTCTTCATCGACACCGACACGTTGCCGTTGTAGCTGAACTTGGGAGCCATGTTGGCACGTCCTTTTTTAGTGGTGATGATGATGACGCCGTTGGAGCCTCGGCTACCGTAGATGGCCGTGGCCGACGCGTCCTTGAGCACCGTGAAGCTCTCGATGTCGTTGGGGTTGACCATCGACAGCGGGTTCGACAGGCCCTTGACGCCCTGATTGTCCATGGCCAGACCGTCGATGACGATGAGGGGGTCGTTGCAGGCGTTGAGCGAAGAGCCGCCGCGCACGCGTATGGTGGCACCGGCACCCGGCGTACCGCCCGCGCTGGTCACGTTGACGCCGGCAATCTTGCCCTGCATCATGTCCTGCGCGTTGGTCACCAGGCCTCGGTTCTTCTCGTCGGGCTTGATGGCTATCACCGAGCCGGTGGCGTCGCTCTTCTTGGCTGCGCCGTAGCCGATGACCACGACCTCATCGACGTTCTGCACGTCCGACTCGAGGCTGATGTTGAGCGTCGCGCCGCTCACCACGGCCTCCTGCGAGATGTAGCCGATGAACGAGAACACGAGCGTCTCGCCCTGCTGGACCTGAATGGAGTAGTTACCGTTGAAATCGGTGATGGTGCCTCGGGTGGTGCCCTTGACAAGCACCGACACGCCCGGAAGCGGTGTGCCGTCGGCGGCATCTTTGACAACGCCTGTCACAGTGGTCTGTGCGCTGACTGCCGACATGCAAAAGATGCCCAGCAGCAGAAACAGGATTCTTCTTGTTAATAACCTTTCGTTCATAATACTTTGTTTTTGTTTGATTTGATTAATCCCAATTCACTCTTTTTTGTGTCTTTGTGGCTGTTTTTTGGTCGTTTCGGTTTGCTGACCTTGCGGTCGTTTCATTTCTCACGGGAGCAAAATTAGGATGAAGCCATTGGCGCGAAACACTTTTTAAGCCTCGCCGAGAGTGCCCTGCCGGACATTTAACCTCAAACGGTTGCACAAACGATTCCGCAAACGTTTGAGATGGTGGCGTATGTTGTAGAACATATAACGTTTGCAACTAAGTATGTCGATTTGTGAAAAGCCGGTGCTTGCAGGCAGGCATTTGTGCAACTCTAAACACATTTTAGCACTGCCGGCGGCGCACTGACCCGTCGGTGTGGCTTCGGTGTGGCTTCGGCGAAGCGTGCAGGGGTGTTCGGGGCGGCCGAGGTTAATTTTTGTTATCGTCGGGGCGGGTTGGGTGCAGCCTTCCGATTGTTGTTGCTAAGTTTGCAGACACACACAGAATCATTCACCCGCACACCGCATCATGCCACGCACCGACAACTACACCTTTCTGACCGGCGGCTCCATTCCGCGCGTGGTGTGCACCATGGCATTGCCCACCATAGCCAGCATGCTGGTGACAAGCCTATATAATATGGCCGACACGTTTTTTGTGGGACGGATAGACACCCCGTCGACGGCGGCCGTGGGCATCGTCTTCTCGGTCATGTTCTTCGTGCAGGCCGTCAGCTTCTTTTTCGGCAACGGGTCGGGCAACTACATATCGCGGCAGCTTGGGGCGCGCAACCGCGTCTGCGCCGAGCAGATGGCCTCCACCGCGCTGGTCTACGCCCTCGGGGCCGGCGTGCTGATAGCCGTAGTGGGCCATGCCGTGCTCAGGCCGCTGTCGGTGTGGCTGGGCAGCACGCCCACCATTCTGCCCTACACCGAGCAGTATCTGGGCATCAGCCTGCTGGGCGCTCCGCTGATGACGGGCGCGCTCTGCATCAACAACCAGATGCGCTTCCAGGGCAACGCGCGCTACGCCATGTTCGGCATCCTGTCGGGAGCCGTGGTCAACGTGGCGCTCGACCCGGTGCTGATTTTCGGCCTGCAGATGGGAGTGCGCGGCGCGGCTCTTGCCACGGTCAGCGGCCAGGCCACGAGCTTTGCGGTGCTGCTGCTGATGAGCCGCCGTGGCGAGAACATACGCTACCACTGGCGCCACTTCACGCCGTGCCGACTCTACGTGCGCGAGATTCTGGCCGGAGGCACGCCCTCGCTCAGCCGTCAGGGGCTGGCGGCGGTGTCGGCCGTGACGCTCAACGTGGCGGCGGGTGCCTACGGCGACGCAGCCATAGCGGCCATGGCGGTGGTCAACCGCATCACCATGCTGGTCTACGCCGCCATAGTGGGCCTGGGGCAAGGCTTCCAGCCCATGTGCGGATTCTGCTACGGCGCCGGCCTCTACGGGCGCGTCCGCTCGGGATTCGCCTTCTGCGTGCGCGTGGGCACGGTCTTCCTGACCGTCATCGCCATAGCCGGATTCGCCTGCTCCGAAAGCCTCATCAGCCTCTTCCGCAACGACCCCGACGTCATCGGCATAGGCTCGCAGGTGCTGCGCTTCCAGCTGCTGTCCTACCCGCTCGGCGCCGTCATCATCACCGGCAACATGCTGATGCAGACCATCCGCAAGCCGTGGCGCGCCAACCTGCTGGCCGCCGCCCGGCAGGGGATCTTCTTCATCCCGCTCATCTTCATCCTGCCAAGGCTGTGGGGGCTGACCGGCCTTGAGATGTGCCAGGCCGTCAGCGACGCACTGGCATTGGTGGTGACCATCCCCGTGCTCGTCTCGGCCTTTGCCGACATGCGCAGGGCGCAGGCCCGGAGCTGACCGGCCCGACACACCGAACCAACCGTCAATATCGAATCCTGCAAAAAAACGACACTCAAGACATGAACTACACCGAAGACCTCCAATCACTTGCCGACGCCGACAACCTGCGCACACTGCCCGGCCCCGTGCCCGAGGGGATGATCAACCTGTCGTCCAACGACTATCTGGGTCTGTCGCAGCGCGGCGACCTCTGGCAGGCCTTTGCCGACGGCCAGCCATTGGACGCGTCGATGATGAGCGCGTGCTCGTCGCGACTGCTCACCGGCGACCACCGCCACTACGCCGCCCTCGAGCAGACGCTCTGCCGCCTCTTCGGGCGCGAGGCCGCCCTGGTCTACCCCAGCGGCTATCACACCAACATCGGCATCCTGCCCGCCCTCACCGACAGCCGCGACGTCATCTTTGCCGACAAGCTGGTGCACGCCAGCATCATCGACGGGCTGCGCCTGAGCCAGGCCACCATGATCCGCTTCGCCCACAACGACTGCGACCATCTGGAGCGCCTCCTCCAACGGCACCGCCACCTCTACGCCAACGCCTTCATCGTCACCGAGAGCATCTTCAGCATGGACGGCGACATTGCCGACCTGCGCCGCCTGGCCGACCTGAAGCGACGCTTCGACGCCTACCTGTATGTGGACGAGGCACATGCCTTTGGCGTGCGCGGCGAGCGCGGACTCGGCATTGCCGAGGAGCAGGGCGCCATTGCCGACATCGACCTGCTGGTGGCCACCTTCGGCAAGGCCGTGGCGTCGATGGGCGCCTTCGTCAGCTGCTCCGACCTGCTGCGACGCTACCTTGTCAACCACAGCCGCAGCATGATTTTCACCACCGGACTGCCGCCCGTGTGCGTGGCATGGACCCGCTTTGTGGTGGAGCGCCTGCCCGGGCTCACGGCCGAACGCCGCCGGCTGCGCGCCGTGTCGGAAGCGCTGGCACGCAAGGCCGGCACGCAGTGCATCTCGCACATCGTCCCCCTGCTGACGGGCACCAACGCTTCGGCCGTCGAGGCGGCCGCACGGCTCAGGGCGCAGGGCTTCTACGTGCTGCCCATCCGCTACCCCACTGTGCCTCAGGGCAAAGCGCGCCTCCGCTTCTCGCTGACGGCGGCCATTGCCGAGGCCGACATCGAACGCATGGATTTTGCCGGCATCGGCCGCCCCGAGGCGGTTGATATTTCGGACTAACTGACTATATTTACCATCGTTTCACCAAATTCATTCTTACCACAATGAACATCATCATCACAATCATCATCGGCCTGGTAGCAGGCTTCTTGGGCAGCAAAATCGTCAAGGGCAAAGGCAGCGGCGTGCTGGTCAACATCATCATCGGCATCATAGGCAGCTTTGTGGGCCACTTCCTGCTGGGGCTCATCGGCTTCGCCTCCTACGGCATCCTGGCCGACATCGTCTCGGCCACCATAGGCTCGGTGGTGCTGCTGTGGCTCCTCGCGCTCATCACCAAATAAGGGGAGCGCTGACCCGGGGAAAAAGAACATCGCCCGCAGGCCGGAAAACGATTCGGCTTGCGGGCGATGCTCTTTGCGGCGCGCACGGGCGCGCGTCAGATGTAGTACTCTGCCTGGTCTATCAGGCCGGCGCGCAGGGCGTATTTGGTGGCCTCGTAGACGTTGTTGACGTCGATTTTTCGGAAGATGTTCTTGCGATGCGTCACTATGGTGTGGATGCTCGACACGCGCATGGCGGCAATCTCCTTGTTGGTCTTGCCCAGGGCGATGAGCTTCAGAATCTCGCGCTCCGACTGGGTCAGGGTCGAGTCGGGCTCGGGGCTGCGGCCGGCCGATGCGCTCAGCAGCATGTTGGTTACCTGATGGCACAGATAGCGCTCGCCGGCGGCGGCGCAGCGCAGGGCGGTCACTATCTCGGCAGCGGCGCAGTCCTTCTGCACTATGCCGAAGTTGGACTCGGCCGAGACGCGGCGCACAAAGGCCTCGCTCAGCGATTCGGAAAAGAGCAGCCACTGCGCCTGCGGAAAGCGCTGTACGAAGACGAGCAGCTCGTCGGGCGTGCGGAAGTCGGACAGCGTGTAGTCGAGCACCACCACGGCGTCGGCGTGTGCCAGCAGATGCTGCGTCAGCTGCTGCTTGGTGGCGGCCGTCAGCGGCGTGGCCGAGAGCTCGGCCGAGAGCAGCTGCGTCAGCCCCATGCGGGTGATGTCTTGATTATCGGCCAAGATGAACATTCTGATTCTCCCACAAAAAAAAGCATCGGGTTTCATCTGCAATGCGATGAAAACCCGATAGGTATCGTTTCCTTTTTTCTCCCCGGTCGGCTTGCGGCGGCCCGGCTGTTTTATTCTTCGTCCTTGCGGTCCATCTCGTCGACAAGGATGCGGCCGCAATATTCGCACACGATTATCTTCTTGCGCAGGCGGATATCGAGCTGGCGCTGTGGCGGGATGGTGTTGAAGCAGCCGCCGCAGGCACCTCGCTGCACCGTGACCACTGCCAGGCCGTTGCGGGCGTTGTTGCGGATGCGGTTGAAGGCCGTCAGCAGGCGCTGGTCGATGCTGGCGCTTATCTCGTCGGCCTTGCGGCTCAGGTTCTCCTCGTCCTGACGCGTCTCGGCCACTATGGTGTCGAGCTCGCTCTTCTTGACTTCGAGGTCCTTGGTGCGCTCTTCGATGACGGCTTTCGAGGTGTCCGAAAGCTCCTTCTTCTTCTTCATCTCGGCGGTGTATTCCTTGATGCGCTTTTCGCTCAGTTCCTTTTCAAGATTCTGGTATTCAATCTCTTTCGAGATGGCATCGTATTCGCGGTTGTTGCGCACCGACGACTGCTGCGCCTCGTACTTCTTGATCTGAAGTTCGCTCTCCTTGATTTCGTTCTTCTTGGCAACTATGGCGTCGCTAAGTTTCTTGACCTCCTCGTCGAGGTTCTGCACCCGCGTCTCCAGACCGGCTATTTCGTCCTCCAAGTCCTGGACTTCGAGCGGAAGTTCGCCGCGCAGCGTGCGGATCTTGTCAATCTCTGTGCTGACCTTTTGCAAGTCGTAGAGTGCCTTCAGCTTATCTTCTATCGACAGCTCGTTAGTGTTTGCCTTTGTTTCAGTAGCCATATTACGCTAATAGTATTTTATAGGATTGCTATTTACGGTTGATAAACAGGGTGCAAATGTAGGCATTTTTTTAATAAGTGCTTGCCTAAAAAGAATCTTACTGAACTGTTCGCTCTCGTAGTGTCCCACGTCCACAATCATCATCCGGCCCTCGGCCTCGAAGTAGCTGTGATACTTGACGTCGGCCGTCACGTAGGCCTGCGCGCCGGCGGCCATAGCCCGCCCGATGAACTCGCTGCCGCTGCCGCTGCACATGGCCACGCGGCTGACGATGGGCGTGTCGGCATCGCTGAAGCGGAGCGCGCCGCAGCCGAATCGTTCCTTGACGGCGGCCAGAAAGCGCTCTTTGGGCATCGGCTCGGGCAGACGGCCCACCACTCCGTATCCGCATCCGCCCCAGTCGTTCAGCAGCGGAAAGATGTCGAAAGCCGGCTCCTCGTAGGGATGGGCGGCGCAGAGGGCGGCCGTCACGGCGCGGCGGCAGTGCTCGGGCGCTATGGTCTCTATCCTGACTTCGGCCTCGGAGTGCAGGCGCCCCGGCTCGCCCACAAAGGGGTGCGTGCCCTCGCCGGCGCGGAAGGTGCCGGTAACGGGCGCGTTGCTCGAGCAGCAGTCGTAGTTGCCGATGCAGCCGGCTCCGGCGTCGAACATGGCGCGGCGCACGGCCTCGGCATGGGCGGCGGGCACGTAGGTCACTATCTTGACGAGGCTGCCGGCGGCGGGCACCAGCACGGTGCGGTCGGCAAGGCCCAGGCAGTCGGCCATCAGACTGGAGGTGGCGGCGCGGGCGCGGTCGGCGTTGGTGTGGGCCGAGTAGACGGCTATGCCGTGGCGGATGGCCTTGATCAGGATGCGCTGCGTGGCGTCGGCGCCGGTCAGGCGCCTGACTCCGCCGAAGATGAGCGGATGGTGCGACACGATGAGGTTGCAGCCAAGGCTTACGGCCTCGTCCACAGTAGCTTCGGTCACGTCGACGGCCAGCAGGATGCCGGTCAGCGCGTCGTGCGGATTGCCGGTCTGCAGGCCGCTGTTGTCCCACTTCTCCTGCAGCGCCGGCGGAAAGGCCTCTTCGAGCGCGGCAATGGCGTCGGCTATGGGTCGGGTGGCGTTCATTCTATGCTGTCTCTGATTTCGATTAGCAGATTGCGGATATCTTCGAGCCGGCGCACCACCTCGTAGTTGTTGACGGTGTCGTCGCGGTTCTCGCGCAGCTTCTGCGCCGCGCCTTCGAGCGTCATGCCGCGCTCTTTCACAAGGTGATAGATCAGCCTGAAGTTGTCGATGTCCTTGGCGGTGAAAAGGCGGTTGCCCTTGCGGTTCTTGTGGGGCTTGATGATGTCGAAGCGTCCCTCCCAATAGCGGATGAGCGACGCGTTGACTCCGAACATCCCGGCGACCTCGCCGATGGTGTAGTAGAGCTTTTCGTTTTTTGATTCTTCCGTTGGCATTGCTTCCTGACTTTGAGTTGGGCCTGCGTCGGGTGCAGACCGCATTGGCCGACCAATGTAGCAAATAATATCCAGATTATTCGAACCGCAGCGGCGCGCCGGCCGTGAGTTTTGTCAGAACAATGTGGGATAGTCCGTCATCAGCTGGCCCATGACCGCGCGCAGAGCAGCCGAGCGGACCACCGACGTGCGCGACTTGGCCCTGTATTTTTTGCAGAATGCGTCGATGGCGGCCAGCTCTTCGTCCGAAAACGAGACGACGACCCTGTGGTGCCGCACCGTCCTGGGTGACCTCAACGCGCTTTTGGTCGGTTTCTTCATCGTGTTTTCCGTCTTGACTTTTGCGGCGGCAAATGTAAGCAAAAAGATGCTTTGGAACAGAGCGGAAGCCGACCTTTTCGGGCTGCGGGCGGGGCGGCGTACACCTTTTTTAACACCGCGCCGGCCGGGGCCTGTTGGGCGGACCGACAAAAAGTGCGATTTTTGCAGCCGCCCGCAGGCAAGGCCCCGGGCATCAACCCAATGAACGACAAGGCATTGATAGAGCATCAGTTTGGCGCGGCATCGGCCACCTACGACAGCAACGCCGTGGTGCAGGCCGACATTGCCGCACGCCTGGCCGCCATGCTCGAAAGCCGGCTCGCGCGCCGCGCCACCGTGCTCGAGGTGGGCTGCGGCACCGGCCTGCTCAGCGCCGCGCTGATTGTGAGCCGGCAGCCGGCGCGCTACTATCTGAACGACATCTCGGCCGCCATGCTCGACGTGGCCGTGGCCAAATGCCGGGCGGCCGGCGCCGGATGCGACATGGTGGCGCTGAAGGCCGACGCCGAGCACGCCCCGTGGCCCGAAGCCGACGCCGTGGTGTCGGCCTCGGCAGTCCAGTGGTTCGACAGCGGCCGCACCTTCGTGAGCAAGGCGGCCGGCAGCCTGCGGCGGGGCGGCATCATGGCCGTGGCCACCTTCGGGCCCGACAACTATCGCGAGATACGCACGCTCACCGGGCGCGGCCTCCACTACCCCACCCCCGACGACTGGCGCGCATGGACCGACAGCCTCTTCGACCTCGAAGAGCTGGACACGCAGCGCGTCACACTGGGCTTCGGCACGGTGCGGCAGATGATGCGGCACATGCGCGCCACCGGCGTCAACGCACTGCCGGCCGGGCCCATGGGCATGACCGAGGCGCGCCGCTTTGCCGAGGGATGCGAGCGCCTGCGCCGCGCCGACGGCACCCTGCCGCTGACCTACAATCCGCTCTACATCGTGGCGCGACGCCTCTGACGGCGCGCGCGTCTTTCGCAACAAAATCAGGCCTGCCGACACCAAATTGCATTATCTTTACGCCCCGAAAACCAAAAGCCACCCGTTTTGAAGACGATCGACCTCTACATACTCCGCAAGTTCCTCGGCACATTCTTCTTCGCCATCGCGCTCATCATCAGCATCTCCATCGTCTTCGACCTGGTGGAGAAGATGGACGACTTCATGGATTCCAAAGCGCCGCTGACGGCCATCGTGTTCGACTATTACCTCAACTTCATACCCTACTTCACCAACCTCTTCACGCCGCTCTTCGTGTTCATCGCCGTCATCTTCTTCACCTCCAAGATGGCCGCGCAGACCGAGATCATCGCCATCCTGTCGAGCGGCGTCAGCTTCAGGCGGATGATGGTGCCCTATTTCGAGGGAGCCGCCATCATAGCCGTGCTGTCGTTCATGCTGGGCGGATACGTCATCCCGCCGGCCAACCGCACGCGCATCGAGTTCGAGAACCAATACGTCAAGACGCGCAAGGAGGTGGGCCTGAGCGACATGCACATGCAGATTTCGCCCGGCGTGTTCGTCTACATGGGCCGATACTATTCGTTCCGCGAGAGCGGCGACCGCTTCAACATCGAGCAGTACGACGGCGAGCGGCTGGTGTCGCGCCTGTGGGCCCGGACAGCCAAGTACGATTCGCTGCGGTGCGTCTGGACGCTCAGGAACTACCGCCGCTGGGACTTCGCGCCCGACGGCGTGGCCCACACCATGACGTCGGGAGCCGAGGTCGACACGGCCATCAACGTGCTGCCGTCCGACTTCAAGTCGGAGCGCAAATCGTTCGAGATGCTCAACAACAGCGAGCTGCGCCACTACATTGCCGAGCAGCAGCGGCGCGGCCTGGGCAACATCGAGGAGTTCCAGATAGAGCTCTACAAGCGCATAGCCTCGCCCTTCGCGTCGTTCATCCTGACGCTCATCGGGGTGTCGCTGTCGTCGCGCAAGGTGAGGGGCGGCATGGGACTCAACATAGTGGTGGGCATCGCGCTGAGCTTCTCCTACATCCTGTTCCTGACCATCTCCACCACGTTCGCCGTCAGCGGAAGCATGCCGCCGCTGCTGGCCGTGTGGCTGCCCAATATCGTTTTTTCCATCATCGGAGCCGTGCTCTACTTCAAGGCGCCCAAATAGTTAGCCCGCACGGCGCCGCTCCCGACGGGCGGCAGCGCTTGGTGGCCGACAGACACTATCGTCCATGCCTTGTGACGGATAATCCATGCCGGCAAGCCCCCCGAGCGCTATCTTTGTGTGATGGCGGACGATGCAGAGCCGTCCGCCCACAAGCGTTAAAATCACACACATTCAGCATTATGAACATTTGCAAAGCATGCCGGCTGACACTGCTGGCAACCGCACTGGCCGCAGCCGCCACGGCATCGGCACAGTCGCAGTCGTTTCCCGACGGAACGCCCATCCCCGAATGGTTCTCACAGCGGGCCGAAACGCCCGACACCGCCGGCCGTCGCTATCTGATAACCGACTATGGCGCAACGGCTTCGGACAGCACCCTGCTCCAGACCGAGCGCATCCAGCGCGTCATCGACCTGGCGGCCGAGAGGGGCGGAGGCGTGGTGGTGGTGCCGCGGGGCGTCTTCTTGAGCGGATCGCTCTTTTTTGCACCCGGCACCCATCTGCACCTCGAGAGCGGCGCCGTGCTCAAGGGCAGCGACGACATCAGCCACTTCCCGGTGGTCGACACACGCATCGAAGGCCGCACCGTGCGCTACTTCGCCGCGCTTGTCAACGCCGACCGCTGCGACGGCTTCAGCATCAGCGGCAGCGGCACCATCAACGGCAACGGGCTGCGCTACTGGCGCTCGTTCTGGCTGCGGCGCGCCGTCATCCCCAAATGCACCAACATGGACGAGCTCCGGCCGCGCCTTGTCTACGTCTCGCGCAGCAACGACGTGGTGCTCCAAGGCGTCACCCTCCGCGACTCGCCCTTC
Organism: uncultured Bacteroidales bacterium; assembly: GCA_945607565.1. GTDB lineage: Bacteria > Bacteroidota > Bacteroidia > Bacteroidales > Marinilabiliaceae > CALYZD01. Next base: position 1,527 of record CALYZD010000041.1, on the reverse strand, counting down.
TGGACCACGCACTTCTACCGCTGCAGCCGCCTGCGCATGGAGGGGCTGACCATCACATCGCCATTCGAGCCCGTCAAGGCGCCCAGCACCGACGCCATCGACCTCGACGCCTGCACCATGGTCCACATCAGCAACTGCTACATGTCGGTCAACGACGACGCCATAGCCCTCAAGGGCGGCAAGGGACCCTGGGCCGACACCGACACCACCAACGGCGCCAACCGCGACATCATTGTGGAAGACTGCCGCTACGGACGCTGCCACAGCATGCTGACGTGCGGCAGCGAATCGGTCCACAGCCGCAACATCATAGTGCGCCGATGCCACACCGACGGCGCCCGCTGCGTCCTGACGCTCAAGATGCGCCCCGACACGCCGCAGAAATACGAATACATCGACATCAGCCACATCGAAGGCAGCGTGGACCGCATGGTCAACGTGGCGCCCTGGACGCAGTTCTACGACCTGCAGGGACGCCCCGACCGACCCATGTCATACGCCCGGCACATCAGCCTGCACCACATCAGCCTGCGCTGCAGCATGTTCCTGAACATGCGCACGTCGGACGACTACCGCCTCTCCGACATCAGCCTGCGCCACATCGAGGCCGAGGCCGAGACCGTCGGACAATACGACGCCGAGGCCATGGGCATGAGCTTGGAGGGCGTGACGGTCAACGGCCGCACGCTCTGAGGCATCGGCCCGCGCACACAAAGACAACGGCCGCCACTGCACTGCAAAAAGCGTGAAGTGGCGGCCGTGATGTTTTCGGGAGGCTGCCGTGCGACGTCAGTTGCGGGCGTCGGGCAGCGGATGGGTGGAGCTGCGCTGATGGAGCTTGGGCGTGAAGACGCGCGTCTCGAAATCGACGTTGACCAAGCCCTTGTCTATCTGGCGGATGAGAATCTGAGTGGCCTCGAAGCCGATGTCGTAGCCCTTCTGCTCGACGGTGGTGAGCGTGGGGCGGACGAACTCGGTGAGCGGCCCGTCGCCGAAGCCCATGACCGAAACGTCGGCCGGGATCGAATAGCCGTTGCTCTGCAGCAGCTGCATGGCGGCAATGGCCGTGCTGTCGTTGATGGCGAAGATGCCGTCGATTTCCGAAGCGCGCGTCACGATGGCCGACTGCTGCTCGACGACGGCCTCGGGCGAGTCGCACTCGATGATAAGGTCGGGGTCTACGTCGAGACCGTGCTCGCGCATGGCGGTGCAGTAGCCGTCGCGCCTCGACTTGCTGATGAGCAGCTGCTCGGGCCCGGTCAGGTGCATGATGCGGCGGCAGCCGGTGGCTATTAGGTGATTGGTGGCGATGCGCGCTCCTTCAAAATCGTCGGTGATGACGCGGTGACAGTCGATGCCGACGCACACGCGGTCGAAGAAGACGAGCGGTATGCCGCTATCGATGACGTGCTGCAGGTGGCTGATGTCGGAGGTGTCTTTGCTGACGGAGGCCAGGATGCCGTCGACGCGGTTGTCGATGAGGGCCTGCGTGTTGATGGCCTCGCGCTGGCAGCTCTCGTTGCTCTG
>CALYZD010000040.1 GCA_945607565.1 uncultured Bacteroidales bacterium | reverse complement strand
ATGGCCAGATACGATAAGACATAGAAGGCCACTTTGCTCGTATCCTTTAGCTGCTGAGCAGCATAAAACAAGATTGATGTTATAAAGAATAGAATCAGGTATATCATTTGTGGCTTAGAATCTGGTCTGTCGTTGCGATATTAATTCCGCTCTTATAATACACATCCGTATTCTCCGTCTGTCGTTTCTGCACAATTGGTATGTATGTGCGGATTTCGTTTTTTTTTTTTTGTCCTATATGGGGCTAATTGCCGTAAAATGGCTAATGCCTATACTCTTTTACCTGCCTATGCAATAGTATTCCATGCCGTTTTGTCGCATTTCTTCGGCATCGTAGATGTTGCGGCCGTCGATGACGAGCGGGCGGGCCATGGATTTGCGGATGACGCCCCAGCTTGGTATGCGGAATTGTTTCCATTCCGTCAGCAGTAGGAGGGCGTCGGCGTCGAGGGTGGCGGCGTACATGTCGTCGCAGTAGGTCACGGTGTCGCCAATGCGGCGGCGGCATTCGTCCATGGCTACGGGGTCGTAGACTTTGAGCCGGCAGCCGGCTTCGAGCAGCAATTTGATGGTTACCAGTGCGGTGGCTTCGCGCATGTCGTCGGTTTCGGGCTTGAAGGCGAGGCCCCACAGGGCTATTGTCTTGCCGTTCAAATCGCCGTTGTAGGCTTTTTGCAGTTTGGCGAAGAGGATATGCTTCTGATTTTCGTTGACCTCTTCGACGGCTTTGAGTACCCGCATGGTGTATCCGTTCTTTTCGGCGGTCTTGATCAGTGCTTTGACGTCTTTGGGGAAGCAGGAGCCGCCGTAGCCGCAGCCGGGGTAGAGGAATTTGCTGCCGATGCGGGAGTCGCTGCCGATGCCTTTGCGCACCATGTTGACGTCGGCACCGACGAGTTCGCATAGGTTGGCGATGTCGTTCATGAACGAGATGCGGGTGGCGAGCATCGAGTTGGCGGCGTATTTGATCATTTCGGCGCTCGGAACGTCGGTGAAGATTACTCTGAAGTTGTTGAGCAGGAATGGGCGGTAGAGGCGGCTCATGATTTCTCTGGCGCGGTCGGACTCTACGCCGACCACCACGCGGTCGGGGCTCATGAAGTCTTTGATGGCCGCGCCTTCTTTGAGGAATTCGGGGTTGGAGGCCACGTCGAATTCAATGTCGAGGCCGCGTTTGTCGAGCTCTTCCTGGATGGTGGCGCGCACTTTACGGGCGGTGCCTACGGGTACGGTGCTTTTGGTGACCACGAGGACGTGCTTTGTCATGTTCTGGCCGATGGTGCGTGCCACTTGCAGCACGTATTTGAGGTCGGCGCTGCCGTCTTCGTCGGGTGGCGTGCCGACGGCGCTGAATATAACCTCTACGTCGTTCAGGACGGTGGTTAGATCTGTCGTGAAGTTGAGGCGGCCTTCGCGGTTGTTGCGCAGCACCATTTCGTCGAGTCCCGGTTCGTAGATGGGGACCAGTCCGGCCTGCAGTGCGTCTATTTTTTTCTGGTCGACGTCGACGCACGTCACGTTGATGCCCATTTCGGCAAAGCATGTGCCTGATACCAGGCCGACATATCCTGTTCCTACTATTGCTATATTCATTTTGAACTGATGTTTAAGTTTTGTGAATCCGTTTTTTGAGTTTTTTCTACAATCCTTCCTTTCGTGCGGCAGCCAGGGCCTGCTCAATCACCTTGTCCATGTCGTAGTATTTGTATTCGGCAAGGCGGCCTCCGAAGATGACGTCGGGCTGCTGGGCTGCCAGTGTGCGGTATTGCTCGTACAAGTCGTTGTTGCGCTGATCGTTGACTGGGTAGAACGGTTCGCTGCCGTCGGTCCATTCTTTGGAATATTCGCGCGAGATGACCGTGCGCGGCTGCGTGCCGAACTCGAAGTGCTTGTGCTCGATGATGCGTGTGTAGGGCACGGTGGCTTCGGTGTAGTTGACCACGGCGTTGCCCTGATAGTTGTCGCAGTCGAGCGTTTCGGTCTCGAACTCCACGGTGCGGTACTGCAGTTTGCCGAATCGGTAGCCGTAGTATTCGTCGATTTTGCCGGTGAAGACCATGCGGTCGGCCAATTGGTCGAAGTGCTCGCGGTCGGCGAAATAGTCGGCATTGCAGCGGACTTCGATGCCGTCGAGCAGGCCGTCGGTCAGCTTGTTGTAGCCGCCGATAGGGATGCCCTGAAAGCGGTCGTTGAAATAATTGTTGTCGAAGGTGAAGCGGACGGGCAGTCGCTTGATGATGAACGCCGGCAGTTCGGTGCACTTGCGGCCCCATTGCTTTTCGGTGTATCCCTTTATCAGTTTCTCGTATATGTCGGTGCCGACCAGCGAGATGGCTTGCTCTTCGAGGTTGCGAGGCTCGGTGATGCCGGCTTCGCGCCGCTGCCGCTCGATCATGTCCTTAGCCTCCTGTGGCGTGGTGACGCCCCACAAGGCGTTGAACGTGTTCATGTTGAACGGCAGATTATAGAGCTTGTCGGCGTAGCGTGCCACGGGCTGGTTGGTGTAGCGGTTGAACTCGACGATGGCGTTGACGTAGTCCCACACCTGGCGGTTGGATGTGTGGAATATGTGCGCGCCATATTTGTGCACGTTGATTCCTTCAATCTCTTCGCAGCGGATGTTGCCGCCGGTCGTGCCGCGCTTGTCGATGACCAGACAGCGTTTGCCGGCCTTGCGCGCTTCGGCCGCAAAGACGGCGCCAAACAGTCCGGCCCCGACTATCAGATAATCATACCGGCTCTTCATTCCCTTCCTTTTTGTAGCTTTTGAACTCTATGGTTATCTGCTGCCATGCTATGCGGCACATCACTATGGCCACGCCAATCACTCCGCCAAGGAACAGGCTGACGATCATGGTCAGCATGAATTTGGGAGAACTCTTCTCTTTGGGGAGGACCACCGGCTCCAGAATGGAGAATACGGGCGTCTCGGCCTTGACTGCGATGCGCGCCTGACTGAGTTGTTCGGCAAGCGTCTTGAAAACCGACGCTGCGATGTCGAACGTGTCCGACAGCCGGTGATATTCCAGTTCGGTGCGGTCGATCACCACGTCGCGGTGGCGGTCGGTGTAGTTGTAGAGCGCTTCGCGGGCGCGCTCGTATTCTACCTTCGCATCGTTGTAGCTGTTTTCGATGAACTCGACGTTTTCCATCGATTGCGCAATCTTGTACTTTATGATGTACTCTTGCAGCAGGTTGACCGCCGCCTGTGCCAGCTGCGCGCACATCAGGCGGTCTTCGGTGGTGACATTGACCACAATCAGGTCGGTGTTGGGGTCGATGTCCACAGACAGCATGTCATTGCTCAGTCTAGTCATCGCATTGGTCTCGTATTCTGTCAGTACGCGGAACTTGCGGTCGCCGGGCTCTTGGCCCAAGTGCTGCTCCACGCCGGACAAGTCGAGAGGCTTGGGCGGAAAGAGCTTGTGGAAGATTAATCTGGGGAGCCCGATGGTGTAGTCGGCCAAATGCCACGAGGTGTCGGCCTTGGCGATGTCGAGCAGTGTCATGGCTCGATCGGAGTCTTCGCTGTCGAGCGGCACGTTGATCAGTTCGAGCAGATAGGGTACGCTTTGCGACACAGTGGGATACAGGTCGGGCGAGATGCCGCCGGTGCCCCCACCGACGTTGACGCCGGCCAGCGAAGCCAGCGCTCCCAGGTTGCCGAGCGAACTTTCGCTGCTGGCATACGATGGCAGCAGGGTCGCTCTTGTGCTGTATTTGGTCGGTCTCATGATGTAGCTCAGGAGTCCGATGACTACGCACGCCGCCATGGTCCATATTACGATGCGGCGGTCATCCCACAGCTGCACCACATATTTGAACAGGTCGAGTTGCTTCTCGCCTTGATTCTTGTCGTTTTGCTTTGTCATTTTAGTATTCGCTTGATTGGTCCGGTTCGGTTTTAGGCTACCTTGTCAGCGACACGATGACTGCCGCCATGGTGGTCAGCGATGTGCCGATGCTTACCCATTGCATGGTCGAGAGGCGGTCGCGAGCGGGTTTCTTGGGAACCACTATCTCGGCTCCGTTGACCACGCGCGGATAGCGTGTGAAGAAGAGGAAACGCTTGGTCGCCATCGCATATCCGTTGGGATATATCACATAGGTCTTGCCTTTCTTGGCCAGCGGGCTGAAGCCGCCGCTCATCATCACCACTTCTTTGGCGTTCTTGCCATCCATGAAGGTGGTGAGCACGGGGTTGAGCACTTCGCCCGACACGCGTACCGTCTGAGTGCGGCTGGGCACGTAGAGGCGGTCGCCGTTGTTCATCAGGATGTCTTCGTCGCGGTTCTTCATGATTTTGGGCAGGTCGATGGCCACAAGTTCGTAGTCGAAGTCGCTGAAGCGGAGGGTGGTGTCTTTGCGCATCATCTCCTCGCGGCGCGCACGCTCTTCGGGTGTGATGACGTCGCGGCGGCGGAAGAGTTTGACGCCATTCAGGTCGGCGTCGTCGGTGAATCCGCCCACGCGCTCGATGAGTCCGCTCAGCGTCTCGTTGGCCGAGGTCAGCGAGAAGTCGCCGGCATGGTTGACGCAGCCGATCACGGTCACCACGCCGCGGTCGCGCGCTCCGGGCATGTTCTTGACCGACACGATGTCATACGGCTGCAGGGCGAATGAGCTGCCGCTGTCGGTGGTCGACAGGGAGCGGTCTATGTTTTCGATCTTGATTATCTCGCGAGTCTTGCTCGACGAGCTGTTCAGTATGTCGTCGCTCAGTCGGCGCGACACTTCGATTGACGTGGTGGAGGCGTCCTTGTTGAATCCGTTTGCCATCAGCACAAGGTCGCCCAGTGTCATGTTGTCGCCATAGGCATAGAGGCCGGGGGCGTTGACGGCGCCGTAGATTCTGACGGTGCGGCGCGGCATGATGCTGTCGACGTCCGAGAGCAGAATCTCGTCGTTGGTCTCAAGGACGATGTCGGCATTGCCGTTCTGGACGGCGACCGGGTCGAATTTGATGGTTTCGTAGGATTTGTCGTCGCGCAGTCGCATCACGACGCCTCGGTTCGAAAAGGCGTCGGCGCTGAGGCCGCCGGCTTTGGCTATGAGCTGGCTGAGCGTCATGCCCTGCACATATTCGTAGGAGCCCGGACGATAGACGCCCTGCTCGATGGAGATGCAGCTCTGGCGGCGTTCGGGAGTGGCGCTGCAGGCGATGCTGTCGCCGTTGATCAGCAGCATTTTCGAAGTCTCGTCGGCGTCGCGCACTTCAAGTCCGCGTTCGGTGCGGCGGAAGACTTCGATGTGTGCCGAGTTGGCGTAGGGCTTGAATCCGCCGGCATAGCGCACGATGTCGGCCACCGTTTCGCCCTCGGCGGCTTCGAACAGGCCGTTGCGCTTGAACATGCCGCCCACCGACACTCGCGTGCGGAAGGTGGGCACCATCACGATGTCGCCGTCGGCAAGGCTGACGTTGGCCGTGGGCTTGCCGTTGACAAGGAAGTCGTAGACGTCCAGCCGGGCAATCACCCGGCCGCCGCGCAGCAGCTGCACGTCGCGGTAGGAGCCGTTGGAGTTGGGGCCGCCCGACAGGTAGAGGACGTTGAAGAGGGTGGATGCGCCCGAAACGGTGTAGGTGCCCGGCACAAACACTTCGCCCATGACGCTGACGCGGATGCTGCGAACCGTGCCGATATTGACCGAGGCGAACGTCTTGGGCTGTGCCGACGACAGGTCGCTGTAGAGGCTGCTGAGCTTGGACATCACCATGCGCCGGGCTTCGGCGAACGTGTGCCCGCCCACGGCCACCTGACCGGCCAGCGGGATGATGACGGAGCCGTCGGAGCGGACCTCAAGTTCGTAGCTCTGCTGCGAGCCTCCCCAGATGTCGATGTTGAGCATGTCGCCGGGGCCGATGACGTAGGAGTCGCTGATGGTGGCCACCTGGCCCGGTTCGAAGCTCAGACGCTCGCTGTTGAATATGTTGAATCCGAAGATTGTGGAGTCGAGAGCCGTGTAGTTGTAGGTGGCGCGCTCGGAGTATGGCGGGATTATGTCGACATCGTCGTTAGTGAGGTCGGCGCTCGCGCTCGCGCTTTTTTGTTTGCCGGCCACGCTCGAAAGCCTGTTGACGCGCGAGCGGAACTGGTTGATCTTGTAGGAGCTGACGCCTTGCGACTTGGCCATTGAATAGGCGTCTTCCATCGTCATGCCGCGTGATTTGATTTCGGCCACAGCCTTGCTGATCTGAGCATCAGACAATTTCGAAATGTCTACCGACATAAGTTTCTTCATGTCTTGCGCCGACGCCGATGGCTCGAGCACGGCTATGCACAGGCACACCAGACTGAAGATCAAACTGAACTTGATTTTCATTTATTCTTTTTTGGAATTGAACTAAAAAGACGCTTTCGCTCAGTCGGTTACAACGAAAAATTGTACCAACCAGCAAAACGGTCGCAAATATAAGCAACTAAACGCTACCCTCATAAACGAATGTCCGATTATTTTATTGCCGTCAGGACGATGACATTTGGTTTGCAAAAAACAAAATTTAAAACTGCAATCGACATGATTTCTGAGTGTGACATTGACATTTACGCTTCATCGTTCACGCCCGGCGTGGCCGGTCGGTGGCTTTTTTAACGTTGCCGACAAAATTGGTAACGCACGCCACACAAGGCACGGCGGCACGGCAGTATTTTTGAGGCCGGAATCAAAAAAACACATCACAGCCATGACCAACCGAAAAATCTTGAGCGTCGTGCTCCTTGCGGCATCGGCACTGAGCCATGCGACCATTCACCCATCGGACACGCTGCTGTGGCTCCGCCGCACTCCCGCGCCCGGCACCGCCACCGTGACCTGCAATCGAACGACATCCACTGCCCGTATCGCCGCCGACGAACTGCGCAGAGGGCTGGGCGCCGACCTGACGGCCGACATTCGCATAGGCGCAGCCAAGGATCTGTCCTCCGAACAATACCGGATCGACATCCGCAGCGGCCACTGCGTCATAGCTTCGCGCACCGACGTCGGAGCACTCTATGCGGCCTACGACCTGCTGCGTCAGAGGCAGTTGCGCCTGCCGGCCGACACGGCTTGGACGTCGGCGCCGTCGTATGGGCTGCGGATGCTCAACCATTGGGACAATTTGGACGGCACCATCGAGCGCGGCTATGCCGGCCGTTCGCTGTGGCAATGGAGCGATCTGCCCGGCAAGCTGTCGGTCCGATACGAACAATATGCGCGTGCCAATGCCTCGATCGGAATCAATGCCGTGGTGCTCAACAATGTCAATGCCGCGCCCGAGATGCTGGCCGACACGTGCTTGCGCAAGGTGGCCGCCATAGCCGACGTGATGCGCCCCTACGGCATCCGCGTCTTTCTGGCAATCAACTTCTCGTCGCCGGCGGCCATAGGCGGTCTGCCCACATCCGACCCGCTCGATGCCGGCGTGGCGCGATGGTGGCGACGCAAGGTCGACGCCATTTATGCGCTGATTCCCGATTTCGGCGGATTCCTGGTCAAGGCCAACAGCGAAGGTCTGCCCGGCCCGCAGGATTTCGGCCGCACGCACGCCGACGGCGCCAACATGCTGGCGCGCGCGCTGGCGCCCCACAAGGGCGTGGTGGTGTGGCGCGCGTTTGTCTATTCGCCATCCGACGCCGACCGCGCCAAGCAGGCCTGCCAGGAGTTCCTGCCGCTCGACGGCCGCTTTGCCGACAACGTGGTGGTGCAGGTCAAGAACGGGCCGGTCGACTTCCAGCCACGCGAGCCGTTCAGCCCGCTCTTCGGCGCAATGCGGCACACGGCAGTGGCTGCCGAACTGCAGATAACCCAGGAATATACGGGCTTCAGCAACCACATCTGCTTCTTGGCGCCCATGTGGCACGAAGTGCTGACCGCCGACACCCACCGGCCTCACGACGGCTGCACAGTGGCCTCCGCCATCACTGCCATGGCCGGCGTGGCCAATGTGGGCGACTCGCCCGACTGGTGCGGCAACACATTGGCACAAGCCAACTGGTATGCTTTCGGGCGGATGGCATGGGACAATGCCCTGACACCGCAACAGATTGCCCGCGAGTGGATTGCGCTGACGTTCGGCCTCAAGGGCAAGGATGCCGAACCCATTGAGCGGATGATGCTGATGAGCCACGAAGCCGTGGTGGACTACATGATGCCCATGGGCCTCCACCACCTGTTCGCGTGGGGGCATCACTACGGACCCGAACCATGGTGCGACGTGCCCGGCGCCCGCCCCGACTGGATGCCGTCCTACTACCACAAGGCCGCGCCCGACGGCATCGGCTTCGACCGCAGCAGTCGTGGCTCGAACGCCGTGGCACAGTATGCCGACACGCTCGCGCGGCTCTACGACAGTCCGCAGCTCTGCCCCGAAAAATATCTGCTGTGGTTCCACCACATGGCCTGGGACGCGCCGACCGCCTCGGGCAGCACGGTGTGGGACGCCCTGTGCGCTCACTATCAGGCCGGAGTGGACAGCGTGCGCGCCATGCAGAAACTATGGCAGGCCGTCAGCGGCAAGATAGAGCCCGACATCCACGAGAGCATCGGCCGACACCTGCGCACCCAGCTGCGCGACGCCATCTGGTGGAAAGACGGCTGCCTGCAATATTTCGGCACTTTCAGCCGTCGGCCGTTGCCCGCCGGCGTCGAGGAGCCGATGCTCGAGCTCGACGAGATGCGCCGCTTCGGCCTCGACATCGACAACTACACCTGCCCGCCGCGCGGATTCTTCTGACGGCTGACCTCCGGCAAGGCTAACCGATTGTGGCTGTTTCGGAAAGCGGATAAAAAAGTCGGCTTTGGGAGTGCGATTTTCCTGCCCAGCATTAACATTTATTATGAAATAATTCTATTTTTGCCACCGACTAAAAACCACAGCAGAAATGAGCACTACTAATCCACGCACGTCGACAGCCGTCGAGGAGTTGCAAGACGAGCACCGACAGTCCCCGCCAGCCGATGTACGCAAGCGGTCGCAGTGTATAGTTCTCAATATCAGCATCAAGCAAAACGACCGGCATCCGGAGCACAACGTGATGCCCGACATCGAAACATTCAGAGAGACAGTCGTCAATACCATATTGAGCTTCAACGGGATCGTCTCGACGGTCTCCAATTCCGACGTCATCGGCATCTTCGGTCACACGCCCGACTGCACTTTCCCCGAACTCACATCGGCACAGTGCGCCGAAAAGATACGCGACCTGCTGCTTGAGCAGAAAGCCGCCAGCCCGTGTGCCGCCATCCACATGCGCGCCAGCATCAACGGCGGCGAGGTGCATCTGGGGGCCAAGCTGGCCGACCGTCATTTTGAGGCAGTCGGCAGCGGCATCAACGCCTCGTTCCAGGTTCAGGACGTGACGTGCCCGATGCAGATTTCGCTCACGCGGCGCGTCAAGGAGAAGCTGGCGCCGTTCTATCGGTTCATCACCCGCATGCCGACCAACATCGGCTCCAAAGACGTGATGCTCTACTATCTGCACAAGCAGATAGACTGCCCCTGCGCCACCGACGATTAGCGCGGCGGGGGATTCGCCTGAAGTTTCCTGACTGAAAAGCCAACGGCGTCTGAACGATGACATGTCACCGTTCGGACGCCGTCTTGTTGCCGGCCGCTGCCGGAGGCCTATCGCTTGCCCATCTTCTTGAGGTCGCGCTCGAGCAGCTTGTCGGGCGTCGACTTGTCGATGGTGTGGTAGTCGAAATAGAAGAACTCGGTGTCGGCCGCACCGACTATTATCTTGTAGCAGCGCGTCTTGTAGCGGCTGACTTCGGGGCCCACCTTGTGGAGGAAGGCGACGTCGGGGTCGCGGCGCTCGATGGCTTCGGAGACCTCCTCTTCGGTGGCGAAGCGGAAGCGGTAGGGGTAGACCTTTTTGACGGCCTCTTCGGTGCGCATGCTGCTCTGCAGGTCTTCCTTGATGAGCCACAGCGTCTTGTTGCTCAGGCTCTGCATGTTCTTGTTGTAGTAGAGCAGCGGATTCTTGGAGATGAGCTTGGGGTTGGAGCGCATCAGGTTGACGTGCTCCTGGATGAAGCGCACGAAGGCGTCCATCTTGTAGGCGTATTTCTGGTCTTCGACGCTTGCGTAGGCCAGCGGAATCGAGATGAGGTCGGGCAGGTCCTTGACTTTGGTTTTTTCCTTGCCCATCAGCAGGCTCAGGTAGATGTAGCGCGCCTTGGTCTTGTCGGCGTCGAAGGTCACGGTGGTGGTCAGCAGGAACGAGTATGAGGGGTCGTTCTTCTTGACGTCGAATTCCTTTTCGGTTATGAAGTCGTATTTGGTCAGGTTCCACACGCGTTTCATGACCTCCTTGATCTTGAAGTTGAAATCGCTCATGGTGTTGGCGTCCATCACCACGAGGGTCTTGGTCTCCATGAATCGTTCGTAGTCCTGGGCTGTCGGCAGGCAGTCTTGAGCCTTGCCCGGCCACACACTTGCCAGTGCAAGTGCAAACGTAAGCAGCGTCTTTTTCATCACTTTCAGTGTTTGGTTTGACATTGTTTTTCTGGATAAGTTCAACGGTTGGTTTATACGCTCCAAGGTCCAGTCCGGTTGCGGCCCGTCAGCCGAACCACTGCGTCAGCAGCGTCAGGCCGATGAGCACGAGCGTCGTGCCTTCCTGCCAGCGCGGGTTTTTCCAGTACTGCAGCATCGATGCGGCGAGAATCGACACGAAGATGGCGGCGAATGGCAGCATCTCGAACGAGAAGTAGGGCAGGATGATGAGCCCCGATGTGTAGAACATGAACCAGACCAGCACCCTGATGCGGTTGCGCTCCACAATCTTGAGCGATCCCAGCGAGCGCATGGCGCGCAGCAGCGCAAGCACCGACAGCAGCGCAAGCGCGCCCAGATGGAGTCGTGCGAGGAAGTGCGTCTTGTAGAATGCGACGGGCGTCACCACGTTCTGCCACATCAGCTGCAGCAGCTCTTCGAAGCGCTCTATCCACAGGCAGCGCAGGACCGCCACGCACAGTGGGAAGAGCAGCCCCATGAGTATGGCCGCCATGGTGCGGAAGGTGGCCACGTGCAGCATCAGCAGGCTGACAAAGAGCATCGGCATCAGCCACAGGGCCTTGCCCCAGCACAGCAGCCCGATGCCGAAGAACAGTCCGGCGTCGAAGCACAGGCGCGTGGGCTGATGCTCGGCGGCGGCGCGGAACAGGCGGCACAGCACCACCATGAACAGCGGGATGAAGACCAGCACGGGGTGCAGCTGGTGCGATACGAGGAAGCCGCCCGTCAGCACCACGTAGAAGAATCCGCCGAGGTTGGACTGATGCTCGCCGAAGCGGAAGAGGTTGAACGTGCGGTTAACTTCGAACGCCGCCAGGCAGCTGAGCGCTACGGCCACTGCGGCGCCGGCCATGCGGCTCGCCTCGATGAGCGAGACGAACAGGCTCCACAGCGGCGCGCTCGTCTCGTCGCCGAGCGATATGACCACGTCCGACGTGAACAAGCGCAGCCTGAAGAGCACCAGCACGACCGGCAACATGGCGTAGGCCGCAAAGCTATTTCGGTTGAAGAACTTGAACATCGTTGCTAAGCGTATTGCGTTGTGCCCGAGGCGTCAGCGGCTCATGTACTTGTCGAGGTCGCGGCCTATGTCGCGGCGGAAATAGCGGCCCTCGTATTCGATGCGGTCAACGTTGGAGTAGCAGCGGGCGATGGCCTCGTCCTTGGTGGCGCCGAGCGACGTGACGGCGATCACGCGGCCGCCGTTGGTCACCACACGGTCGCCGTCGTGGCGCGTGCCGGCGTGGAAGAGCAGGCTGCCCTCCACCTTGTCGAATCCCGACATGGGCGTGCCCTTGGCATAGCTGCCCGGATAGCCGCCGGCCACCATCATGACCGTGGTGCACACCTGCGGGCTGACGCTGATGGTCTTTTCCGACAGGCGGTTGCGGCCCGCGGCTTCGAGCAGGTCCACCAGGTCCGACTCGATGCGCGGCATCACCACTTCGGTTTCGGGGTCGCCCATGCGCACGTTGTATTCGATGACCATCGGGTCGCCGTCGCAGTTCATCAGGCCGATGAAGATGAAGCCTTTGTAGGGGATGCCGTCGGCACGCAGCCCGTTGACCGTGGGGCGCACGATGCGCTCTTCGACTTTCTGCATGAAGTCTTTGCCGGCAAACGGCACCGGCGATACCGCGCCCATTCCGCCGGTGTTGAGGCCCGTGTCGCCCTCGCCCACGCGCTTGTAGTCTTTGGCTTCGGGCAGAATCAGGTAGGAACTGCCGTCGGTGAGCACAAAGACGCTCAGCTCGATGCCCGACAGATATTCTTCGATCACCACCGTGCTGCTGGCCGCGCCGAACTTGCCGTCGAGCATTTCGGCGAGCTCGGCCTTGGCCTGTTCGAGGCTGTCGAGTATCAGGACACCCTTGCCGGCAGCCAGCCCGTCGGCCTTGAGGACATAGGGCGCCTTGAGCGTGTCGAGGAAGCGGCGCCCCTGCTCGATGTTGTCCTTGCCCACCGACAGATAGCGGGCCGTGGGTATGGCGTGGCGCTGCATGAAGGCCTTGGCGAATTCCTTGCTGCCTTCGAGGGCGGCGCCTTTGGCCTTGGGCCCGATGACCGGGATGTGAGCCGTGGCTTCGCACGATGCCACGGCGTCGGCCAGGCCGCAGACAAGCGGCTCTTCGGGGCCCACCACCAGCATGTCGATGTGCTCGTCGGCCAGGAATTGGCAGACCTGACTGTGGTCTTTGGGGTTGAGGTCGACGTTGGTGCCGTAGTCGCTCGTGCCGGCGTTGCCCGGGGCGATGTAGAGTTTCGACAATCTGGGGCTCTGGGCCAGTTTCCATGCTAAGGCGTTCTCGCGTCCACCCGATCCGATCAGAAGTATTTTCATTGCTTGATATGTTTTTGGTTTCGAGCCTGAATGCAGGCTTCCGGACTATGTTTCTCTCTCTATATTATTATATGTTGCCGACCGTGTCGAACGAATATCCGTTACGCTCAAGCCATTCTATCGAGGCTTCGAGGGCGTGGCGCATCCGATCGCCGGCCTTGACGGAGTCGTGGAAGACGATGATGGAGCCGTTGCGCACGTGCCTGCGGACGTTGTCGAACACCTGCTGCGGCGTCAGGCGGCAGTCGTAGTCGCGCGGCATCACGTCCCAGAACACCACCTTGTCGAACGTGCGCAGCAGCCTTGCTACGGCCTGCGGCGTCATCTGCCCGTGCGGCGGCCTGAACAGGCGCGGACTGCCGGCGATGCGGCTGCAGCGGTCGGCGTTGTCGAGGTAGCGCGAGGCGGCGGTGCGGAAATACTGCAGGTGGTTGAAGGTGTGGTTGCCCACCTCGTGTCCGGCCTCGGTCAGCTGCCTGAAGACGTCGGGATGCTTGCGCACGTTGTCGCCCACGCAGAAGAATGTGGCGCGGATGCCGTGCCGCCGTAGCACGTCGAGCACCCAGGGCGTCTGCTCGGGCACGGGGCCGTCGTCGAAGGTCAGGTAGACCGTTTTCCGACTCGGGTCGCCGCGCCACGTGCCTCGCCCAAGCAGGCTGCGGAACCAGCCGGGCGGTTGGACTATCCAGTCGGCCATGGGTCAGTAGTAGTTGTTCTGTCCGACGCTTATGGCCGCCGCGCCGCTCTCGAGCTTGTCGACGAGTTCGGCGCGGTCAAATTCCGACGCCAGGCGGTAGAGTTCGGTGAAGAGGGCGATGCAGCGCGACTGGTCGTTCTTGACGCCGGGTGCCAGCGACGGGCTGAGCGACTGATAGTAGGTGAGTTCCTGCGTCAGGTCGGTGGCGTACTCGTCGAGGATGGCGTCGCCCTTTTCCATCTGGTGGCAGCGGTAGTAGGAGCGTGCCATCAGGAGCGAGAAGTAGTTGTGCGGGATGGCGCTGCTCGGCAGTTCGAGCACGGTCTTGTCGAGCACTGTCACGGCGCTGTCTGTCTTGCCTTCGTCAATCAGGGCATCGGCCATGCGCGTCAGGTTGTTGCGCAGGTTGGTGGCCATGCGCATGGTGTTCTCGTCGAGGTAGATGCCGGGCTTGTTGTAGAATCCCCAGCGGAATTTCTCCATCACGTTGGTGTAGATGCGGTCGGTGTCGACCGTGCCTGACTGCCCGCTGGCGTCGCGCTTGCCGCGGATGGGCACCACGCGATAGGTCAGGCCTTCGAGCTGGAAGTAGTTCTGCAGGCCGCAGTAGTTCTCGCTGCCCACGGTCACAGCGTAGTAGATGGGGCGCTTCCAGCCGGCGTTGACCAGCATGTCGAGCACCATCAGTTCGTTCTTGAAGATGTAGCTCTTGTTGAGCGTGAAGGTCATCACGCTGTCTATCTCGCCGCGCTTGCGTTCCGACACCGCTCCGCCGGCCACTGCCGAGTCGGGGTCGACGGTCAGCTTGAACTTGCGGCTCGGGATGTAGCAGATGCGTTCGTCGCTTTCGGCCAGGCGTTTGGTGGCCGGGATGTCGCTGGCCACGAATTTCATGGCATCGCTCAGTTCTATAGGTCGGTCGAGTTTGGGAATCAGATAGATGACGTCGCGGTCGCCGGTGTACTGGTCGTGGGTGAACGAGATGGGCAGCGGGTCGCTCAGGTAGGCTTTGCGCTTCATCTGGTCCACATACCAGCCGGTCTGCAGGTACGACAGGTTGCAGACGCGGACGTCGGTGCGGATGCCTTCGACCTCCTGCGCATACCAGAGCGGGAAGGTGTCGTTGTCGCCGTTGGTGAAGAGGATGGCGTTTTCGTCGCAGCTGTTCAGATAGTTATAGGCCAGGTCGCGGGCTATGGTGCGGCCCGAGCGGTCGTGGTCGTCCCAGTTCTGTTGGGCCATGACTCCCGGCACGGCCACGAGGCAGATGAGCGTGGCGGCCACTGCCGACACGTTGCCCGGCAGGCGTTTGCGCAGGAACTCGACGGCGCCGAGCACTCCCAGGCCTATCCAGATGGCGTAGGCGTAGAACGAGCCGGCGTAGGCGTAGTCGCGTTCTCGGGGCTGGAGCGGCGTCTGGTTCAGATAGAGCACTATGGCCAGGCCGGTCATGAAGAAGAGTAGCATCACTATCACGAATCCGTGCTTGCCTTCGCGTCCGCGCCCGAACTGGAAGAACATGCCGGCCAGGCCGAGCAGGAAGGGCAGCATGAAGTAGACGTTGCGGCCCTTGTTGTTCTTGAGCGTGTCGGGCAGCAGGTCCTGGTCGCCGTAGAGCATGTCGTCAATCAGCGGAATGCCCGAGAGCCAGTTGCCGTGAATCAACTCGCCGTGGCCCTGTATGTCGTTCTGGCGTCCGCAGAAGTTCCACATGAAATAGCGCCAGTACATGAACTTGATCTGATAGTTCCACAGGAACTTCAGGTTCTCGCCCATGGTCGGGGTGTAGATGGTCTTGTAGCCGCCGTTCTCCTCGTCGGCCACCTGCACGGGGCGTCCCTTGAAGTTGGTCCAGCTCTTGTATTCGCGGATGTGACGCTCGTCGCGGCTGTACATTCGGGGCAGCAGCATGGTGGTCTTGGTGTCGTACTTGTAGTCGGGGCGATAGTCGCTGATGACGTAGCGGTCGCCCTTGCGGATGTAGATGGGCCGTGCCTTGTAGTCGCTGGCGGCGCGGTCGAGCGGCGAGTTGAAGCTCTGGCCGTAGAACAGCGGCCGGTCGCCGTACTGCTCGCGGTTCAGATAGTCCTGCAGGGCAAAGACGTCTTCGGGCGAGTTCTGGTCCATGGTCGGGTTGGCCACCGAGCGGATGACCACCATGGCGAACGACGAGTATCCGAGTATGATGACGGCCACGCCGGTGATGATGGTGTTGGCTATCACATGGTTGTGCACGTAGGTGTACCAGATGCCGTAGATGACGGCTGCCACGAGCAGCAGCGCGTAGATGAGCGAGCCCACGTTGAAGCCCCAGTGCAGATTGTTGACGGCAAAGAGCTCGAACCACGTGGCCACCTTGACTATGCCGGGTATGATGCCATAGAGGATTCCGCCCAGCAGCGCCGCCGAAATGACCACCGCCCACACCGTGCGCGCGCGTGTGACGGTGTAGTTCTTGAAATAGTAGACCACCACGATGGCCGGGATGGCAAGCAGATTGAGCAGATGGACGCCTATCGACAGGCCCATCAGATAGGCTATCAGGATTATCCAGCGGTTCGACTGCGGCTCGGACGCCGAGTCTTCCCACTTGAGAATGGCCCAGAACACCACCGCCGTAAAGAGCGACGACATGGCGTAGACCTCGCCCTCGACGGCCGAGAACCAGAACGTGTCAGAAAACGTGTAGGCCAGCGAGCCCACAAGGCCGGCGCCCAGCACCGCCCACACGCGCCACGGCTCGGCGTTCTCCACGTTGTCTATAAAAATCCTGCGCCCAAGGTGTGTGATGGTCCAGCACAGAAACAGGATGGTGAATGCGCTGGCCAGGGCCGACATTATGTTTATCATCTGAGCCACCGTCTGAGTGTCGGGGGCTACAATTGCGAACATGCGCGCCACAATCATGAAGAAAGGCGCTCCGGGCGGGTGCCCCACCAACAATTTGTCGGCCGTGGCTATGAATTCTCCACAGTCCCAGAAACTGGCACTGTCTTCAGTTGTCAGTATGTAGGTGACGGCCGAAATGGCAAAGGCCAGCCAGCCCACTACATTGTTGAGCAATTGGTATCGTTTCATTCTTTATGGTTGAAAAATTTCTGTTTTCAGCATTTCATCACCGTCTGCCAGTGGCAGAGCCGCGCCAAAAGTACAGAATTGTTTTCAGTTTCCGACACAAACGCTGCAAAAGCCTTGAGTTTATCGGCATACGTCGCCGCGCGCGGCACGAGCGGCCGTTTCGGGCCGGTTTTCGGATTTTTCGGGGGCTGATTCCGCTCACCTGTCCAGCGGCAGATTGGGGTGCTCGAACACCAGTCGCGCGCCGTGCGTGTACGAGGTGTCCACATAGACGCGTCCGCCCACCGATTCGGCTATGCGCTTGCAGATGTTCAGGCCCAGGCCCGTGCCCTGCTTGAAGTTGTCGAGCTTCTGGAAGCGGTCGAACACCTTGTCGGCCTTGTCGACGGGGATGCCCGTGCCGGTGTCGGTCACCGAGAAGCGCAGCCCCGTGCCCAGCGGCTCGTAGGCGAGCGTGATGCTGCCCTTGGTGGTGTGCTTGCACGCGTTGGTCAGGAAGTTGACCAGCACCTGCTGCAGGCGGCTCGAGTCGGTGTTGATGATGATGTATTCGGTATTGTCGGGCTCGGCAAGGCGCAGTTCCACGCCCTCGGGCACGCGCGGGTCCACGGTCATCAGCACGCTGCGGCACAGTGTGCACACCTGCACGGGCGCTATCACGAGGGTGTAGTTGCCGCTTTCCATTTTGGAGATGTCGAGGATGTCGTTGATGAGCGTGGTCAGCATTCCGGTGTTGGCGTGAATCAGCTGCAGCATGTTGGCGCGGTCTTCGGGCGTCAGGCCGAAGTCTTCGGTGCTGTTGAGGATGTCGCTGAAGCCCACTATGGCGTTGAGCGGCGTGCGTATCTCGTGGCTCATGTTCTGCAGGAAGAGGGCCTGCATGTTGTTGGCCTGCTCGGCCTGCCGGCGGGCTTCTTCGGCTTCACGCTGCGCCTGCTCGGCCTCGCGCTGTGCGCGCTGTGCCAGCAGCTTTTCGTTCTGCAGGCGTCGCAGGCTGCGGCGGCGCTCGAAGTTGTAGGCCACAAGGATGCACACCACCACCAGCATCACCGCCACCAGCATCGTCACGCGGGCCACGCGGCGCCGGCTTTGCTCTATCTCGGCTCCGAGCATGTTCTGCTGCCTGGCCGATTCGAGGTTGGCCTTTTCGATTTCGGCCGACTGCTGCCGCAGCATCAGTTCCTGATTCTTCAGGTTCAGCTCGGCGGTCATCAGCTGCAGGCTGTTTTTCTCGCGCAGGTTCTGCTCGTGGCTGCGCTCGGCCTCCAGGGCTTCGAGCTTGACGTTGGCCGCCTGCAGTGCCAGGCTGCGGCGTTCGTTCTCGATCTCCATGCGGTCGATGCGGTTGGTCATGCGGATGGTCGACGAGGTGATGATGCCGGCATACATCCGGTAGATCGAGTCGGTGTAGATCCTCAGGTCGCGGTAGGCTTCCTCGTAGTTGCCAAAGCGTGCGCTGATGCTCGAGCGGTATCCGTAGCGCGAGGGTGACGAGAGCGAATCGCAGAGCGAGAGCGACTCGGCGTAGTTGCCGTGGGCCACGTTGTAGGCTATCATGGCGTGGTAGTATTCGTCCGACACTATCCAGCGCACGTGGCTCTGCAGCTTGCCGACGTTGGCTTTGGCCAGATTCATCATGGTGATGTCGCCCTTGGCCGCGTAGATCGATATCAGGTGCAGATAGGGCACGAAGCGGCCGGCGTCGGGCGGGGCAATTTCGAGCGCGCGGTTGACGCAGATGGCGGCCGAATCGTATTGGTGCATAGTGTAGTAGGTGTAGCCAAGGTTGTCGGTGAACATGCTGCGCATATATTGGTCGCCCGGCAGGTTGGCCTGCACGTAGGCCAGCCCCTTGAGGTAGCTCGCCTTGGCCATCTGCGGCACTCGCTGATGCTGGTAGATCTCGCCCATCAGGTTGTAGAAGTAGGCTATGCTGCGCTTGTCGCCCGAGGCCAATGCGCGCTCTTGCAGGCGTTCGGCTTCGGTCAGGGCGTTGGCAAACATCATGTGCTCGAGGTAGCTGTGGCACAGCCCGAAGCACAGCCAGTGGTAGAGCAGGATGCAGCCGTCGGTCATGCGCGAGGGGTCGATGGTGAGCAGCTCGTCCGACATGCGGTCGGCCTGCTCGGTGCTCATGCGGCTGTTGTCGGAGCGCAGCACCATGGCCAGGCATCGGACGGCGTCGCGCTCGCTCTCGGCCGACATGGCCACAAACGTGTCGACACAGGCGTCGAGGTCGTCGTGGTAGCGGGCGTCGAGGCAGCGCAGGTAGCGGGCATACGAGGCGTCGGTCAGTCCCAGCTTGTTGTCGGGAGGCGGGGCGGCATAGGCTTGCCGTGGCCAGGCCGCCAGCATCAGGCCGGCAAGCGTCAGCGCCAGCAGCGTCAGGGCTGCCGGGCGCAGTGCGTGTGGACTTGTAGTGATGGTCGGTTTCATTTCGACGCGTCGGTGCGCGGCTTGCGGGCGGCCGTGCATGGTCTGCATAAGTGGGTGTGTGACGTTCTGTTTTTTTTTTCGTCGCTGATTGTCAGAGCTTGGCCATGAAGCGTTCGCGCTGCACCACAAACCGCGTGTGGGTGCCCTGGCCGATGAGCGTCTCTCCGTCGTAGGCCTCCACCTCAAAGTCGAGGCGACGGCCGTCGATGGCGGTCAGGCGGGCGACGGCCCGCACCTCGGCTCCCACCTTCGACGCCCTGACGTGGCTGACGGTTATCTGCGTCCCCACAGTCGTTTCCGACGCTTCGAGCTGCTGCGCCACGGCCAGCATGGCGGCGTTCTCCATCAGTGCCACCATCTGCGGCGTGGCCAGCACGGGCATGTCGCCCGAGCCGAGCGCTTGGGCCGTGTGCTGCTGCCCCACGGTCAGGGTCGATGTGTGTGTCAGTCCGGTCTGTGTAATCATTGTCTTGTGTTTTGAGGGTCAGTGTCTTTGGTTTATCTGCGGATGCTGCGGATGAATTCGGTCAGTTCGGCTGCCATGCGCCTGTGCGTGTCGGCCGAGGGGTGATAGTCGGCGCCCATGGGCAGGCTCATGTCCTGCGGCTCCATGTCGAAGCGGAAGACGGCGCTGTCGCCCTCGGAGCGGAGGGTGGCGCACAGGCTGTCGAGCACGGCTTTCTGCTCGTCGAGCTGCGGGCTCTGGAGCATCGTGCCGGTCAGCATCACTATCTGCGCCTGCGGATAGTTGCTGCGGACCATGCGCACGAAGTCGGCGTAGGCCCGGGCGTAGAGGTCTATCTTGTATCCGGCCACGCTCAGGTCGTTGGTGCCGAGGTTGATGCAGACCACGTCGGGCCTGAACCGGCCGAAGTCCCACATGGCATCCGAGCCGCTGATGAGTGCCTTGCGATAGACTCTGGGCATGGGCCATTCGGAGCCGTCGGGGTTGTCGGCGTAGTTGCGGTAGGCCCCGATGCCCGAGCGGGCCACCACCATCTTGGCGGCGTTCAGTGCCTTGGCCGTCAGCGCGGCGTAGGTCATGCCGAAGTTGGATGTGGAGTCGGCAAAATGCTCGAGCGCCGACGCGGCTTCGACGCCATAGCCGCAAGTGATTGAGTTTCCGATGAATTCTATCTTCAGGTCGTGGCTGTCGGTGGCGGCGCAGGGGCGGCCGCTGAGCTCGAATCCGCCGAACTCGGGGTGCACGAACAGGCCTTCGCTCACCAGTGTCAGCCGGACGCTGTGAGGCCCTTCGGGCAGGCTGTCGGCCAGGACGAAGAGGCTGTCGGACGTGCCGTGTGTGCTGAGCTTGCGCACTGTCCGGCCGTCGACTTCCACGCTGTAGTAGCCGGCTTCGGGCTTGAGGCGTGCGGACACGGCCGTGCCTTCGAACGCAAGGCCGATGCTGGTGCCCGGATAGACGAACGACGCCGTGCTGTCGGTCAGCACGACGCGGCCTTCGTAGGTCACGAAGCTGTCGGATGGGAGGACGATGAGCTTTTCGGACGGGCCTGCCGCCGCGCATGCCGACATCAGCGATGCGGCCAGTGCCATGCAACTGAGGTGGAGTGATGTCATGATTGATTGCTGAATGATTTTTAACTTTTGTCAACGCAAAAGTACAAATATAAAGCGTCCGAGCAACAGGCCGTCCCACTTTCATGGAGCCGCCGCCGCGTTTCGGCCCCGCCGGCCGTCAGTCTGAACATTAAAAGAATCACAAAACTGCACATCGATAGCTGACAACGGAAAGTTATCCTTAAATTCGCGCCGGCTTTCCGAAAGCCTGCCGACGCTACCTAACGTTCGGCATTTCAACGAAATAGAGACACGGTCGACCTATGAGCTACATGATAATTGAACCGCTGATAATGCGGGTGATGTCGTTCTTCTATTCGGGCAAGGACGAGAAATTCAGCGCCGAAGAGAGCCTGCGCGTCACGTTTTGCAACGTGTGCAACGCTCTGCTCATGGCCAACTGCTTTGTGGTGGGCATGATCAGCCTCTTCAGCGACGACGTGTGGCGATGCGTGCCCAACCTCGTGCTCACGTGCGGCTATCTGGCCTACTTCATGCTGCCGGTCAGCCGGCGCATCAGCCAGTGGGTCATCAACTTCGAGATGGGACTCATCACCGTCACCTACGTCGTCATGTTCATGTGGGGCGGCATCGGCGGGCACGCCGGCATCGTCATCATCTCGTATCCATTCGTGTCGATGATGATTCAGGGACGGCGCACGGGCGTCATCAACTC
>CALYZD010000039.1 GCA_945607565.1 uncultured Bacteroidales bacterium | reverse complement strand
GGCGAGGCCACTTGGCTCTAAATTTCTATCTTTGAGCCTCCGAAAATCGCAAAACGATAATTAACAATGCCGAAACGCTGCGCAATATGTTAGCAAAACGCATCATTCCATGCCTCGACATCAAAGACGGCATGACTGTCAAAGGAATCAAATTTCTCGACATAAAGCAGGTGGGCGACCCCGTGGAACTGGGAGCATGGTATGCCGCCCAGGGCGCCGACGAACTGGTGTTTCTCGACATCACGGCAAGCCACGAGAAGCGCAAAACCTTCTCGGACCTGGTGGCCCGCATAGCCCGCAACATCAACATCCCGTTCACCGTGGGCGGCGGCATCAGCGAGCTGGCCGATGCCGATGTGCTGCTCAATGCCGGTGCCGACAAGATAAGCATCAACTCGTCGGCCGTGCGCAACCCGCAGCTGATCGACGACATGGCGCTCCACTTTGGCAGCCAGTTTGTGGTGGCCGCCATCGACGCCCGCCTCGACGATGACGGCCAGTGGATAGTGACGGTCAACGGCGGCCGCATCCCTACCGAAAAACGCCTCTTTGAGTGGGCGCACGAGGCCCAGGAGCGCGGCGCGGGCGAGATTCTGTTCACCAGCATGAACCACGACGGCGTCAAGCAGGGATTTGCCAACGAGGCCCTCGCCCGGCTGAGCACCGAGCTGCGCATTCCGATCATCGCTTCGGGCGGGGCGGGCACGATGGAGCACTTCCGCGACGTCTTCACCATCGGCAAGGCCGACGCCGGGCTGGCTGCCAGCATCTTCCACTACAAGGAGATCGCCATCCCCGACCTCAAAAACTATCTGCGCGCCGAGGGCATTGCCGTGCGCTGACAGAAACGCATTCAGAATCAACACAAAAACTCCAAAACAATACAGCAAAGCAAAATGGATTATTCAAAATCGCCCGACGGGTTGGTTCCCGCCATCATTCAAGACAACGTGACCGGCAAAGTGCTGATGCTCGGATACATGAACGAAGAATCGCTTGCCAAGACCAAGGCCGAAGGCCGCGTGACGTTCTTCAGCCGCAGCAAGCAACGCCTCTGGACCAAAGGCGAGGAGAGCGGACACTTTCTCGACGTGGTCTCCATTGCCGAAGACTGCGACCACGACACGCTCCTGATCAAGGTCAACCCACACGGGCCCACCTGCCACACCGGCGCCGACACCTGCTGGAACGAGCGCAACGTGGCCGACGACGTGATGTTCCTCAAGGAGCTGCAGGACTTCATTGACCGACGCAAGGCCGAAATGCCCGAAGGCTCGTACACCACCAGCCTCTTCAACAAGGGCATCCGCAAGATAACGCAGAAGGTGGGCGAAGAAGCCGTGGAAACGGTGATAGGCGCCATGGCCAACGACGACGAGAACCTGATCTACGAGGGCGCCGACCTGCTCTATCACCTGATTGTGCTGCTCACCTACAAGGGCTACCGCATCGAGGACCTCTGCCGCGAACTGAAGTCGCGCCACTGACACCATAACCGCATAGCCGTGAACCCGTTAGACATCATCGACAAATACTACACCGCCGGCTCGCCGCAGTGGGAGATTCTGGTCGAACACAGCCGCGCCGTGGCCGACTATGCCGCCGAAATCATAGCCCGCCACCCCGAGCTCGACGTCGACGCGCAGTTCGTCTACGAGGCGGCCATGCTCCACGACATCGGCATCTGCCGCACCGACGCGCCGTCGATATTCTGCACCGGCACGCACCACTACATCTGCCACGGCTACCTGGGCAGCGCCATGATGCAGGCCGAGAACCTGCCGCGCCACGCTCGCGTGTGCGAACGCCACACGGGCGCCGGACTGACGGTGGCCGACATAGTGGAGCGCGACCTGCCGCTGCCGCATCGCGACATGCTGCCCGAAACGCTCGAAGAACGGATAGTGTGCTACGCCGACAAGTTCTACAGCAAATCGGGCGACGTGACCCGCCGCAAGACGCTCGACCAGGCCGTGGCCAGCCTCGCCAAGCACGGCAGCAGCCAGACCGAACGCTTCATGGCGATGCACCGGCTGCTCGGCATCTGAAACCAGAAATCAAACAAAATCGACCCAGACATGTCAGAAGAAATAAAGGCCGGATCGGCGGCCGCCACGTTCCATCACCCCGACTACAAACACAACTGCGCCCAGGCCATAGCCTACAAGTGGCGCCGCCTCTACGCCGACCCCGACACCGTGGTGGCGCGAATGCTGGCCTGCGGCGGCGGACGCGCCGAGGGCGGACTGTGCGGAGCGCTCCACGCGGCTCTGCAAATAGTGCCGGCCGAACGCCGCGACAAGTTCATGGCCGACTTTGCCGCACGCACCGGCAGCCTGACCTGCGCCGAGATAAAGCGCGCGGCCAAGACGCCCTGCCCGCGCTGCGTGGCCATTGCCGACGAGCTGCTCGAAGCCTGCATCGGCGCGCCGCAATAGCCCGGCCGGACACACAGAGAGACAAAAAAAACATCGGCCTGCATCGGCTCCGGAGAAAGATAAATCTTTCGCACTGGGAGCCGGTGCAGGCCGATTGCCATCAGCGCCCGACCGAGGGGCACGCAGGGCTCAGCCCATCTGCTGCTTGCGCTTGATGCACGAGTAGACGCTGTCGACCAGCGACTCGTAGCTGCTCTTGCGCGGATAGATGGGCTCAAGGAATTCGACCATCACCTTCGTGAACGGCCTCGGGATGATGCGCCCGCGCGGCATGGCGTCGTAGGCACCGGTGATTGACACGGGCACTATCGGCACATTGAGCTCGGCGCTCAGGATGGCGAAGGTCTTCTTGAACTCGCCGAGGCTGCCGTTGTGCGTGCGGGTGCCTTCGGGGAAGATGATGAGGTTCTTCTTCTTGCGCAGGGCCTCGCCGAGCTTCTGGATGGAGTCCTTGAGGTTGCTCATGTCCATCACAATCACGTTGTGACGGTTGGCCAGCGACTTGAAGAACGGCCGCCTGACGTGCTGCTCCTTGGCGTAGAAATAGGTGTTCTTGATGGTGTTCCACTTGAGCAGCGCGGCCACGAAGATGCCGTCGAGGAAACTCTGGTGGTTGGGCGCGATGATGACCGGACCCTCGGGAATATTGTTGAGCCCCTTGCCCTTGAGCCCGAAATAGAGGTGCAGAATGGGCTTCGACATCTTGACGAACAGGCGGCCGGTGAGCCAGCTCTTGGGCAGCTGCAGGCTGACGCGCTCGCGCAGGATGTGCTTCCAGTCTATCTTCTCGACCTCGATTTTGGTCTTCTGCTCGGCCACATATCGGGCCATGTGCGCCACGTCGCGGAACGAGACCATCGTGTCGCTCGAAATCTCCATGCCGAACGACGACTGGATGAACACCTGCAGGCCCACCTTGTCGAGCGAGTCGAGGCCGAGGTCGAGCTCGATGTGGTCGGTGGGGCGGACGGTGCAGTTCTTCTCGTCGGCAATGAAGTCGCGCAGGATGCGGTATTCTTCGGTGTCGGGCTCGGCCACTGCGGGCCCGGCCTGCTGCGCGGCTTCGGCCAGGAGCTGCGGCAGGCGGTAGCGCTGGAGCTTGTCGAGCTTGGTGCGGGGCAGATCGCCGCGGTAGATGCTAAAGTTCATCACCTTCTTGTAGGGCGACACGGTGCGGTTGTAGGGCTCCACGACCTCCCATTTGATCTTTTCGTTCAGTTCGGCGTCGGTCAGCACGCGGGCGGCGTCGGGGTTGGGCACTATGATGGCGCGCAGCTGGTCCTTGTCGGCAAAGACGCCGACTTCTTTGACAAACGCTGCGTAGTGCTCCAGCTTTTCTTCGATCTCGGCAGGGTTGATGTTCTTGCCGTTGGAGAGGACGATGATCTCCTTGCGGCGCCCGGTGATGACCACCTGCCCGCGCTTGTTGATGTAGCCGAGGTCGCCGGTGTGGAGCCAGCCGTCGCGCAGCACCTGTGCGGTCTCGTCGGGGCGGTTGTAGTATCCCATCATTATGTTGTCGCCCTTGGCGCATATCTCGCCGTCGCGTATGTCGATCTGCACCGACGGCATGGGCTTGCCCGACACTCCGGGGCAAATCTCGTCGGGGCGGGTGAAGGCTATCATGGGTGCGGCTTCGGTCATGCCGTAGCCTTCGAGCACGTCGAGGCCGAGGGTCTTGAATCCGCGCCCCACCTCGATGTTGAGCGCGGCTCCTCCGCTGACCAGATATTTGATGTGTCCGCCCATCTTGGCGCGTACCGAGCGGAACAGCAGGCGCGAGAGGCTGCGGCTGCCCACGGCCTCGGCCAGGGCGAAGAGACTGCGGGCCACGAGGCTCTTGCTTATCTTGTCGTGGATGCCCTTGAAGAGCGTGGCGTAGAGCCTCGGCACGCCTATGATGATGCCCACCTTGTTGTCGACCAGCGTGCTCATGATGTCGGCGGCGGCCAGCGAGGGCGCCATGGCCACGCTTCCGCCGGTGGCCAGAGGCGCCACCAGCGAGCCAATGAGCGGCAGCACGTGGTGGAGCGGCAGCAGAATCATGGTGCAGATTTCGGGGGTGAAGATTTTTACCTCTTCGGACACGGCGCGGATGTTGGCCATCAGGTTCCGATAGCTCAGCATCACGCCCTTGGGCGACCCCGTGGTGCCCGATGTGTAGACGATGAGCGCGAGGTCGGCCTCGCTGTAGGTCAGGCTGGCCTTGGGCGCGTCGGCGCTTTGGGCCTCGACGTCGGCCACGGGCAGGATGCGGGGCTTGGTCCGCGCCATGGCCACGGCCTCGGCCACGGTGTCCATGCGGTCGGCCGAGGCCCAGACGGCGGTGGCGCCGCAGTCGTCGATGACGTAGGCTATCTCGGCGGCCGACGATGTGGCGTCGACGGGCACGGCCACGGCCTGCTTGTTCCAAATGGAGTAGAAGGCATAGATCCATCCGAGGCGGTTTTCGGAAACGATCATTATGCGGTCGCCGGGCTGCGCGGCGTAGGTGTCGGATGCGGCGGTGATGTTCATCAGGAGCTGCCCGTAGCTGATGTGCTGCCGGCCAATCGAGATGGCTGTCTTGTCTCTTTCTTTGATCATTTGTTTTCCTGTAAAAAAAAGCGTTGCAAATGTAGCATATTAATCGCGATTGCCACCGGTGCGCCGCACAGGGGCACGCCGTTTGGCCGTCATGCACTATCTTTGCGTCCTCTGAAACCCTGAAAAGCCTAAGGCGCATGAGAACAAACATAGGCAACTATACGCAATGCTACGGCCCGTTGTTACGCCTGGCCATGCCGGTGGTGCTGGCTCAGGCCGGCCAGATGCTGGTGACGCTGGTCGACACGATAATGGTGGGCAGCCTCAACGATGCCAACCTGCTGGCGGCGGTGTCGTTTTCGGGCAATCTCTACACCATAGTCATGTTCATGGGCCTCGGCATCTCGCTGGCCATCACGCCCGTGGTGGGCATGCGCTACGGAGCCGGTCGGCGGCGGTCGGTGGCGTTCTGGCTGATGCAGCATCGCTACCTGACGGTGCTGGTGGGCCTTGGGCAGCTGCTGCTGATGGCGCTGCTGTGGCTGCTGATTCCGCTCATGCGCCAGCCCGAAGCCGTGGTGCCCGTGGCCCGCGACTATTTTCTGATTGTCATGTTCTCGATTCTGCCCACGCAGATATTCTACGGCGGCCGCCAGTTTGCCGAGGGCCTGGCCAACACGAGCCTCTCGATGCTCATCACCGTCACGGGCAATCTTATCAACATCCTGTGCAACTATCTGTTCATCTTCGGCCACTTCGGATGCCCGCAGCTCGGCGTCTACGGGGCGGCCGTGGGCACTGTGGTGTCGAAGGTCTACATGGCCGCAGCCATGGAGATGACCATACGCCGCCACCGCCTCTTTGCCGCCTACAGCGCCGAGGCCTCGGCCTGCCGCTTTGCGCCCGGAGCCATGCTGCGTCTGCTGCGCCTCGGGCTACCCATCGGCGGCCAGATGACGGTCGAATGCTTCGCCTTTGCCGCAGGCGGGATAATGATGGGAGCCATCGGAGCCGTCGAATGCTCGGCCCACCAGATAGTCATGACCTTCACCAGCCTGACCTACCTGATGGCCTCCGGCATAGCGTCGGCCATCACCATCAAGGTCAGCATCTTCGGCGGGCAGGCCGACTCCACCGCCATCCGGCGCTACTCGGCGGCCGCCCTGCAGCTGGTGGTGGCGTTCATGGCCTCCACCGGCCTGACCTTCGTGTGCCTGAGGCACCTCATCCCATCGCTCGTCATCGGCCTGCCCGAGGTGGTCGGAGTGGCGGCTACGCTGATGCTGGTGGGCGGCGCCTTCCAGATTTTCGACGGACTGCAGGTGGTGTGCCTCGGCATACTGCGCGGAATGTCGGACATGACCTATCCGGCCGTGGTGTCGGGAGTGGCCTATGCCGCCACGTCGCTGCCGGTGGGCTACGTGCTGGCCTTTGTGGCCGGAGCGGGCGCGCCGGGCATCTGGCTGGGCTATCTGGCCGGGCTCGTGCTGGCCAGCGTCCTGCTGCTGCGCCGCATCAGGCATCTGACCGCCCGCCTCAACTATTGACCGCCGCCATCGGCCCGCACGCAAAAAAACGATTACTTTTGCACGCCATCTTTTCAACCATTCACACATAGAGTCCAATGATCGACCGTAACACATTCGCCAACAAGCGCGTGGCGTTCCACACACTGGGCTGCAAGCTCAACTTCAGCGAGACGTCGGCCATAGCGCGGCAGATGACCGAGGCCGGCTTCACGCGCGTCGATTTCGACGACGAGGCCGACGTCTACGTCATCAACACCTGCTCGGTGACCGACTTTGCCGACAAGAAGTGCCGCCAGATGATCAAGCGCTGCATCAGGCGCAACGGGCAGGCCTTCATCGTGGTCACCGGGTGCTACGCCCAGCTCGAACCCGGCGAGGTGGCGCGCATCGAAGGCGTCGACCTGGTGCTGGGCTCCAACGAGAAGGCGGATCTGATGTCGTATCTCGACAGCATCGAAAAGAAACGGCAGCCGCAGATTGTGGCCGGCAACATCATGAAAGACCGCAGGTTCACGCCGTCGTTCTCGTCGGGCGACCGCACCCGCTCGTTCCTCAAGATTCAGGACGGATGCGACTACTTCTGCTCCTACTGCACCATACCCTTCGCCCGCGGCACCAGCCGCAGCGACACCGTGGAGGCCACCGTCGACCAGGCACGGCAGGCGGCTGAGCACGGCGCGCGCGAAATAATCCTGACCGGCGTCAACATCGGCGACTTCGGGCGGCGCAACGGCCAGACGTTCATCGAACTGCTGCGCCGGCTCGACACCGTCGAAGGCGTCAGCCGCTACCGCATCTCGTCCATCGAGCCCAACCTGCTGACCGACGAGATAATCGACTTCGTGGCCGCATCGCGCACCTTCATGCCGCACTTCCACGTCCCGCTGCAGTCGGGCAGCGACGAGGTGCTCCGCCTGATGCGACGCCGCTACGACGCCGGCTTCTTCGCCCGCAAGATAGAGCGCATCCGCACCACCCTGCCCGACGCCTTTGTGGGCATCGACGTCATTGTGGGCGTCAACGGCGAGACGGAGCGGCACTTCGACGAATCGAAGCGTCTGCTCGAAAGCATCGACTTCTCGCAGCTGCACGTCTTCACCTACTCCGAGCGGCCCGGCACGCGCGCCCTCGACATAGCCGGCACCGTGCCCATGGAAGAGCGTCACCGCCGCAGCCGCATCCTCCACGCCCTCTCCGACGAGCGCCGGCTGGCATTCTACCACCGCTTTGTGGGGCGCGACGCCCGCGTGCTGGTCGAGTCGAGCGAGCGCGACGGATACATGACGGGCTTCACCGACAACTATCTGAAGGTCGAGATGCCCTATTGCGAAGCACTGGCCAACACCCTGCAGACCGTCCGACTCCGCTCGCTGACGCCCGACAGGCAGATGATGGCCGGCACCATTCTGACAACCGAAAACACACAATAAATGGAATCGTTCAAAGACATCTGCCACCGCGTGGGGCTGCTGGCCCGCACCGTGGGCCGCGACCTGACCGAGAAACGCAACGCCGGATTCGGCATCGAGAGCAAGGGGCACAACGATTTTGTGACCGACCTCGACAAATATTCGGAACGCAGCCTCGTGGCCGGCCTCGAAAGCATCCTGCCGCAGGCCGGCTTCATTGCCGAGGAGGGCACGCGCACGCAGCTGGCCGAGCACTTCAACTGGATTGTCGACCCCATCGACGGCACCACCAATTTCATCCACAACTCGGCGCCCTTCGCCATCAGCATAGGCCTGCAGTGCGACGGGCAGATGGTGGTGGGCGTGGTCTACGAGATGGGGCGCGACGAACTCTTTGCAGCCACGCTGGGCGGCGGCGCCACGCTCAACGGACGCCCCATAGCCACCTCGGCCGCACGGCGCGTGGACGACGCGCTGGTGGCCACCGGATTCCCATACAGCAACTTCGACCGCCTCGAGCAATACAACCGCGCCCTCAACACCTTTGTGCGGCGCTCGCACGGCGTCAGGCGCTACGGCTCGGCGGCCACCGACCTGGCCTACGTGGCCTGCGGACGCTTCGACTGCTTCTTCGAATACGACCTCAAGCCCTACGACGTGGCCGCCGGCTCGCTCCTGGTGACCGAAGCCGGCGGGCGCGTGTCCGACTTCGCAGGCGGCTCCGGCTACCTCTTCGGACGCGAAATGGTGGCATCGGCACCCGCACTCTACCCCGAATTCCTGCAAATCATCAGCCAATCGTTCGGCGCGCAATGAAGACACTCTCGGTCGTCATCCTCAACTGGAACGGGCTGCACCTGCTGCGCACCTACCTGCCGCAGGTGGTGGCCAACACGCCCGCCGACGTGGCCGACATCGTGGTGGCCGACAACGCCTCGACCGACGGCAGCCTCGACTACGTCCGGCAGACGTTCCCGCAGGTCGGCATCATCGCCTTCGACCGCAACCACGGCTTTGCGGGCGGATACAACCGCGCACTCCAAGGCATCGGCACGCCGCTCACCGTCCTGCTCAACTCCGACGCCGCCCCCGACCCCGGCTGGACCGAGCCCCTGCTCCGCCTCTTCGACGCCGAGCCCGACGTGGCCGCCGCCGCGCCCAAAATACTGAGCTACACCCACCCCGACCTGTTCGAATATGCCGGAGCCGCGGGCGGATTCGTCGACTGGCTGGGCTACCCCTTCTGCCGCGGACGGATAATGGACACCGTGGAAGCCGACCGCGGCCAGTACGACACCGACATCGACGCCTTCTGGGCAAGCGGCGCCGCACTGGCCGTCCGCACCACCATCTACCGGCAGCTGGGCGGACTCGACGAAGACTTCTTTGCCCACATGGAAGAGATTGACCTCTGCTGGCGGATGCTCAACACGGGCTTCCGCGTGGTGGCCTGCGGACACGCCTCGGTCAGGCATCTGGGCGGAGGCACGCTGAGCCAGCAGAATCCGCACAAGACCTACCTCAACTTCCGCAACAACCTGCTGATGCTCGTCAAGAACTACAACACGCGCCTGTGGCCGGCCGTAATTGCCATCAGGCTCGTGCTCGACGGCCTGGCCGGACTGCGCTTTGCCGCCACCGGGCACTGGGCCGATTGCCGCGCCATAGTGCTGGCACACTGGCACTTCTTTGCACGCCTGCGAGCCACCATGGCCAAGCGCCGGCATCTGGCCGCAGGGCGCAGCCGGCATCTGCCCGACACCATGAAACGATACAGCGTCATGTGGCGATACTTCGCCCGGCGCCGCACCGTCTACTCCGACATATAAACAAAAAGAGAAAACCACGACACAACCATGAAGCATCTCTACCCGACACAAGGCACCTGCAGCCGCCTCATCAGCTTCGAGCTGACCGACGGCCGAGTCCACCACGTGGAGTTCGAAGGCGGATGCCACGGCAACCTGCAAGGCATTGCCCGCCTGACCGAAGGAATGGCCGCATCCGAAGTGGCCGACCGACTGAGCGGCATCCGCTGCGGCAACAAATGCACATCCTGCCCCGACCAGCTGGCGCGCGCTCTGCGTCAGGCACTCGGCCAGGACCGACAATAAACCCCGAAAACCGACACGACAATGGTAAAACGAGTATTTCTGGTGGGCTACATGGGCAGCGGCAAATCGACCATAGGCCGCTATGTGGCCGCCGACATGAAGTGGGACTTCGTGGACATGGACGCCTACTTTGAACGGAAGCATCAGTGCACAATCAGCAGCTTCTTTGCCCGGCACGGCGAAGACGCATTCCGACACGCCGAACACGAGGTGGTGGCCGAACTCTGCAAGGCCGAGCGCACCATAGTGGCCACAGGCGGCGGCGCGCCATGCTTCTTCGACAACATGGACCTGATGAACACCGCCGGCGCCACCATCTACATCAACGTCAGCCCCGACGAACTGACGGCACGCCTGCGCACGCAGCGCGACCAGCGGCCCATCCTCGCCTCCAAGACCGACGACGAACTGCTCGACTTCATCAGCTGCCAGCTCGCGCAGCGCGAGCCGCACTACCGCAAGGCACACATGGTGGTCGACGGCAAGTCGCTGCCATTCGACTCCTACCGCACTCTGATAGAATATTTTCCCGACGAACTACTGACCGACACCAACCCATGACCACCACCAGCCACCCAACACGCGCCGCACTCTTCGACCTCGACGGCGTGGTGCTCGACACCGAAAGCCAATACACCCGCATCTGGCAGCGCATCGGCCTGACCTACCGGCCCGACGTGGAACATCTGGAGCAGAAAATAAAGGGAATGACACTCGCCAGCATCTTCGACGCCTACTTTGCCGGCCGGGAGCTGCAGGCCGAAATAACCCGCCGCCTCGACGAGGCCGAAGCCGGCATGACCTACGGCTACGTGGCCGGCCTACCCGATTTCGTGGCCGACCTGCGCCGCCACGGCATCCGCACGGCCATAGTCACCAGCTCCAACAACGCCAAGATGGCCAACGTCTACGCCGCCCTGCCCGAGTTCCGCGCCATGTTCGACGCCATCATCACCGCCGACCGCATCAGCCGCTCCAAGCCCGACCCTGAATGTTACCTGCTGGCGGCCGCCGAACTGGGCGCTCTGCCCCGGCACTCGTGCGTCTTCGAAGACTCCTTTCACGGGCTCGAAGCCGGACGCCGCGCCGCCATGCACGTGGTGGGCCTGGCCACCACCAACCCGCGCCACGCCATTGCGCCCCTTGCCGACCTGGTGATTGACGACTTCGAGGGCTTCGGCGCCGACCGGCTGCCGTGGTAAGCGCGTGGCCGCCGAGCTCCGTCAGCCGACCACAGAGGAAGGCAAGGCAACAAAAAACCCACTCGCGGGCGCGGCCCGGAGTGGGAAATAAAAAAAACATGATTTGTTATAAAGTCCGTTTATTCGGCCTGCTCAGCGGCGGCCTCGTCAGAAGCGGGAGCTTCGGGAGCCGGGAATGCCGGGGTGGCGGCTTCGGGCTGAGCTATGTTGTCAATCACGCGGTCGATCTGCGAGGTGGCGCTCATCTCTTCCTTGGGCAGGACGGCCACCGACACAAACGACATCAGCAGCAGCGCGCCGGCCAGAGTCCAGGTCGCCTTTTCGAGATAGTCGGTCGTCTTGCGGACGCCCATGATCTGATTGGTCGATGCGAAGTTGGATGCCAGACCGCCGCCCTTCGAATTCTGAACCAACACTATGAGTATCAGAAGTATGCTAATCAGGATGACGATTACTGAGATAACTGTGTACATAAGATTTCTGTGTTATTTGTTATTTGTTAATTCTTTCAGCTGTGCTATTCGGTCGGCAAAGTAAATGCTTTTTTCGGGATATTTCAAGCCTAATTTTTCAAATATGTTGATGGCTTTGGCATAACACTTCTGCCTGATGTAGATGTCGGCCAGCGTTTCGGTCAGTATCGACTCGTTCTCGCTGTCGCTGCGGCGCACGGCGTCTTCTATCCGGCGGGCGTCGGCCACGGGCTGCTCGGCGGGCGCTATGTGGTAGCTCTCCTTGTTCAGGAAACTGTCTATCAGGTCGGTGCTGCGGCTCTTGCGTGCCTTGGGCAACGGCTGCGGTGCCTGGCTGCGGCGGCCCATGTAGAGCAGCCAGTCGGAGAACGGGCAGTCGGCGTTTTCGCTGATGGCGTCGGCCTGGCGGTCCACCTCGTCGATGCTGTAGGGCACGGTGGGCATCTCGATGTCGAGCAGCGGGTCGGTCGAGGCGGCTGCGGCGGCTGCGGGCAGCTCGTCGGGCACGGCCGAGAAGTAGTCGGGCACTGGCGGGCGGCTCTCGGGCGCGGCGGGGGCGGCGGCGGGGCGGGCGGTCTCGTGCATCAGTTCAAAGAGGCGCGAGCGGTCGGGCACGCGGATGGCGCACTGCTTGAGGCGGTTGCCATAGTCGATGTCGCCCACGTTGTGGAGGCATTTGGCGTAGAGCATCCATCCGCACTGAAAATAGGGGTGGCTTTCGACGAGGCTTCGGAGCTGGGGCAGCATCTGCTCGTCGAGGCTTGCGGGGCGGCCGAGGGCGGTGTAGAATTGCGTTTTGTTCACGGTTTTGGTTCGGAGTTGGTTCGGGGTTGGTTTCTACCAGTCGGAGAAGGCTTTGTTGAAGATGTTCTCGGTCAGCTCCTCGATGATTTCCTCCACCAGCTGGTCTTCGACCTCGCTCAGGTTGATCTGCGAGTCGTAGTCCTGATAGGCGCTGAAAGTCTGCTCCCAGTCCTGCTTGGGGTCTTTGGAGTTGCGGCAGCGGATTTTGACGGTCACGGTCAGGCGCGTCTGTGCCGACACGGCGTCGGCCTTGAGCGCCATGGGCTGCGTGGCGTATCCGACAATGTCGCCCGAGAAGTCGACGTCGCCCGTGCCTCGGCTCAGCGACAGGCGCGAGTTGGTCTCGACGTAGTCTTTGAGGCCTTCGGTCAGGTTCTGGCTGAGCATGGGGTTGATGAGCGGCGCGCGGTTGTTGATGTACTGCACCGAAAACGTGTTGACGTTTTCGGGAATCGACGCTCCGCTCATGGTGATGCTGATGGTGCAGGCGGCCGTCATCGCGGCTGCGGCGGCTGCGGCCAGTGTGTTCAGGATGCGGTGTGATGTCATTTCAGGATGTCGTCAATGTGATATTCTGCAATCTTGCGATAGAGCGTCCGTTCCGAGATGCCCAGCTCGTCGGCGGCGGCGCGACGGCGTCCGCCATGCTTGGCCAGGGCCTTTTCGATGGCTTCCTTTTCGAAGCGTGCCAGCGAGATGCGTTCGTCGCGCACGTCCTCGACGTCCGGGTTGTTCTGCGGCATGTATTCGTCATCGTCGTCGGCCGGGCGGGCCTGCACGTTGAGTATCTGATGCTTGCCCACAAGCGACAGGTCGTGCGCGTCGGCGGCGTCGACGGGTGTGGCCAGCGCCTCGTCGACTCCGGCGTCGCGATAGAGGCGCTTGATGAGCTGCGAGGTGCCCATGCTGTCGAGTGCCGAGGCGTCGGCGGTGCTGTGCATCAGCTGCATCACCAGCTTCTTGAGGTCGGTCATGTCGCGGCGCATGTCGAAGAGGACCTTGTAGAGTATCTCGCGCTCCGAGCTGAAGGCCTCGTCGTGCGTGCGGCCGCCCACGGGTGCGGGCAGCGTGGCGGCGGTGCCGACCGTCGGGATGAAGCCGCGCATCTCGTCGGCGCTCACGGTGCGGTCGTGGGCGAGGACGGTCACCTGCTCGGCTATATTCTTGAGCTGGCGGACGTTGCCGGGCCACGTGTATTGCGTCAGCACCTGGCCGGCGTCGGGCGCGAGGCGGACGGCCGGCATGCGGTTTTCGGCGGCGAAGTCGGCCGAGAACTTGCGGAAGAGTGGCACGATGTCGGCCTTGCGCGCCCTCAGCGGCGGGATGCGTATCATGACGCCGTTGAGCCGGTAGAAGAGGTCTTCGCGGAAGCGGCCCTCGCCTATGGCGCGCTCGAGGTTGACGTTGGTGGCTCCCACCACGCGCACGTCGGTCTTCTGCACCCGCGACGAGCCCACCTTCATGAACTCGCCCTTTTCGAGCACGCGCAGCAGCTTGGCCTGCGTGGCCAGCGGCAGTTCGCCAATCTCGTCGAGGAAGATGGTGCCGCCGTCGGCCTCTTCGAAGTATCCCTTGCGGTCGGAGATGGCGCCGGTGAAGGCTCCCTTCTCGTGGCCGAAGAGCTCGGAGTCGATGGTGCCCTCGGGGATGGCGCCGCAGTTGACCGCCACATAGGCATTGTGCTTGCGCTGGCTGAACTGATGGATGATTTGCGGAAAGACCTCCTTGCCCGTCCCGCTCTCGCCTATTATCAGCACCGACAGCTGGATGGGAGCCACCTGGGCGGCCGTGAAGATGGCCTGGTCGAGCGTCTCGTCGCTGCCGATGATGCCGAATCGCTGTTTGATGAGTTGGATGTCCATAAGAAATAGTGTGTGTGCCTTTGTGTCCGGCGCAAATCTACAAAAAAAACGCGCTCGCGTGCAGGCGCCGCCGGCCGGGCGTCGCCTTAGCCACACATGGTTATGCGGGCGGCCGTCAATTGACGCGAAACGGGCGTTGCTAAGTCTACTTTTTTTAACTAATATTGCACGCGTCGAAAACGGGCCGGAGGTTTGCCGGCCACGGCACGGAGAGAACACCACACATCCCGACAGCGCCGCCCCGCCCGCCGACGCTCAAACAAACACAAAGAGAGGAAGTCGAGGAATCTGAATGAAAAAAAGATGGAGCATCAAGCCGGAGGGAAACCAGCAAACCATAGAACGTCTGTCGCAAGAGCTTAACATCAACCCTGTGTTGGCTCAGCTGCTCGTCCAGCGTGGCATCACGTCTTTCGACGATGCCCGCTCGTTCTTCAGACCCAACCTGCGCGAGCAGCACAACCCGTTCCTGATGAAAGACATGGAGCCGGCCGTCGAGCGCATCGACCTGGCCGCCGCCCGCAACGAGCGCATCCTGATCTATGGCGACTATGACGTGGACGGGACCACATCGGTGGCGCTGGTCTACTCGTTCCTGAGCGCGCATCTCGACATCGACCGGCTCGACTTCTACATTCCCAACCGATACGACGAAGGATACGGCATCTCGACCAAGGGCATCGACTACGCCCACAGCACCGGCTGCACCCTCGTGATAGCGCTCGACTGCGGCATCAAGGCCGTCGAGAAGGTCGAATACGCGCGCAGCCTCGGCATCGACTTCATCATCTGCGACCACCACACGCCGGGCGACACACTGCCGCAGGCCGCCGCCTGCCTCGACCCCAAGCGCGACGACTGCCCCTATCCCGACAAGAACCTCTCGGGCTGCGGCGTGGGCTTCAAGCTGATGCAGGCCTACTGCCGCTTCAAAGGCTACCGCGAGGCCGACCTGCTCCGCCACCTCGACCTGCTGGCCGTCAGCATCGCCTCCGACATAGTGCCCATCACGGGCGAGAACCGCATCCTGGCCTACTACGGCCTGCGACAGCTCAACGACTCGCCGTCGCTCGGCCTCAAGGCCATCATCAAAGTGGCCGGGCTCGAAGGCAAGCCCATCACCATCAGCGACATCGTCTTCAAGATAGGGCCGCGCATCAACGCCGCCGGCCGCATCGACTCGGGCGCCGACGCCGTCAGGCTGCTGCTGAGCAACGAGGTGGAGTCGGCCAAGCTGATGAGCTCGGACATCGACGAGTCGAACGAAAAGCGCAAGGACCTCGACCGCACCATCACCCATCAGGCGCTGGACATGCTCCGGAGCGACAGCCGCCTGCACGAGCGCAAGTCGACCGTCCTCTTCAACCCCGGCTGGACCAAGGGCGTCATCGGCATCGTGGCCTCGCGCCTGACCGAGGTCTACTACCGCCCCACGGTCATCCTGACCGAGTCGAAAGGCCTGGCCACGGGCAGCGCGCGCTCGGTCGAGGGATTCGACCTCTACCGCGCCATCGAGGCCTGCGCCGACCTGCTCGAGACATTCGGCGGACACACCTACGCCGCTGGCCTGAGCATGAAAATCGAGAACGTCGAGCGGTTCAGGGAACGCTTCGAGCAGTATGTGGCCGACAACATCCGCCCCGAGCAGATGCAGCCGCAGATCGACATCGACGCCGTCCTGCACCTGTCGAGCATCACGCCCAAGTTCTTCGGCATCCTCTCGCAGTTCGAACCCTTCGGGCCGGGCAACATGAAGCCGGTCTTCGTGACCGAGCGCGTCTTCGACGTAGGCACGTCCAAGACGGTGGGCCGCGACCGCTCGCACCTGAAGCTGGAGGTAATCGAAGACCGCAACCGCGACATCAAAGAGGGCGTGGGCTTCGGGCTGGGCGAGCACATCGACGCCATCAGGCAGGGACGGCCCTTCGGCATCTGCTACACGATAGAGGAGAACGAGTTCAGGGGCCAGAAGAACCTGCAGCTGATGGTACGCGACATCCACTTCGACTGACCACCGCGCCGCGCCCGCGCCGCCGCACCGAGAATGACCAACCTAAAACAATAAAAAATATATGAAACTGTTCAGCAAAGAAACCTATCAGCATCGGCGCAACCGACTGAAGTCCGACATGGAGAGCGGACTGCTGCTGTTTGTGGGCAACACCGAAGCCCCGTTCAACTATCCCGACAACACCTACTCGTTCCGTCAGGACAGCACGTTCCTCTACCTCTTCGGCATCGACCGGCCCGACATTGCCGGCATCATCGACATCGACAACAACACCGAAATGCTTTTCGGCAACGACGCCACGATGGACGACATAATATGGATGGGCCCGCAGCCCACACTGCGCGAGCAGGCCGAGATGGTGGGCGTGACGTCGGTGCAGCCCATGGACAAGCTCGACATAGCCGTGCAGCAGGCCATGGCGCGTGGTCAGAAGGTGCACTTCGTGCCGCCCTACCGCGCCGAGACCGTCATCCGCATCGCGGCGCTGACCGGCATCAGACCGGCCGAAGTGGCCGCCTCGGCATCGCGCCGCCTGATTGACGCCATGATAGCCCTGCGCTCGGTCAAGGAGCCGTGCGAGATCGACGAGCTGGAGCAGCACATGGCCGTGGGCTACGCCATGCACACCGTGGCCATGACCATGGCTCAGGACGGCGCCACCGAGCGCGAAATCAGAGCGCGCCTCGAAGCCATATCGCTGGCAGGCGGAGGCGCCGTGTCGTTTCCCACCATCTGCAGCATCCACGGCGAGACGCTCCACAACCATCACTACCGCAACACCCTGCGCACGGGCGACCTGCTGCTGGTCGACGCCGGCAGCGAATCGCCCCTGCACTACGCCACCGACCACACGCGCACCACGCCCGTGGGCGGCACCTTCAGCACCCGCCAGAGAGAAATCTACCAGATAGTGCTCGACGCCAACAACGTGGCCTGCCAGGCCTCGCGCCCCGGAGTGTTCTACCGCGACGTGCACTTCGCGGCGGCACGCACCATAGCCCAGGGCCTCAAAGACCTCGGGCTGATGAAGGGCGACGTGGACGAAGCCGTCAGAGCCGGAGCGCACGCCCTCTTCTTCCCGCACGGCATAGGCCACATGCTGGGCCTCGACGTCCACGACATGGAGAACTACAACGACACCCTCGTGGGCTACGACGCCGAAATAGAACGCAGCTCGCAGTTCGGACTGGCAGCCCTGCGCCTGGGCCGCCGCCTGAAGCCCGGATTCGTGGTGACCGACGAGCCCGGCATCTACTTCATCCCGGCACTCATCGACAAGTGGAAGTCGGAGAAGCTCTTCGCCGACTTCATCTGCTACGACAAGGTCGACGCCTACCGCGACTTCGGCGGCATCCGCCTCGAAGACGACCTGCTGATAACGCACGACGGGGCACGCATCCTCGGCAGCCGCATCCCCATCGAACCCGACGAGGTGGAAACCACCGTGCGCGAGATCTGACCCGCGCACCGCACACATAACCCAAGCCCGCACCACAGCCGCAAGGCCGATGCGGGCTTCGACGTTTTTGAGGGTCAGACCGTTGGCCCCGGGCGGCGAAAAAGGATTAACAAAACCTTTAGATAACGCCGCCATTATTGCTACTTTTGTTCGACAAACCATCATCAAGCATCATGCGCAAAGCAATCATCGACATCGGTACCAACACCATCAACCTGCTGATAGCCGAAGTGACAGGCGACAGCTACCAGATCATCCACTCATCCAAGCAGCCGGCCAAGATGGGCAAGGGCGGCATCAACTCGGGCACCATCCTGCCCGAAGCCATGCAGCGCGGCTACGACGCCATCGAATCGCACATGCAGACCATAGCCGCCTACTGCGTCGGGCAGGCCGACATAGTGGCCATAGGCACGTCGGCACTGCGCAGCGCCGACAACGCGGCCGTGTTTGCCGACGAAGTGCGCCGCCGCTTCGGGCTCGACATTGTCATCATCTCGGGCGAGCGCGAGGCGCAGCTGATCTACGACGGCGTCAAGCAGGTGATGCCGATAGGGATAGACCGCGTGCTGATTCTCGACATCGGCGGCGGAAGCTGCGAGTTCATCATAGCCAACAAGGACGGCATCGTCTGGAAGCACAGCTTCGAGCTGGGCATGGCGCGGCTGGTCGACCGCTTCGCGCCCTCCGACCCCATCGGCACCAAGGAGATAAAGGCCATCGAGACCTATCTGCGCGCCGAGCTGGCGCCGCTCTACGAGGCCCTGCACCAGTATCCCACCGCGCGGCTCATCGGCACCTCGGGCTCGTTCGACACCATAGCCACGCTCATTGCCGCCAGGACGCATCCGAACATGAACATCAGGATGTCGACCTCCTACACCATACCCATCTCGGCCTTCGAAGAGCTGCACCGCAGGCTGCTGGCCTCGACCGCCGCACAGCGCGCCGCCATGAAGCAGATGGACCCCTCGCGCGTGGACCTGGTGGTGACGGGCAGCATCTTCATCAACTTCGTGATACGCGAGATGCGAATCGAAGAGCTGCAGCAGTGCGGCTTCGCCCTGAAGCAGGGCGCGCTCTACGAGATAATCAGCAATCAGTTCTGACACCCGACAAACCTGAACGACAATGGCTAAGATATTGGTAATAGACGACCAGCGCGCCATCCGCAACACGCTCAAGGACATCCTCGAATGCGAAGGCCACACCGTGGTGCTGGCCGACGACGGCGCATCGGGCCTCGAAGCCTTCAGGGCCGAGGCCGACACATTCGACATAGTGCTGACCGACATCCGGATGCCCAACATGGACGGCATCGAGGTGCTGGAGCAGATAATGGCTGTCAGGCGCGAGACCCCCGTCATCATGATTTCGGGCCACGGCGACATCGACACGGCCGTCGACTCGATACGCAAGGGCGCGTTCGACTTCATAGCCAAGCCGCTCGACCTGAACCGGCTGCTGATAACCATCAAGAACGCCATCGAGAAGAAAGACCTCGTGGTCGAGACCAGGCAGCTCAAGGTCAAGGTGCAGAAGACCTACGAGATGGTGGGCGAGTCGGAGCCGATGCGCCGGATGCGCGAGATGATTGACCGCGTGGCGCCCACCGACGCCCGCGTGCTGATTCTGGGCGAGAACGGCACCGGCAAGGAGCTGGTGGCCAGGGCTCTGCACGAGAACAGCAGCCGCGCCCGGGGGCCGTTCGTGGAGGTCAACTGCGCCGCCATCCCGTCGGAGCTCATCGAGAGCGAACTCTTCGGACACGAGAAGGGCGCGTTCACATCGGCCATCAGGCAGCGCATCGGCAAGTTCGAGCAGGCCGACGGCGGCACCATCTTCCTCGACGAGATTGGCGACATGAGCCCGGCGGCGCAGGCCAAGGTGCTGCGCGCACTGCAGGAGAACACCATCAGCCGCGTGGGCAGCGACAAGGACATCCGCATCAACGTGCGCGTGCTGGCCGCCACCAACAAGAACATGGCCGACGAGATAAAGAACAACCGCTTCCGCGAAGACCTCTACCACAGGCTCAGCGTCATCATCATCCAGGTGCCGTCGCTCAACAGCCGCAAAGACGACATCCCGATGCTGGCCGACTATTTTCTGGGCATCGTCAGGGCCGAGCTCAACGTGCCCAACAAGACCATCGCCCCCGAAGCCGTCGAGGCTCTGAAGCAGATCAACTGGACGGGCAACATCCGCGAGTTCCGCAACGTCATAGAGCGTCTGGCCATTCTCGGCGGCACCGAAATCACCGCCAAGGACGTGGCCGACTACGCAAGGCCCATCATGTAATCACTTTACACAACGCACAATGCCAAAGGGTGACGCGCGCCGCAACCGAGCAGGCGCACGTCACCCTTTGGCTTGTGATGCGGCTGTGGGTCAGCGGCCGGCGGTGCCCAGCCAGCGGCGCGTGGCGCGGCCCACCTGCTTCCAGTAGGGAATGCGCTTGAGCGTGCTGCGGACGGGGAACTTGTAGAGCAGAAACAGCAGCACCAGCAGCAGGCACGCAAAAGCCGCCCAGCCGTATATCTGCCTGATGCTCACCTCCATCATGGCCTCAACATATTCGTCCACGAAT
Source organism: uncultured Bacteroidales bacterium (assembly GCA_945607565.1). Taxonomy (GTDB): domain Bacteria; phylum Bacteroidota; class Bacteroidia; order Bacteroidales; family Marinilabiliaceae; genus CALYZD01. The sequence continues at coordinate 1,638 of CALYZD010000039.1, read as the reverse complement.
GGCCCGAAGTCGAACGGCGCGCACCCGAAGGCCACACGGTCTATCGTCCAGCCGTGGCGCGCCATGTTGTCGGGCACCAGATGGGCCAGCCCGCGCGCGTAGACGGCGCAGCCGAGCGTGCCGCCCACAATCATGTGAATCATGTTGAAGACCGACAGCGCCTGAAAGAAATGCTGGAACGACATTATCTCGTGCAGGCACACGAAGAACGTGGGGCAGAGCACTCCGGCCGCAAAGCCGCGGAAAAACACCGTGGGCGCCAGCTGCATAACGTGGATGTGATGCGACATCATCAGATAAAAGCCTATCAGATAGCACCCTACGGCAGCCGTACCGATGGTGAGCAGGCGCAGATAGTTGTAGCGGCGCGTGTGGAGCCACCAGTAGGCAAAGGCGCATCCGCACACGGTGCCGGCTAGCACGGGCCAGTCGAGCAGGGCGCCGGTGGTCTCGGCATTGTGCATCACCTCCTCACAGAAGACCTCTTCGAGCACATATTCGGTGGCCAGCAGCGCCTCGGTGAGCGCCAGCAGCACAAAGACGGGCAGCAGATGCCTGTAGGTCCACATCTGCGGCTCCAGATAGGGGTGCCTGACGATGAACATGCGCCACACGCAGAGGCCGAGCGTCAGCACCGTGGCCAGCGCAAGCCGGCTGAAGGTGGCGCTGTCCCACCTGTTGAGCCAGTCGGCGTAGCAGAGCAGATAGGTCAGCTCAATCAGAAAGACCGACCACAGGACGGCCCCCAGCCAGTCGATGCCATAGAGCGGCAGCCGGCGCATGAAGCGGACGTGGCGCAGGCAGATGCCGAAAAAGAGCAGGTCGAGCATCATCAGCCCCGAGACGAACAGGTGCATATACGTCCAGTTGAAATGATGCGAGAAGTGCACGGCCAGCAGGTCCGACACCTGAATGCTGCACAGGATGAGCAGGTTGAGCCACGAAAAGAAGACGGTGAAGTCGCGCTGCGGCGTCATCCAGAGCTGGATGTTGCTCATGCACTCGAACGTGCCCTGAATCTTGGTCATGCCGCACACGAAGCACACCACCCACAGCAGCGGCAGGCAGGTGATGTGCGGCACCGCCAGATTGCAGGCCAGCATCACGGCGGCCGAGGCCGTCAGCAGCGTCTTGTTGGTGAAGCGGAACTTGGTGCGGAAGAGCATCGGGAAATAGATGGCCATGCCCGCCAGACTGACGTACATGCACATCAGGATGTCCTCGCGCATCAGCGCCATGCCGCCAATCATCTGGTTGAGCGAGCCCAAGTAGACCCCGCCCGAAAGCTGGAACGTGACGGCTACGCACACATAGAGCCACGGCTGCACCCGTCGCGGCACAAAGCTGCGGAACATGGGCATCGCAAACGGCCCGGCGTGAAACGGCTGTCCCATGGCATCAATATTTGACCTCGCATTCCACATTGAGCCCGGCGCGCAACCGTCGGAGCGCGACCGAGTCGTTGTCGGCAAGGCGGATGCGCACCGGCACGCGCTGCTCGACCTTAACAAAGTTGCCCGTGGCATTGTCGGACGGGATCATCGAGAACGCCGCGCCCGTGGCCTCCGACACCGCCTCGACCACGCCGCTGAACTCGACGCCCGGCACGGCATCGACCGTCATCGTCACCGGCGCGCC
>CALYZD010000038.1 GCA_945607565.1 uncultured Bacteroidales bacterium | reverse complement strand
CGTCGGGCTCGATGCAGTAGATGCCGTCGTTGTCGGTGCCGACCCACGTGCGGCCGGCCTCGTCGTCGCAAAGCGCACTGACGCAGCTGGTTCCGATGATATTGAACTGCGACGAACGGCAGCCGATATATTTGAACCCGGTGGGCTGCGCCTGCACTATGGCCACGCCTTTCTGATAGAATCCGACCCACAGATTGCCGGTGTGGTCCTTGATGACGGTGTGGACTTTGGCTTTCTCCTGATTTAACGATGTGATGTCGAAGTTGCAGACATCGAGGGCGCAGGTCGTGGTGTTGAGTAGCTTAATACCCTGACGGTCAGTGCCTATCAGCACATGCTCGGCATCGAAGCCGCAGAGCGTCATCACCACCATCTGGCGCGTCCCGTCGACGGCCACAAGGCGGTCATACTCAGCGTCGTAGAACAGCAGTCCGCTGCGCATGGTGCCCACCCAGATGCGGCCGTCGGCACTCTCGAAGAAGCACATCGGAATGTCGGTGCCATAATTGACCACACGCCCCTGAGTGTCAATGCAATAGACACCGCAATCTTCGGTGGCCACCCAAAGGTTGTGCCGGCTGTCTTCGAAGAGCGAATTGATTGCATAACTGATGTTTTCGAGCCTCAGCTGGCAGGCCTTGGCCACGCCGGCGCTGTCGGTCAGTTCGAAAAGGCCGTGACCGTTGGTGCCCACCAGCACGCGCCCGTCGTGACGCTCCACAATGCTCGACACGACTGCCTTAACCCTCTTGCCACCAAGCAGATACATATCGATGGTCCGGAACTGATCCTTGTCCTGATCAATCAGTTGCAGGCCCTTGAGCATCCCCACCAGCAGGCGGCCGTCCTGGGTCTCGAAAATGGTCTTGACCAGATTATCGCTGAGCGTCAGCGGGTTGTGCGGGTCGTTTTTGTAGACTTTGATTTTGGCGCCGTCGAGGCGGTTGAGGCCGTCGTCGGTGAGCACCCACACAAAGCCGTTGCGCGACTGGAAAATGCCGTTCACCAGACTGCTCGAAAGGCCGTTTTCGACCGTCAACAGTCTTTCGCTCAGCGCATTGCCGCAAAGCATCAGAATCAGAATGGACAGAAAAATTTTAATTTTCATCAACAATTATTTTAGCGAATGCGAAAATATCTTAAAAAGTACACTTTTCTATGCCTCGGCGCAAAATATTGAAATCAATGGCCGGCCGCCGCCACGGAGCGCAGACGCACCGAGGGCGCGCCGATGCGATTGCCGGTGCGCCCTCGGATGATTATAAAATAATGCTGAAAAAGCGGCTTAGTTCACATATCTGGCTTTCGAAGCGTCGCGAGGCTTGGCCTCGGGAGCCTCGTCGGGATAGCCGAAGCCGATGGCCAGGAGCAGCTGATATTCAGGCGAAAAGCCCAGCTGCTCAACGAAAAAGCGCGCCTCGTCGGTCTTGAGGAAACGGATGGGGCCGCCCAGGCAGCACGACCCGATGCCGAGCGACTGTGCGGCAATCATCATGTTCTGACACAGCATTCCGCAGTCGAGCTGGCCGCCGTCGACCGGGCAGGCTATGAAGGCCACGGTCGGCGCGTTGCGGAAAATGTTGCGGAAGCCAGGCTGCGACTCCATCTGTGCGCGGCGCGTGCTGTCGAGCATCTGCAGCTGCAACTTGCTGATAGTGTCGAGCATGGCGCTGTTGTCGACCACGCGGATTTCCCAAGGCTGACGGTTCATGCCGCTCGGCGCGTTGATGCCGCACTCCACGATGCGGTTCATCAGCTCGCGCGGCACGGGCTCGGGCTTGTAGTGGCGGATGCTCCGGCGCGACATTATGGCTGCAATCACCTGATTGTCGGCATCTGTGCCGACTGTGGCCGTCTGCGTGCAAGCCGACGCCAGTGTCAGCATTGCGACAGCAATCATTAAATTCAATCTACTCATATTCAAACTCTTTTTAAGATGACTTTCTTGCGGCAAGATTAGCAAAAATCTGCCCTTTGGCGAAACCTCGGCGCGCTTTTTGGCCGCACTCGGCGCATATTTCCGCAAAAAAGCGGCCGGCGCACGCGGCGTGTGAGAACGATGGCAAAAAAGATATACTTTTACGTCATGACCGCAAAACACTACACCCTATTCGCCGTCCTGACGCTCGCGACGGCAGCCGCCACCATCCTGCTTCAGCAGTACCGCTTCTGCAGCATCTCTGCCGACCACCAGTTCATCTGCGACAGCGCCTGGCTGACGGGCCATCTGTGCAATGCCGGCGGCGCGTCGCTCATAATCGGCTCGGCGCTGAGCCAATGGTTCGTCTACCCGTGGACCTCCGGAATGGCCGCCGCGCTGGTCTACGGCACCATAGCCGCATCGACCGCCACGCTGCTGCGCCGGCGAGGCGTGAGCGGATGGCTGTGCATGGCCGGATTCGTGCCGTGCGCGTTCCTCTTCCTCGCCATGGAGAACGGCAGCTACGGCTTCAGAGGCCACGTGGCTTTTGCCCTGACAAGCGCCGCGCTGGCCCTGGCCGACCACCTGCTGACCGGCTGCAAGCGACAGACATCGGCCGTCGGCACCGCACTGCTCGGCATCGCGCTCTATCACCTGGCCGGAAGCGCGGCCCTGCTGATGGGAGCGTGCGTCGCGATGCTCGAAATCAGGGACCGCCGGATGCCTTGGGGCGGACTGGCAAGCCTCTCCTGCTGCGTGGCGTGCGGCCTGATGGCAGTGAGGCGCGCCACGTTCGTGAGCCCCACCGAGGCGCTGACGCCGTTGCAGTACTACAACTGGCCGTCGTCGTTCTTCTTCCCGCTCTATGCCTGGGCCGGACTGCTGCTGGCCGTGGCGGCGGCTCTGGAAATGGACCGGCGCCTGAAGACCGACAGTCGCAAATGCGCTGGAGCACTGACGCTTATGGCCGTCGCTGTCGCCATTGCGGCAAACATGTTCAGGCTGGTGCACAACCCCAAGACCTACCAGCTGAGGCACGAAGCCTACCTGGCCGAGCACGGGCGGTGGGACGACATCATAGCACTGCACCGGACCGACCGTCAGCCAGTCTTCTTCATCAGCTACCTCAACCTCGCCCTGGCCCAAAAGGGAATCCTGCCGCAGCAGATGGACCGCTACAACCAGATGGACATTAGCGAACGCCTCGGCTGGCAGCCCATGTCGACCGACGGCCTGACGGTGGCCACCGACGTCTACTATCACATTGGCTTTCTGGCAGAAGCGCGACGAATGGCGTTCAACAGAAACATGCTGACCCCCGGCGGAATGAACCCGCAGGCACTCCTGAAACTGGCCGCCGTCAACGCTGCCATGGGCGAAAGCGCCGTGGCGCACAAATATCTCCATCAGGCACGCAAGGCGCCGCTGTTCGCCCGGGCTGCCATGCCGCACATCGGCGCCAAGGCTCCGGACAGGAACCGGTTTCTGGAAATCGACTTCAGGCAGGACCTGCAGGACGCCGCCGAAGCCGACACCACCAACCACATGGCGCGCCAATTCCTTGAAGCCTACGACATTATATGGAACAAATATCGAAACGGAAGACGATGACACCACAACGCACATTGCAGCTCATCGGGCTGATGACCCTGTGCGCCTGCACCCGCAGCGCCACCATAGTGGAGCGGAGCAGCCACGAACCCACCATCTATCCCGACTACAAAGGAGTCTGCGTGCCATACAACATGGCGCCGCTCAACTTCGTGGTCACCGACACCACCGCCGACCGCCTCCTGATCAGGGCGGGAGACGACGAGCTGACCGTGGAGGGAGACGGCAGGAACGGATTCGACATCGACACCGACCGCTGGCACGACCTGCTGGCCTCGCACCGCGGGCAGACCATGACCTTCACCCTCTGCCGACGGACCGACGGCGGCCTCGCGGCCTACGCGCCGTTCGAAATCACAATATCGGAAGACGACATCGACCCCTGCCTTGTCTACCGGCTCATTCCGCCGGGATACGCCATGTGGAACAGGATGAGCATCACGCAGCGCAACCTCGAAACGTTCGACGAAGAACACATCTACGAAAACAGATACGGACAGGGCAATTGCGTCAACTGCCACTCGTTCTGCGGCAACGACGCCGGCCGGATGCTCTTCCACATCCGCAAGCGCCACGGGGGCACATTCATCTTCATCGACGGCAGGCCACGCCGGCTGGGCGCCGACATGAGCGCGCATCTGTCCAACCCGGTCTACCCCTACTGGCACCCCGGCGGCAGATACGTCGCCTTCTCGACCAACAAGACCTTCCAGCTGTTCCACAGCTCAGACGCCAACCGCATCGAAGTGGCCGACGACGCTTCGGACATCGTGGTCTACGACGTCGAAGCCGACATTGTGCTGACCGACAGCCTGATAGCATCGGCAGACGTATTCGAGACCTTCCCATGCTTCTCGCCCGATGGCACAAGCCTCTACTTCGCATCGGCCAAGGCGGTCGACGGCGTCGAGACCAACTACAAGTCGGTGAAATACAGCATCTGCCGCATTGGCTTCGACCCCGAACGCAAGACATTCGGCACAAGCGTCGACACGCTATACAACGCACGCCTCGGCGGACGGAGCGCAGTCTTTCCGCGCGTCTCGCCCGACGGCAGGCTGCTCGTGTTCACCCTGAGCGACTACGGCACATTCCCCGTCTGGCACAGAGACGCCGACCTCTACTGCATCGAGCTCGCAAGCGGCGCCACAAGGGCACTGACCGAAGCCAACTCCGACGACACGGAGAGCTACCACTCGTGGAGCAGCAACGGCCGCTGGCTGGTGTTCGGCAGCCGCCGCGACGACGGACTCTACACCCGCCCATACTTCACGCACATCGACGCCGGCGGAAACGCGACCAAGCCGCTGATGCTGCCGCAGCGCAGCCCCAGAGACTACTATCTGATGCAGAACAACTCCTACAACATTCCGGAACTGGTGAAAAGCAGAATCGACCTGAACGGACGCGAGACCTACGAGGCTCTGAAGCGGATATGGTAGGCCTGGGAGGACAACAAGCATCACGCTATCAATCAGAATATTAACACAAACAAGACATGTTAGGAGCAATCATCGGCGACATCGTGGGCAGCGCCTACGAATTCGCCCCCACCGACAACTACGACTTTGAGATGTTCAGGCCAGACAGCGCCTTCACCGACGACACCATCTGCACCATAGCCATCGCCGACGCCCTGCTCAAGGGGCGCGACTACGGCGCAAGCCTGCACGACTGGTGCCGGCGCCACACGGGGCCCAAGGGCGGCTTCGGCGGGAGTTTTCGCCTGTGGGTCGAAAGCGACAATCCGCTGCCCTACAACAGCTTCGGCAACGGCAGCGCCATGAGGGTAAGCCCCGTAGGCATGTGGTTTTGCTGCGACGCCCGCAAGGTCGACAGCGAAGCGAAAAGGAGCGCCGAATGCACGCACAGCCACCCCGAGGGAATCCGCGGAGCGCAGGCCGTGGCGCAGGCTGTCTGCCGGGCCGTCGGCACCTTCGGCGGGCGCCATGTAGGGCCGGTCGGGGCCGACTTCGCAAGCGCGCTGCTGGCCGACTATGGCTACGACCCCACGACCGACTACGAGAACTTCAGAGGCATCTTCGACGAGACCTGCCAACGGACCGTCCCGCCGGCACTCGACATCATCCGCAAAAGCACCGGATTCGAAGACGCCGTCCGCCGCGCCGTCAGTCTGGGTGCCGACGCCGACACCATCGGAGCCATCGTGGGCAGCATCGCCGAGCACATCTGGGGCATCCCGGCCGGCATCCGCCTGAAGGCCCTGACCTACCTGACGGACGAGATGAGAACGGTGGTCGGTGACTTCTATCGAGCCGTGGAGCGCCGCAATTGCCTCAGGCCCGAGTGCGCGGAGCATGGCCGCACCACGCCTCCCGTCATCGACCGGCTCAACGAGGGCGAGATATTTGTCTTCGGCAGCAATGCCCGAGGCCATCACGGCGGCGGAGCGGCCCGCACAGCCATGGAGCGCTTCGGCGCCGTGTGGGGCGTGGGCGACGGACTGCGCGGACAGAGCTACGCCATCAGCACCATGGAAGGCCTGACCGCCACGGCCGCCAACGTGAGCCGTTTCATCGACTTCGCCGCCACGCATCGGGAGCTGACGTTCCTCGTCACACCCATAGGCTGCGGCATAGCCGGATACACCCCGCAGCAGATAGCCCCACTCTTCGGCCGCGCCCTGCCCCTGCCCAACGTATATCTGCCGCTGCCCTTCTGGCATCACCTCCGGCAGTCGCCCCCCGGCGCCACGCCCCGCTGACGCCATTGCGATTCATCACACACGCCACACCCATAACTGCGACAAATCCCCGAAACATGCTTTGGCACACAGGTTTCGGGGATTGGAGCGACGGCAACACCGAAAATCCGCGCACAGTGGAGGTCGCACAATACGCCAACATCTCGCTTACAGCCGAATTTGAAGCCGCTACGCCCACCAACTTGGCAGCCGAAAACGGCGTGCGCATAACCGACACCACCATCGAGAATCCGAACAACGCACTTGTCGAACTCTACACTTTGGCCGGTCTCCGCGTGCTGGCATCGCAAGCCTCCACCATCGACCTCGGCGGCTTGGCGCACGGCGTGTATGTGGCCAAAGCCGGCGATGCAACCATCAAATTTGCACGCTAACACATCACCCCAAAAACCATAACACAGAAAACGATTCAATGCCCTGGCATTGAATCGTTTTCTTTTTGTGCAAAAGTGCGGCCGGATACGGCGACACGCCACAAAAAACGCGTCGCGCCGGCATGGGTCGGGATTCTGAGAGCGCCGCCTTGCCGCCGGTGTGGTCGAGGCGCTAACGGTCGGACTTACGGGTAACGGTCGGACTTACGGGTGAAGGCCAGTCCTCGGCTCCGGGCACCTCGAAGTTGCTCAGGCCCAGCGTGCGCACCTTGCCCTGCCTGACGGCTGTCTCCAGATTGCGCCAGGCCGCCTTGATGTCGCCCACGGGCTGTTGCGGATAGACGAGGTCGACATAGTCGAGGTTGAGGCGGACGGAGCCGGTGAACGCCGGGCAAGTCGCGTTGGCACGGCCGCAGACGGTAACTACATAATCCCAAGGCTGTTGCAAGAAAGCGTCGACGTGCTGCGGGACGTGGGTGGAAATGTCGATGCCGGCCTCGGCCATGACTTTGACGGCCAGCGGATGGACGCGGCGCGCGGGCTCGGTCCCTGCCGAACGGACTGTGAGGGCGCGGTCGAACGATTGCAAGAAACCGTGCGCCATCTGACTGCGGCTGCTGTTGCCTGTACATAAAATCAGTATTCTCATAGTCAATCACAACAAGACATTGAACAAATATCCCGACAGGATGATGAAGAGGGTGACGGTGGCGAAGAATATCGAGATGAGCCGCCAGGTCATAACCTTTTTTAATAATGTGGCTTCAGGGAGCGAGAGACCCACTACCGCCATCATGAAGGCTATGGCTGTGCCGAGGGGAATGCCCTTGGCGACAAATACCTCTATGACCGGCACTATTCCCGCAGCATTGGCATACATCGGGACGGCAAGGACAACGCTCAGCGGTACGGCAAACCAGTTGTCGCGCGACATGTATTGCTCAAAAAAGCCCTCGGGGACAAAGCCGTGCATGAAGGCTCCTATTCCGATGCCTATCAGCACATAGAGGAGTACGCTGCGCACTATTTGCCATGCGTCGCTGATGATGGTCGGGAGGCGTTGGAAGAAGGTGGCGTTGTCCTTTTCCCATTGCTCTGTCTGCAGCTCGGACTGTGCCTGCACCTGTTTCACCCAATCGCTGAGATAGGGTTCGAGGTGCATGCGTCCCAACACGAAACCTCCGAGGCAGCCCAAGAGAATGCCGCTGGTGACGTAAATCACCGTTGCCTGCACACCGAATGAACCAAGGAACATGGCTACCGCCACCTCGTTGACCAAAGGTGAGGTGATAAGGAATGCCAACGTCACTCCCAATGGTATGCCACCCTTCACGAAACCTATGAACAACGGAATGGAGGAGCAGGAGCAGAAGGGGGTTATTGCCCCGAAGACCGATGCCAGCAGATATTGAAGTCCGTAGAGACGGTGGCTGACAAGATAGTTCCTCAGTCGCTCGATGGGGAAATAAGCGTTGACAATGCCCATGATGCTGCTGATGAGGAATAGCAGAATCAGTATCTTGATGCTGTCATAGACGAAGAAGTTGACAGCACCGCCCAATGCTGTGGTGCTGTCCAATCCTATCATCGTGTATATGAGCCAATCCGCAAACTGTTGTATCATATTTAGTTGACGAGTTTATATTCCCAAAAGCTGTTTTACCTCTGCCTCTGTCGGCACTTTACCTTTCATTACCACCTTGCCGTCGATGACAATGGCAGGTGTTGACAGGATGTTGTAGCGCATAATCTCCTCAATGTCATCCACTTTGGCCAACTCTGCAACCACCCCATTTGACTTCACTACGTTCTCTACCACGGCAAATGTTTTCTTGCACTTGGAACAGCCTGGACCAAGTACCTTGATTTCTTTCTTTTCCATAATTGTCTATAAATAAAATGTATATGCGTAATATAATCCCACGATGATAAAGAGTGCCGCCACAAAGCGGTTGAACCACTTTTGAAACACCTGCATCTTGTGATAAAAGCCTGCAATGTTCGCCATACTGTATGCAATAATCCAAGCCACTGCCATCACGGGCAATCCCGTTGCCAAGGCATAGACGGCAGGTAAGGCATAGCCCCCGGTCGCCGACGCTGACATCGGTATGAGCATACCGAAGTAGAACAGTCCACTGGTAGGACAGAACGCCATGGCAAACAGAATGCCAAGCAGCAGACTGCCCCATGCACCCCTGAGCCGTTCGCCTCGCTCCGAGGCACTGATGCCGAAGCGAGCCAATGGAAGACGATCGCCGAACAGCATCAACAGCCCAACGCCAACCAGTACAGGACTCAGCAGCAACTCACCCCAACGGCTCACCTCCGACTGCAAGTCGAAAGTGTCTATGCCGCGCCGGAGCATGAAGATGAGTAATGCACCAAGCAGCGAGTATGCCGAGATGCGCCCCAACGTGTAGAGGAGGCCATAAAGAAATGTGCGGTTCTTGCTCTCTATATCCTTGCTGATGAATCCGATGGCAGTAATGTTGGTGGCAAGCGGACAGGGACTCACCGCCGTGAGCAGCCCCAGAATGAAAGCTGTCAGCACAGGCACTTCGCTTCCTTCAAGCCATGTTTGTAGTATATCCATCGACCTGTTCTATTTCAGCAGTTCGTTAATCTTTCCGCTCACTCCCTTCTTAAACTCGTCGATGTTGTTGCGAGCATTCTTGAAGGCAAACTGTGTCAGATCGTTACGCGTTTCTTTACCTCCACGCCAAGCATTCACGAAGAGCGACGACCAACTGACGCGATAGTCCTTAGCGATCTTTGCGCCCTCGGCGGTGGAGATGTCAACGATCTTGAACACCACTTTGCCATTCTTTTTCTCGGCGGCGAAGGTATTATCTACCACCTCACGAGCCTGAGCCTCAATAGCTTTGCAGGTTGCGCAACGCTGTTTTCCGTGGAAATACATCACCTCCACATGGTCTTTCGTCTGAGCCATCGACGCCATGGCAAACAGGCTCATCAACACTAACAATAAAACTCTGTTCATAATCATATAAAATAAAGTTTGTATTTCGTAAAATAACGAACATACGAAAGAAAATAAAAGGGCAAACACGCAGATGCTTTTGACCCTTAGCAGCAATCATCATTTTTGCATTGGCATTGCTCAAAAAAGCCACCAAACAACTCCTTGGCCAACTGCCAATTGTCGCGATTGATGCAATATTTCACCTTCGGAGCCTCAACCTCTCCCTGTATCAAACCGGCTTCCTTCAATTCTTTAAGATGCTGCGAAACAGTAGCTTTAGCGATCGGCAGTTCCTCGTGAATGTCGCCAAAATAGCACGTCTGCTGCTTGGCCAGAAACTGCAAGATGGCGATGCGCGCCGGATGCCCCATTGCCTTGGCAAATCGGGCCAACCGCTCTTGCCTTATACTGTAATCTTTGTTTGTCATGGTCGCTGAATTCTGTTCGCAAAGTTACGAACAAACGCTTCTATGTACCAAATTTTGGACCGAAAAAATTTTTCAATGATTTATTGCGCGGCGCAATGATTTTTCATGATGAATGTCCGTTTTTTACAACTCCAGGTCCGTCAATGCGGGTATCTTTGCGCCTTGTTATCTTAAAAACCCCAACAGATGAATATGGAAAAAGAACAGAAGTTTTGCCAGAGCTGCGGCATGCCGCTTGCCGACGCCAACGACCTGGGCACCAATGACGACGGAAGCGCCAATGACGAATACTGCAAATACTGCTTCGCGGGCGGGAGATTCGTGCAGGAATGCACTATGGACGAGATGATTGAGCACTGCGCGCAGTTTGTGGCGGAGTTCAACAAGGACTCCGACCGCAAGCTGACCCGCGAGGAGGCCATCGGGCAGATGAAGATGTTCTTTCCCCACCTGAAGCGGTGGAGGAAAGAGCTCTCGGGCGGCGGCGACGAGCTTCGGGACACGATGAACGCGGGGCTTGCGCCGGTAAGGGAACTGATTGTGGAAATGGCCGATACGCTGCCGACGGCCTTCATATCGTCGGTCGACGAGGAGGGCTTTCCGTGCACCAAGGCCATGCTTGCGCCACGCAGGCGCGAGGGCATCAAGGCGTTCTATTTCACCACCAACACCAGCTCGGTCCGCGTGGCGCACTACATAACAAACCCCAGAGCGTCAGTCTATTTCTGCGACGAGAAGAACTTCCGCGCCGTGATGCTCAAAGGCACCATGGAAGTGCTGACCGACCAGGCAAGCAAGGACATGATATGGCGCGAGGGCGACACGCAGTACTACCCCGGCGGCGTGACCGACCCCAACTACTGCGTCCTGAAATTCACCGCCACCGAAGGCCGCTTCTACAGCGACTTCTACCCGCGCAGCTTTGTGATAGACTGAAACGTAAACCACCGGAAAATGAAGAAGATACTGTATGTGCTGCTGCCGCCATTCGCCGAGCACGAACTGCCCTACCTCACCCAGCCGCTGCGCTCCGACGCCACGGCGATGAAAGACAACCCGCTGTACGAGAACAGGATTGTGGCCCAGTCGATGGAGCCCGTCGAGGCCGTCAGCGGCTTCCGCCTCCTGCCCGACTACACGTTCGACACCGTCCCCGACGACTACGCCGCACTGGTGCTCATAGGCGGCTACGGCTGGCAGAGCGAGGCGGCCGACCGCGTGGAGCCCCTTGTAGCCCGGGCCATTGGCAGCGGACGCATTGTGGGCGCCATCTGCAACGCCGCCTCGTGGATGGCGGGCAAGGGATTCCTCAACGACGTGCGCCACACGGGCAACGGCCTTGACCAGCTGAAGCTGTGGGGCGGCGGGCGCTACACCAATGCGGCCGGCTACGTCGACGCGCAGGCCGTGAGCGACCGCAACATCGTCACCGCCAACGGCAGCGGACATCTGGAGTTCGCCTGCGAAATCCTCACTCTCCTTAAAAACGACACGCCCGAGGCCATCGAGATGTACCGGACGTTCTACAAGATGGGATTCGTCGAAGTGGCGAAGATGATGTCGCAGGCCAAGCCGCGCTTCGCCTTCAACACCGTCGGGCTCTTCACCACCGACAACGCCGGGATGGTGGCCTTCTATCGCGACGTCTTCGGCTTCGCGACGCAGTGGAACGGCACCGACCCGAACGTGGAGATGACGCTCGGCGCGGCGCGCATCATCATGTTCCCGCGCAGCGATTTCGAGCTGATGACGTCGCGGCGCTACGCCTACCCCGACGGCACCAACGGCACCATGGAACTCTCGTTCGACGTCCCGTCATTCGGCGACGTCGACAGGGAATATGAGCGCGCCGTGAGCATGGGCGCCGGCGCCGTGATGGCCCCCACCACCGAACCATGGGGGCAGCGCACCTGCTATGTGGCCGACCCCGAAGGCAATCTGATTGAAATATCGTCGTTCAATCGATGAAGACCATGGACGTCAGAATAAGACCATGCACGCCCGACGAGCGCCTCAGCCACCAGAGCGTCGGGTTCCACGAGCGGATGGGATTCGAGCGCGTGGCCCACTTCCACCGCTGCGGCCTCAAGTTCGACAGATGGCACGACACGGTCCGGATGGAGAAAATAGTTGAATGACAGACCGTTCCTGAAACAATAGACTTTCAATTGACAACCTTTAAACAACCAAGAATCATGATTGACACAAAACTGAGACTGAGAATCGGAGCCGTGCTCCACTTCATCATTGCCGCCGGGCACCTCGCCTGCCTCTTCTTTCTGGACGAGGCGTTCAGGGCCTTCAACATCCTGGAAGAGATGACGCAGCTGAGCTTCGGACTGGCGTGGCTGCCCTACGCCATCACCGTAGCGCTGTCGCTGGCGTTTGCGGCCGCCGGCTTCTGCGCGCTGTCGACCGCCGGCGACATCAGGCCGCTGCCCCTTCAGCGACTGGTCGTCATAGCCGTAGTGGTGGCCTATTCGCTGCGCGCCCTCATCGGGTTCGCCTCACTCTTCTGGGCGTTCTCGCTTCTGGAGCTGTTCTCGTCGCTGGCGCCCGCCTTCATAGTGTGGTGCTACTGGCCGGGCATGTCGGCAAAGAAATAAAAATCATTTTATTTGCAAGGCTTTAACGAAGTAACAAACTGAAACTGAGATGAAGATTTTTCTTGCATTGCTAATGGCCGCAGGCGCTTTGCTGACAACGGACGCAAAGGCGCAGGAAGCCGACGGGCCGGAAAGCCGCACGGCAATAATGCGGCAAGTGATTGACTACCTGACCGAAAAGCACGTCAGCTACGACGTGGTCTACGACGCGCGCGACTTCGGTCTGCCGGCGCCCGACTCGCTGAGGCTCACCACCTCCGACGGCTACGACATCTTTGCCTACGAGGTGTGCCCCGAGCGCCCCAAGGCCGTGGTCGTCTGCCTGGCGGGCATCGAGAACCCCTCGGTGACGGCGTTCTACGGCCACGCGGCCGAATTCTACAAAGCCGGCGTGGCCACCGTCATGCCCGACCTGCGCGGCCACGGCAGGAGCTCCGGCAGCCGCATCTGCCTTGCCTACGAGGAGACCCGCGACGTGAAGGCCGTGACCGACTACATCAAAAGCAGCGCCAGATACGGCGACGTGCCCGTGATAGTGATGGGCGTGTCGATGGGCGGCGCCGTGGCCATACGCTCCATGGGCGAGAACAAGGACATCGACGCGCTCATATCGCTATCGGCCTTCTCGAGCCTCGAAGACTTCCTGCACGCCAGCCGCGAGGCCCTGCTGCCGATGATTCCCGCCGACGAGCTCGAAGGCATCACGGCCGCCATAGTCCGCGACAAATTCGGCGTCGACGCATCGACAGCCAGCCCGCTCCACGCCCTCGGCGGCATAGGCAACCGCCCCGTGCTCATGATGCACAGCCGCGCCGACAGCCAGGTGCCCTACTCCTGCTTCGAGAAGCTGGCCGCCGAGGCGTCGAAACACACCGCCGACATCGACACGATGACCGTCGAGGGCGACGAGCACTTCATCTGCAAGGACTTCACCCGCCCGGCGGCCGACAAGGAATACATGCGCCGGCTGATGCGATTCATCCGCAAGCTGTCGGCCCGGCATCCCTACGTCAGGACCGAGGAAGGTGTGGAGCTGATGGAGCTGATTGCGCGCTTTGCCGACAACAGCGTCTTCAACGACACCATAGCCCCGCGCTATCAGAAGGACTGCGACGAATGGTTCGCCGCCTGGAAGGACCACCCTGCCGTGGCGTGGCTCCGCAACCAGCTGCCCGTCTACGGCATCGGCTACGACGCCGTCCCCTGGTTCGGCGCCCACCTGCAGTGGAACGGCAGCGCCTTCGAGGTCATCCCCAACGCCGACAAGACCTACCGGCGCTGGCCCCGGAAAGCCGTCAGGGAGTTCCTGCCCCTTGTGTCGGACTTCTACCGGGAGAGCGGCTTTGCGGAATTCTACCGCCGGCACGAGCCCATGTATAGCCGGGCCGTCGACGCCGCGCGCGTCACCATGGCCGACTATGTCGACCTCGACTGGTTCAGCGACTTTTTCAAGAAAGACAGCGTGGCCGAGTTCGGCATCATAGTGGGCCTCAACAACGGCGGCGGCAGCTTTGCCATAGGGCGCACCAAGCCGGGATGCCTGCCCGAAAAGATTGCCGTGATGCTCTACGGCGAGCTCGACGACGGCACGCCGTGGTATTTCCGCGACAGCGAAATCGACAAGATTCTCGTGCACGAATTCTGCCATTCGTTCATCGCGCCCGACAGCAGACACAAGGCCGCCGGCACGCGCCTGCTCAGCGCCAACCGCCGGAAGCTCACCTCCGAGGGCTACGGCTCGTGGGAGAACGTGGTGGAGGAAACGCTGGTCCGCGCCGCCGTGGTCCGCTACCTCATCGACCACGGCTACAGCGACGAAGCCATCAGCAAGGAGATTGACGTCCAGCACCGGTTCTACGGTTTCACATGGCTGCCGACCGACATCGAATGGTACAAGGGCGACGTCATGGCCATCTTCGACCGGATAGATGTGAATAACCTGCAATAGCCGGGAGAACCGGCAACGACCACCACCAACGAAAACATTTAATATCAACGCATTATGATAACCACAACCACACCCACCATCGAGGGACATCCAATCAGAGAGTACAAAGGACTGGTGACCGGCGAGACCATTATCGGCGCCAACTTTGTGAAGGACATTTTTGCCGGCATCCGCGACATAGTCGGCGGACGCAGCAGTTCGTATGAGGAAGTGCTGCGCGAGGCCAAAGACACGGCCATGAGGGAGATGAAGGAGCGCGCGCAGGCCATGGGAGCCAACGCCATCGTGGGCATCGACCTCGACTATGAGGCACTCGGCGCCAACAGCTCGATGCTCATGGTGACGGCATGCGGCACGGCGGTGGTGATATGACCATCAGCCCGCCCAAACTACTGACACACAGCAAGTCATGCACAGAAAACAGACCCTTTGCTTTCTGTGCGTGACTTTAAAAAAATCCGCCCCGCGCCCCACGCCGGCCACGGCATCGGGACATGCTCTATGACAAAAAATATCGTTTTTTAAGACAAAAAGCTATCTTGCCGCCCCAATTGAACAACCGAAAAATCTATTGTTGTATGAGATTCAAGACAGTCTTCACATTCTGCACTGCACTCGCACTGCCCGTGCTGGCCGCTACGGCACAGACTTTCAGTTTCGGAACAAAGACCAATCCCCGGGGTGAGACCATCGAAGTGGATTCCAAGGGATTTATTATCGACGGCAAGCACGCCGTGCCCGTGATGGGCGAGATACACTATGCCCGAGTGCCGGAAAAGGAATGGAGAAGGGAGATTCAGAAGATGAAGGCCGGAGGCATCACCATCATAGCCACTTATTGCTTTTGGATTCACCACGAGGAGAAGGAGGGCGAGTGGAACTGGGACGGCAACCGCAATCTCAGTCGCTTCCTCGACGTCTGTCGCCAGGAGGGTATGCCTGTGGTGCTTCGCATCGGACCGTTCTGTCGCGGCGAGGTGTACCAGGGCGGTATGCCGTCGTGGATAGTGGAGAAGGCACAGAAAGACCCGGCAAACTTTAAGTTGCGCTCGATGGCTCCGGGATTCATTGCCGCCACAACCGAGCTTTACAGGAACATCTACCTTCAGGCTGCGGGCAGAATGTGGAAGGACGGCGGTCCTGTGGTGGGCGTGCAGATTGAGAATGAATGCCGCGGACCTTGGGCTTATCTCATGACATTGAAGGACATTGCCGTGGGCACAGGCTTCGACACTCCTTTCTATACACGCACAGGATGGCCCAAACTCAACGGCAAGGAGGAGTTTGGCAAACTTCTGCCTCTCTACGGCGACTATGCCGACGGGTTCTGGGACAGGAAGCTCACCGACATGCCGGGGGAATATCCCAAGGCATTCATCATGAAAGACGCAAGGGTGAGCGGAGTCATCGCCACCGAGACCTTCGGCACCAATCAGGACACGCGCCTTGAGGCCAAGGATATGCAGTATCCCTACCTCACCTGCGAACTGGGTGGCGGTATGATGCCCGCATACCACCGGCGCATAAACATGTCGGGCAACGAGATACTGCCGTTGGCTATATGCAAGCTCGGCTCTGGCTCCAACCTGCCGGGATATTATATGTATCACGGTGGAACCAATCCCTGTGGCAACGAATACACTATGGCTGAGACGCAGGCCTCTACGGTGACCAACTACAACGACATGCCTTTGAAGTCATACGACTTCCAGGCTCCGCTTGGCGAAATGGGACAACCCGACGTCAAGGCTTATCATTCCACAAGGTTACTCCACCAGTTTCTTGCCGACTGGGGCGAACAGCTCGCCACCATGCCTGTCGATACCCTTTCGGAGCATTATGCCCGCAGGGGTTGCTTTGAGTTCTATAATGACTATGTGAGAATCCTCAACGAGGATGGCGTATGCTATGTTAGACCGGTGGATATGCCTTGGAAAGGGCATCGTATTACGGCTGACGCACAACCGTTCTGCCACATTGGCGACACCGTTTTTTTCATTCCTGTCAAGGGCAAGAAACCCGTTGTGTGGGTTGACGGAAAGGCATATAAGACAAAGTGCGACAGGACATATACAATTAAAGGTGGGGATATGGCTATATGCGTGATGAGCGAGCCTAAGGCCCTGAGGGCGTTCAAGATAGACGGTCACCTCTATTTCGCCAACCACGACGGGGGAATACTCTTCAAGGACAACGGTGTCATCACCGAGGAATACTAGACAAAGGATGAGGCTGTCGGTGTAAAGACTTCATTGACAAGGCAATATGGCGCACTGCGTACCATTAGGATGGGAGTGCAGAAAGTGGCGGCTATGCCTGTTGACGAGGATTTCGAGGCGGCACAGGTATATCAGCTTGACATTCCCACAACCGACGAAAACACTTTCCTTCAGATTAATTATCAGGGTGACTGCGCAAGGGTTTATGCCGACGGCAGACTGGTGGAGGACAACTTCTGGAACGGGAAGCCGATGCTCGTCAGGACATCGGAACTGGAAGGAAAGAGGGTGGAACTGAAGATATTGCCGCTTAGGAAGGACGCACCGATATATCTTCAGAAGAAGCAAAGGAACATTCTCGCGGCTGCCGAGGGTGACGCTCTGCTCAACCTTCAGTCTGTCAACATCATCAGAAGAAATACCGAAAGGCGGTTTGCCGCCAAAGATGCCATTAGTCTTGAAGGCACGTGGAAATTCCGTATTGACAGGGATGGTGTGGGAGAAAAGGAAAAGTGGTACACCTCCGACTTTCCCTTTGACGATGAGATAAGACTTCCAGCCTCGATGCCCCAGTGCATGAAGGGCGATGACATTAGCGTCAACACCCGCTGGACGGGAGCCATCTATGATTCGAGCTACTACCATAATCCGTTTATGGCACAATATCGCAAGCCGGGAAAGGATATGAAACTGCCTTTCTTCCTCACTCCCGACAAGCACTATGTGGGCAAGGCCTGGTATAAGACCACGGTGAACATCGGCGAGGGCGACAAGCGCAGGTTCCGCCTCTATATGGAAAGGCCTCACATTGCCTCTACGCTTTGGGTGAACGGCAGGAGAATAGCGTCGGAAAACACTCTCTCCGTACCTCATGTATATGATCTCGCCGATGCATTGACTTCAGGTGAGAACACTATTGCCGTATGTATCGACAACGACCCGATGGTGGCCAATGTCGGACAGGACTCCCACTCCGTCACCGACCAGACACAAGGCAACTGGAACGGTATTGTGGGAAGAATAGAACTGCAGCCCGTGTCCTATATCGACAGTATAAAGGTTTATCCTGATGTTGACGCGAGGAAAGTGACCGTAAGACTTGTCCTTGGCGCGATGGACAATGACGAGGATGCTACGGTGAGCATCGGTTGCGAGTCATTCAACACCGACAAGCATCATACAGCGAGCATAGCTCCCGTTTCTGCACGACTTACCAAGGGCAACCGCAAGTCCCTCATCCTCACTCTCGACATGGGCGAGGGAATGTTGCTGTGGGATGAGTTCAATCCGCAGTTGTATCGTCTGCATGTTGATGTGAAGACCAAGGACAGCGAGGCACACGGCGAGACGGTATTCGGAATGAGGAAGATGGAAATCCGCGACAAGATGTTCTATGTCAATGGCAGACAGACCATATTGCGCGGAACGGTGGAGAGCTGTTGCTTTCCCAATACGGGCTATCCTCCCACCGACCTTGAGTCGTGGCGGGCAATATTCGAGACCTGTAAGAGATGGGGCCTCAACCATGTCAGGTTCCACTCATATTGTCCTCCCGAAGCGGCTTTCCTTGCCGCCGACCTTACCGGCATATACATACAGCCCGAAGGTCCGTCGTGGCCCAACCACGGTGTGAAACTCGGCAGAGGGGAGTTTATCGACGATTATCTCATCAGCGAAAGCAAGCGTATTGCCGACGAATACGGCAATCATCCGTCTTTCGCCTTCTTCGCCTTCTTCGCCTTCGGCAACGAGCCTGCGGGCAACTGGGTGAAATGGTGCAACGAGATGATGCCCGTGATGCAGGAGTATGACCCACGGCACATATACGCAGGATTCTCCGCGGGCGGCGGTTGGGCATGGCAACCCAAGACGGAGTTTGCCGTTAAGGCTGGAGCGCGGGGACTGGCGTCTTGGAACAAGACTCATCCCGAATCCGATGCCGACTTCAGTGACAACATATCGGTATATAAGGGTAAGGATATGCCCGGAACTCCCATCACCATCCCCTTTGTAAGTCACGAGACAGGGCAGTGGTGCGCCTTCCCCAATTTTGCCGAGATAGACAAATACAAAGGTGTGAACAAGGCAAGAAACCTTGAGATTTTCCGCGACTTGTTGAAAGCTAACGGAATGGAATGTCGTGGCAGGGATTTCCTTATGGCATCGGGCAAACTGCAGGCCCTGTGTTATAAGTATGAACTGGAGCGTCATCTGCGCACTCCGAAATATGCCGGGTTCCAATTGCTTTCGCTCAACGACTATAGCGGTCAGGGTTCAGCATTGGTGGGACTCACCGACGTCTTCTATGGTGACAAGGGCTACATCTCCGCCCCTGAGTTCCGTGAGTTCTGTTCGCCCGTAGTGCCCTTGGCAAAGTTCAGCAAGTTCACCTACACCACCGACGAGGCCTTCAGTGCCGAAGTGAACGTGTCGCAGTTCTCCTCTCAGGAAATCCGCAATGCCAAGGCTCATTGGACAGTCACAAGCGGGGATGGCATTTTGGCAGAAGGTGATTTCGACGTGCGCGATATCCCTATAGGGCAGAATATCCCGTTGGGCAGCATCTCCGTTCCGTTGTCCGCTTGTGCCAAGGCCGCCAAATACACCCTCACCGTCACTATCCCCGGTACGGAGGCAAGAAACCATTGGGACTTCTGGGTATATGACAGGAAGGTATGCGACATACCACAAAAAACGAAAGACAGTATGTGGAACGGTATCTTCATCACCGACTCGCTCAATGCCAAGGCACAGAAGGTGTTGGCGGACGGCGGCAAGGTGTTGCTGCTTGCAGCCGGAAAGGTGAGCTACGGCAAGGAGGTGAAGCAGAACTTCACACCCGTGTTCTGGAACACCTCGTGGTTTAAGATGCGGCCGCCCCATACCACGGGCATATTCGTTGACAATAGCCATCCCGTCTTCAGCCAGTTTCCTACCGACAATCACAGCGATATGCAGTGGTGGGAACTCGTCAACAGGGCGCAGGTGATGCAGCTCACCGACTTCCCCAAGGATTATCAGCCCTTGGTGCAGAGCATCGACACCTGGTTTGTGTCGAGGAAAATCGGTATGCTCATTGAGGCCAATGTGGGCAAGGGAAAACTTATGATGACGACCATGGACCTAACGTCCGACCTCGACAACCGCCACGTGGCGCGTCAGATGCTCCATTCGGTGCTGAGTTATATGCAGTCGGACGCTTTCCGTCCTCAATGGACAATTGAAAAGTCTCTCATCTCCAATCTGTTCACGAAAGTGGCAGGTGAGGTTAATATGTTCACCAATGATTCGCCGGATGAACTTAAGCCCAAGCTTTTCTGACGGACCTGCGGCTGCACCGACACAAAGACCATCAACCTTAAAAACATACTACACAACATGAACTACCAGGAAATCATCAACGGCATCGTCGAGGTCATCGACCGCGAGATACCCTTTCTGCAACGGCTCTCCGACGAGCAAGTGAGCGTGAAGAGAAACAGCCAGAACCGCACGGTGAAGATGCTCGTGGGGCATCTGATCGACTCGGCGTCCAACAACCACCAGCGAATGGTGCGCCTGCAATATGCCCCGCGCTGCGGCCACTCGATGCCCAACACACAGATGGGCATGCTCGTCTTCCCCGACTACACGCAGGACAACGACCTGTGGATTGCCCTGCAGGACTATCAGCACGAGGACTGGCCGACGCTGGTGGCGCTGCTCGGGCTCTACAACCGCCACATCTGCCACGTAATCCGCTCGGTCGACACCACCAAGCTCGACAACTACTGGACCGACTACGAGGGCTGCCGCGTGACGCTCGACGCGATGATTCGCGGATACGTCGACCACCTGAAACTGCATTTCGGCCAGATTCACGAACTGCTCTGAATGAACGTCATCATGCAAATCGGCACATACACAACCACATCGCTAACGTCGACCATCGCGCTGGCTTTCTGCGCATTGACTTCGGCAGCGCAAGGCGTGTCGCCCAAGGCCGCAACGCCCGAACTGGAGTTCGTCATGCAGCTCAACGTCAGCCTTGGCGAAACCTATGTGGTGGGCGAGACTCCGGCCGGCACCCGCCAGGTGATACCCATTGCCGGCGGCACGTTCGAGGGGCCGCAGCTTAGGGGCACCATCGTCGGCGGCGGGGCCGACTACCAGCTTGTGGGCAGCGACGGCAAGCGCACGACGCTCGAAGCCGTCTATTCGATAAAGACCGACGACGGCGTGCACATCCACGTGCGCAACCAAGGCATAGTCTGCTCGGGGAAGGACACCAGCGGCCGCGACACGTTCTACTTCAAGGCCGCCCCCAAGTTCGAGGCGCCCGTCGACAGCCGATACGACTGGCTCAACAATGCCATCTTCGTCTGTTCGCCATCGTTCGGCGCCCCCGGCACCATAACGCTCGACGTGTGGATGGTCAGATGACCACGAGACTACGCCTGGCGGGCAGAACACACACTTAATCAGACAGATAAAAACAACTTGAAAACATCACGATTTTATGGCAGCACGACTGAACTATCTCGACAATCTGAAAGTGGCGCTGACCTTTCTGGTCATTTTCCACCACGCCGGACAAGCCTACGGCTATGGCGGCGAGTGGGCCTACACGCCGTCGAACCCGGCCGAAGTGATGCCTTGGATATGGCATTTCTTCTCGACCAACGCCGCATTCTTTATGGGGCTTTATTTTTTCATCTCCGGATATTTCGTGCCCGGCAGCTACGACCGGCAGGGCTTCGGGACGTTCCTGAGGAAAAAGACTCTGCGTCTGGGAGTGCCGCTGCTGCTGATGGGCGGCGGTCTGTCAGTTGCGGTCGGCCGGATTGAGGTCGCGCACATGTGGTTTGTCGAAAGCCTGCTGCTATTCAGCCTCCTCTACGCCGCAGTGCAGAAGGTCCGCCCCGATGCGGCTCCCGCCCGCCAGTCGCGCCCTACCCTGCCAGGCCTCTGCCTTGCGGCCGCCGCCATGGGCATCGGCAGTTTCTTCATACGCATGGCAAGTCCGCAAGACAACTGGGTCAGCCTGCTGTTCTGCAAGTTCGAACCGGCTCACTATCTGCAATATGCGATGATGTTCATCCTCGGAGCGGCCTCCTACCGCCTCGGCTGGCTCGACCGGATGAGCAACAGGACGGGCGGCGCGGCGCTGCTCATAGGCTGCGCGCTGGCCATCGGCAACTATGCGCGCCAGGGCGGCGCTTGGAACGACTTCGTCTGGCAATGGTTCGGAATCTACGAGTCGTTCATGTGCATCTTCATCAGTGCGGGCCTTCTGTGGCTGTTCCGCGAAAAAGTGAACGTCGGCAACGGAGCGCTATCGTGGCTGTCGGCGCAGAGCTACGGCGCCTACATACTTCACCTGCCGCTGATGCTCGGCATTCAGTACCTGTCCGACGGCGTGTGGATGGGAGCCTTTGGCAAGTTCATGTTCATCGGCGTCGCCACGGCGGTTCTCTCGTTTGCGCTCACATGGCTGCTCCGGATGCTCCCCGGCGTCAGACGCGTGCTCTGAGCCCCAAGCCACAGACATTTGACGGCGCTGCCATAAGCAAGACCGGCATTGCAAGGCATTGCAAATCAGTTCGAGCGAGTTTTTCCTTATCTTTGCACCTGTCACCAAAAAACAGAACGCCATGTGTGTTAGAGGGATAGCAACAAGCAAATACATAAACCTTTATACCGATTTCGCTTTCAAGAAGATATTCGGTACGGAGGCCAACAAGGACATACTCATCAGTTTTCTGAACACCTTCCTTGAGTTTGAAGGCGACAAGGAGATTGAGGACATCGAGTACATCAACCCCGAGCAGCTTGGCGACACCAACCGCGAGCGCCGCGCCATCTACGACGTCTATTGCACCACCAAAGAGGGTGAACGTTTCATCGTTGAGATGCAGCGCGCCAAGCAGGACTACTTCAAGGACAGGGCGC
>CALYZD010000037.1 GCA_945607565.1 uncultured Bacteroidales bacterium | reverse complement strand
GATTCATTTTCGGCCATACTTTTGACCCGTAGCGCAAAAAATAGCATTTTTGCATTGACTCAATGCGTTGCCTTGCGGCAAAAGCCTTTTGCGCGGGGCACTACTTTATCATCTGACAATGAAAGACATGATTGAACGAATCAAACGGTTTGTGACGCAGTATCGTTACTTCATCATTGCAACGCTGCTGGGAATGGTGGTGCTGCAGCAGTGCCATGTGTGGCAGATGAGGCGGCTAAGCCACGGCGGCGCGGCCGAGCCGCAGAGCACGACTGAGGCGCCGATGCTGCACGACAGTGTGGTGGACCCCGCAGCCGAGCCTCAGAGCACGGATGGCAGTTGGTTGCTCTGGCTGCCGGTGGTGCTGATGGCCGTGCTGACGGTGCTGCTGGCACGCGCAAGGCGGCGCGGGCAGGACCCGTTGCAGGACTTCATGGACCGCTTCCGCAAGGTCAGTGTGCGGGGGCGGCTGTGGCAGGACCTGCAGGGGCGCGTGGTCTTCACGCTGACGGTCAGCAACCGCAAGCAGGGGGCGTCGGTGCAGTTCGAGGTGCCGACGGTGGAGTTCATGGCACTGCGCAGCCGGCGCAAGTTCAGAGTGCCGGCGCCCGACTTCCCGATAACGCTTTCGGGCGGCACGTCGCACACGGTCAACGTGTCGCTGCAGAGGCTGATGGCGGCTCACCCCGAGCTGCTGAGCTACAGCGTCATCAGAATGACGGTGGCCGCCGACAACGGCCGCACCTACAAGACGCGCCCCGTGGTGGTGCGCTGGCAAAAACGATAGCGCACCATGGCTGCCAATCCGCTGCGACAGGCCTGGACCAAATACTGCGCCCGCAAGACGCGAAAGGGCATAGTGTCCGACTTTGTGTTCCTTGCCATTGTGGTGACGCTGTTGTGGCCCACGGCGCGCGAGGGGCTGCAGGTCTACGCCATACGCGCGTCCATGTTCCAGCCCAAGCCGATGCGCGAGGTGGCCTTTCTCGATTCGGCCGACTGGACGGCGCAGCTGACCGACGCCGACGGCCGGCCGGTGTGCATCGGTCAGCCGCTGGGGAGGCCGATGCTAATCAGCATAGGGGCCACGTGGTGCGTGCAGAGCCGGGCCGAGCTGGCGTCGCAGCAGCGGCTGATCAATGCCTATGCCGACAGCATCGAGGTGGTCATGGTGACCGACGAGGAGCCGGCCGAGGCGCTTGCCTACATGACGCGCCACTCCTACGGCCACCGGCTGCTCTTCTGCCCCGACGAGTCGGAGCCGATGCGCGGCGTCAAGAGCATCCCCACCACGCTGCTTGTGGCGCCCAACGGCCGCATCCTGATACGCAAGGTGGGCGCGGCCAAGTGGAACGGCTCGGTTGTGCGCCGCACCATCGACAGTCTGCTGCACGACCGGCAGTGAGCGAATCCCCAAAAGAATCCCTCCGGAATCTTTCAAAAAATTCCTCCCCAAAAAAATCTTTCCTGAAAAAACATTTTCCCGATGGACGGCCTGATGGCAGGCGGTCGTCGCTGAGCATCAGCCCACACAAAAAAACGAAAACCGCCCGCACCACGATGGGCGCAGGCGGGAGAGTGTATAAGGGTTTGAAACGTGAGTCGGCCGTCAGCGTGTCCAGCCGGTCATCCAGTTGGCGGATGCGGGGACGGCGCCGGTGTAGTCGGCGGTGGCGAAGAACGGGTCGGTGAGCGACGTGCTGCCTTCGAGCGTGCCGATGACGTTCGACGTCAGGCCGGGGTTGGCGTTGATGGCGTTGCCGGTGGCGGCGACGAAGTCGGCGTTGGTGTAGATGCCCTCTTTGCCGGTGAGCTCAGAGGAGATGACCACGTGGCTGAGCTTGGAGATGCCGTTGAGCAGAGCCGTTTCGGTTTCGGTGGTTTCGACGGTGAGCGGATTGGCCTCGCCCACGATGATGGTGTTGTAGAGTTCGACCTCGGTGCCGGCACGCAGACGGACGCCGCGCTTGCCCACCGACGAGCCGTTGCCCACCAGGGTGGCGTTGGCGATGATGGGGTGAGCCACCGGTTTGGCGCCGAAGTCATTGCCGTTGTTGTCGCACTCCATCAGGCAGTCGCAGTCGTAGCCGAGGGTCGATTCGGGCTGCTGGTAGGCCACGATGAACTGTGCGCGTCCGCTCCAGCCTTCGGTCCAGTCGAACGAGTCGTCGGAGCAGCTGGTGGCTACGGCGTGGCTGATGTTGACCGTGCCGCCGAAGAATTCGAAGCCGTCGTCGCCGCCCTGTTCCACAAGGATGTAGTCGACGATGTCGTCGTCGATGGCCACGATGGTGACGCCCTGCTCGATGTTGAGCGTGGCGCCGGCCTTGACGATGTATTCGCCGCTGAGCCTGTAGGTGTTGCCGGCCGTCAGGGTCACGCTTTCGCTGATGGCGCCGCTCAGTGTCGAGCCGTCGGCCACGCCTTTGTTGTTGTCGTCATCGTCGTCGCAGGCAGCGAATGCGAGTGCCGATGCTGCCAGTGCAAGTGTCAGAAGTTTGTCGGTTTTCATTTTGGTTTCAAATTAAAGTGTTAATCGTGTTATCGTGTTTTTGTGTTCAGAATCGGTATCGGAGGCTCAGCTCCACATTGGTGCCGCGCCCGAAGCGCTCGACGGTGGGCGTGGCGCCCGTCTGCGGCACCTCCTGCTCGAAGCGGATGGGGCGTGCCAGCAGGTTGGTCAGCTTGAGGCCTATATGTCAATGCTCGGCCGTGGAATACTGCGCGTTGAGGTTGAGCATGTGGACGGGCTTCTGCTCCACGTCGCCCAGGCCGGCTATGCCCACGGCGTGGATGCGCGGGCCCTGCAGATTGTAGAGCAGCGCCATGGTCAGTCCCGAGCCGTCGGCGAACGTGGGGTGCCAGGTGACGTCGGCGTTGCCGAGGTAGGGCGCCGCTCCCTGAAGCGCGCGCTGGTCGTTGGTGTACGATCCGCCCTCGGGCAGCTTGACGTTGGTGTACATGAGCGATGCGTTGAAGCCGGCCTGCCACTGTGCCGAGAGTTTTCTGCGAGCTTCGAGCTCGATGCCGGCGGCGCGGCCGTTGTCGGCGTTGTAGAACGAGTGGACGGCCGAGCCGCCCGAGAGCCTCTGTATGCGTTCGATGGGGTCGTGCAGCAGCTTGCAGTAGGCCGTGGCCGCCAGCAGGTCGCCGGCGTTGGTGATGCGTTCGAAGCGCAGGTCGATGTTGTAGCCGTTGTCGAGGTCGGCGTTGCCTCGTATCTGCGCGGCGCCGTATGATTCCTGATAGAGGAAGGGCGCCATCTCGATGAACGACGGCCGCGTGACGGTGCGCGATAGCGAGAGTCGGAGCGAGCTGGCATGGCTGACGGCGTATTTGATGTTGACGGCCGGGAATATGTCGTCACACTTGAGCCGTGCGGTCATGGCGCGGCCGCCGTCGGTGCTGTAGTCCACCGCCTGTTCGGAGTGCTCGTAGCGCAGGCCGAGGCTGAGGTCGGGGCGGGCGGTCTGCCGGCTGACGTCGAACGTGGTGCCGAAGACGTCGGTGGTGCGGACGTAGCTCTCGAACTCGCTCTTGCTGATGGCCGTCACGCGGTCCTTCAGTCTGTTCTGCCCCCAGAACGTCCCCTTGCGGTCCATCGAATAGAAGTCGGCGCCCAGCGTCCCGACGTTTCCGCCCACGCCCTCCTGCAGGTTGACGAAGTCGGCTCCGGTGCTCTCGCGCGTGCCGATGTCGACGTGCGCGCCCGAATAGTCGACATAGTAGTCGGCTTCGTAGACCTTGCTGACGGTGATGTTGCTGACGGTGGATGTCGGGAAGATGTCGAGCGGAATCAGCTTGTTGTCGGGGTTTGGCGATGGGATGGGCAGCCCGTTGAGCGACGTGGTGCTGTATCGGTCGCCCAGTCCGCGCACAATCAGCTGTCCGGCCTGTGCAATCGAGATGCCCGTGAGCTTGCTGACCCCGTCGGCCACGTTGCCCACGCCCTTGACGGCCATCTCGCGCGCGCCGATGTTCTCGATGGCGGCCGAGGCCTGCCTGCGCTCCATCATCAGCGTCTGCTCGGCTTCGAGGTTCTTGCGCGCCACCACGGCCACCTCGTCGATCTGCCTGTCGTCGGTGCTCAGGCTGATGTCGCGCGTCAGCACCTCATCGGCCCGGCCGACGCTGACGCTGAACGTCTGTATGGTGTAGGAGATGCAGGACACCATGATGCGGCACGTGCCCACGGGCAGACTGCCGAGGCTGTAGTTGCCGTCGAAGTCGGTGGCCACGCCGGTCGTCGTGCCTTCGATCATCACGGCGGCGCCTATTATCGCCTCGCCCGTGGCCCGGTCGGTGACGCGGCCCTGCAGGGTGGCTGCCGCTGCGGATGCGTGGATTGCGAATGCCATCAGTGCGACAAGTAGTGTAGTCTTCATCATTCGGTCTTTTATGGTTGTTTCTGACGGTGGCAAAAGTGCGCTGCCGACATTACAGGACGGTTACAGCCGAATGAAGAAGATGTTGTACGCCAGTGGGGGCGGCGGGCGGAGCCGTGGAGAAAGACGATGCGCCGCATCGGACCGCAGGTGAGGCGGCGGCCCGATGCGGCGCATGGCCGGGGTGTGGCGTCCGGCGGTGACGCTACTTGATGTATGTGGGCAGATTGCTGAACGCCGGCGCTGGCAGTCCGTCGGCATTGTAGAGGATGCCTGAGCCACTGCCCGAGTGGGCATAGCGCACATAGAGCGGGTTGACCACCACGTGCGAGAAGAGCATCATGCGGTCCTGGTCGATGGAGGCCGTGGCGGGATAGAAGACCGAATCGGCCCCGGCCACCTCGAAGATGTTGTTATCGTAATTGTCGAAGGTCATGCCCTCGCCGTGGTCGAACGTGAGGCCCATCACCTTGCCCACCACGCGGATGTCGTCGAAGCGCGGCTGCGGGCCCGACGGCGCGCCTCCCATCCGGTAGTGCGCCGCCACGGCCATGGCGGCGAAGCGGTGGCCCACCTGCCACTTGAATGGCGTGTGGAACAGCGCGGTGCTGTCGCACAGGTCGACCGTGGAGACGAGGCCGCTGTTGCCGATGTCGGCCAGGGCGTCGTATTGTGCTTCGCGCAGCTCGGCGGCCAGGTCGAAGCCGGCCTTGCCGTTGTAGTGCCACGGCGTGATCTGCGAAAAATATATCGACACGTCGGTGCCCAGATGGCGGCGCCAGCATCGGGCGATGGCCGGCATCACCTTGCGGAAGGTGGCCGCGTCGCCCACGTCGGTCTCGCCTATCGACACCAGCGCGCCGGCAAGCGCATAGCCGCCGATGGGGGCTATCAGCCCGTTGAAGAGCGCTGTGGGCGTGTCGTTGTTGATGATGTGGCGCGGACGCATGCGGCGCGTCAGCTTGTTGTTGCGGATGTCGAGGGCGTAGTACTGCCCGTCGGCACACTGGGCGGCGATGCAGTATTTCCACTGTCCGGCAAGCGACACCGTCTGCCGGGCGAGTCTGTCGGCATTGACCGGCTTCAGAAACATCTCGTCGGGATGCGAGGCCATGAAGCCTCCGCGGCCGTCGAAGTTGATGACGCGGATGGCGATGCGCACGCTCGTGCTGCCCACAAGGCGTCCGGGCACGGTGTAGACGCGGCTTTGGTCATAGCTGTCGCGCTCTTCGGTGCTGCCCACGCAGTTGCCGTCGAAGTAGGCCACGTCGCAGTCGTCGATGGGGCCGAGGTGCATCTGCAGGTCGCGCCCGAGCCACTCCTGCGGGATGCTGACGGTGCGGACGTACCAGACCATGCCGTCGAGGTAGCCGATGCCGCTGTTCTCGAAGGACGACGGCAGCGTGGCCTCGTCCCAGTCGTCGAGGGCGGGGTTGCCCTTATTGACGTACTCGTCGTAGACGGTGGGCAGACCGCCGGCCTGCGTGTTGACGCGCGGCAGGCGTCGCACCCATTTCTCATACTGCTCTATGCGGGGCACCACCTTGCCGAGCGTGTCGACAAAGTCAGCGTAGACGTCGATGGACGACAGCGTTTCGGCATCGACCCAGCTGGCGCCGCGCCCGTAGGATGTGGTGGCGCAGATGATGCCCACGGGCACGTTGATGCGCTCTTCGAGCTCGCGTGCGAAGAAATAGGCCGTGGCGCTGAAGTCCTTGGCCGTCTGCGGGTGACAGTCCTTCCAGCTGCCCACGACTATGGACTGGCGCGTTGCCGACGGGCTGTTCTCGACGTCGAACACGCGTATGTTCAGATTGCGCGAATGCTCTATGGCGGCCCGGCTGCTGTCGACGGGCGAGCCCGGCCATCCGCGCAGGGGCTGGGCCATATTGGAGTGCCCGGCGGCCAGCCACACTTCGCCTATCAGCACCTTGTCGAACGTGATGACGGTGTCGGCGGTGCTGACGGTGATGGTGCGCAGCTTGTGGCTGCCGGCCGGCGTGACGATGAGGGCCTGCCAGATGCTGTCGGGGCGCGCGGTGCCGGTGCTGGCATAGTCCCAGTCGGTCTGCACGCTGACGCGGGTGCCGGGCGTGGCGCGACCGCAGATGACGGTCTGCGCGTTCTGCTGCAGAATCATGTTGTCGGCAAACAGCTGCGACACTTCGAGGTCGGTGCGGCCGGGACTGCTGCACGCGGCAAACGCGGCGGCTGCAAGCAGTGTCGGTATCAGCCTGTCGGTTAGTTTCATTGGTGTGCGTTTAAGTTAGCTTGATCCGTTAGTTCAAAAGCCGTGCAATTTAATGAAATGTTCGCACAAATGTTAATAAGTGTTCAAGTTTTGTGCCATCTCGCCCACGGCCGGGATTATCAGGTCGGCTATGGGTCCGACGTAGGGGTAGACAAGCGATTCGTGGCGCGTCTGGCTGTCGGGGAAGATGCCGTCGGCGCAGAACGGGCCGGCGAAGTGCATCAGCAGGCTGACGATGGTGGCGGCGCAGAGCGTGGCCAGCAGTCCGCCCGCAATGCGGTTGACGGGGCTGAGCGCGGTCATCTCCACAAGCCTGTCGACGAGCTTGGACAGATAGTGCACGGCCACAATCACCGCCACCAGCGTCAGCACAAAGGCGGCTATGCCCGCAAAGCGCGGGTCGCAGCGGTCGCCGATGAGGCTCTCGGCGCAGCTGCTGAAGCGGATGGCCGCGTAGACGCCCAGGGCCAGCGTCAGCCAGCCCGAGAGGATGCTGATGAGCCCTTTGAACAGGCCGTAGACAAGGCTGAAGCCGAGGATGACTGACATGATGATGTCGAAAGTGTTCATGACTTTGGTGCGTTGGTTGCAGCATAAAAAAGGAAGCCGAAGCTTCCTTTTCTGTGTATGTGTATCGGGGGCGGCTTGCCGCCGTGCTGGTAGTCCCACCCAGACTCGAACTGGAATCTAAAGTTTAGGAAACTTTCGTTCTATCCCTTGAACTATGAGACCGTTGTTGTTTGCGGCTGCAAAGATAGAACTTTTTGCAAATTGCCATGCACTCTTGCCCGATGCCGCGTCAAAAAAAATGATGATGATGCGCGGTTCAGCGCAGCGGCGCATAGTCGCCCGTCACATAGCAGACGCTCCACGGGCCGGTGGCGTATTCGAAGTCGAAGTCGACCGAATAGCGGCCGTGGCTGTAGCAGACGTCGACGCAGCCGATGCGGCAGTTGTCGTCGGAGAGCACAAAGCCGTTGTATTCGATGCGGGCGTAGCTGCAGTCGCCGGGGCTGTACGATTCGGGACAGTAGTCGTAGTGCATGTCGGTCAGGAAGTCGATGTCGGGCGAGTTGAGCGCCATGCGCACGTGGATGTCGCTCTGCCAGCCGTCGTGGTAGAGGTCGATGATGTATTCGCCGCTTTCGTGTCCGCGGGCGTCGATGAGGATGTCCGACTGACTGATGTAGCCTTCGCTGAGCGGGAAGACCGCGCCGTCGATGACCGCCGTTCCGTTCCAGTCGTCGACGTCAGCTTCGCAGGCCGTCAGTGCAAGGACGGCCATGGCACCGAGCAGTGCCGAGGTCAGTGTGTTTTTCATTGCGTGCTGTCGTTTTGTTGTTGAGGCGCTAAAGATAGCGCAATTTCGGTACCGCGCGGCAGCATCGGGCCGTTTAAGGTTAAAGAAAGTTAGCGCGCCGCCGTCGTTGTGGCATTGTTGTTAGTTTTGCGGCCGATTTTCGTCATCACCAACCGACACACGACCATGCCGACCACAGACCGACTGCTGACCGGGCGCTTCTGCTGTATGATGGGCGCCAATTTCCTGATGTTCATGGGATTCTATCTGCTTTTGCCCATTTTTCCGTTCTATCTGTCGGAGTCGTTCGGGGCTTCGAACAGCACCATCGGCTCGGCGCTGTCGTGCTACACGATAGCGGCCATGTTCGTGCGCCCGTTTTCGGGCTATCTTCTCGACTCGTTTGCCCGCAAGCCGCTCTATCTGCTGTCCTACTTTCTGTTCATGGCCGTCTTTGCTGGCTATCTGGTGGCGGGCTCGGTGCTGATGTTCGCCGTCTTCAGGGTGATTCACGGCCTGGCATTCGGGACGGTGACAGTGGCCGGCAACACCATCGTGATCGACATCATGCCGTCGTCGAGGCGTGGCGAGGGGCTGGGCTACTATGGTCTGGCCAACAACATAGCCATGTCGGTGGGGCCCATGCTGGGCATCATGCTGCACGATGCGCACGTGTCGTTCAACGTCATTTTCGTCTGCTCGTTCTGCTCGTGCCTGCTGGGTCTGCTGCTGGCCTCCACGGTCAGCACGCCCGTCAAGCCGCCCGTGGTGCGTCCGCCTGTGTCGCTCGACAGGTTTCTGCTCGTCAGGGGCATTCCGGCCGGCGTGTCGCTGCTGATGCTGTCGCTGCCCTATGGCGTCACGTCGAGCTACATTGCCATGTATGCGCGGCAGATGGGCATCACGCTCAGTTCGGGGCTTTTCTTCTCATGTCTGGCTCTGGGCATCGCCTCGTCGCGCTTCCTGTCGGGGCGGCTGGTCGACCGCGGATACATGCTGCCCATCATCAGGTGGAGCATCGTGATGGCCGGTCTGGTCTTTCTCTGCCTCGGCCTGTGCCGTCCGCTCTCGGAGGTCAGCGTCGGGTGGGCCACGAGGCTTTTCTTCGGCAGCGCGCTGATGATGGGCGTGTCGTACGGCACCATGTTCCCGGCCTTCAATTCGCTCTTTGTCAGCCTTGCGCCCAACAACCGTCGCGGCACGGCCGTGTCGACCTATCTGATTGCGTGGGATCTGGGCATCGGGTGCGGACTTCTTGTGGGCGGAGTGGTGTCGGAGCTGGCGGGCTTCGATGTGGCCTACTATCTGGGGGCGGCTCTGGCGGTGGTGTCGCTGGGGGTGTTCGTGGCTTTCGTGTGCCGGCGTCAGGGGCGGCTGCTGTCAGCGGACCGAGTCGAATAGTCCGCCCACCGAGAAGGCCAGCCGCAGCCGCACCATGTCGAACTCCACGTTGCGGAACGACACGAAGCACGTGGCGCGCATCAGCAGCAGAATCTGCCCCAGGCCGTAACCCACCTCGGTGTAGGCGTCGCGCCCCGAAATGACGCTCTGCTTCAGATAGAGTTCCTCGGTCCACATCCGCTGCCCCAGCACGGGCAGATGCTTGAGCAGCAGGCGCTGCGTCTGCCAGTAGGCCGATGTCTTGACGAACCAGTCGCGGGTGCTCTGCTCGTAGGGGCGGAACATGACGAAGCCTTTGTAGCCGACGTCGAGCCCGGCCAGGCCGAACAGCTTGTCGGAGCCCGAGAAGTGCTGCCAATAGGCGAACGGAATCTTGGGCGCGTTGAAGAACGTGCCCGCCTGCAGATCCCAGCAGAAACTGTTTGTCAGCCTGAAGGCGCGCCGGTGCTCCAGCCCAAGCGTCAGCTGCGTGAAGCCCGACTGACTGCGGGCGCTGCCGAGGCCTTTGCGCAGCGAAATCTTCATGGTCGGCACGTTCGAGTCGTG
This sequence comes from uncultured Bacteroidales bacterium, assembly GCA_945607565.1. Lineage (GTDB taxonomy): Bacteria > Bacteroidota > Bacteroidia > Bacteroidales > Marinilabiliaceae > CALYZD01. Next base: position 13,766 of record CALYZD010000037.1, on the reverse strand, counting down.
CGGCACGCGGCGGCCGCGGCTGTCGAGGTGATAGCGCAGGCGCGGCGTGTAGGCGAAGTCGATGCCGGCCGTGGTCTGCTCGCAGTCGCGCAGCTCCTGGTCGGACACGTATTTGTTGAATGGCGTGTTGTCGCCATAGCTGCGTTTGGGGTAGATAATCGAGAAGTCGGTGCGGTTCTCTTGCGTCAGCAGCTCGTCGTGGGCGGCGTGCAGGCCTATCTCCATCCCCCACACCGGACGGACGGTGTAATCAATCCTAATCATCTTCTTCTGCACCAGCGACTTGAAGTTCTTCTTCAGAAACAGTGTGGTGAACGAGTTGGTGATGGCCGCGTCGCCGTCGTCGCCCTTCCAGTCGTCGTTGATGGTGCCGGCCGACAGCCTGACCGACTGGCTGGCGCCGGTCCACATCAGGTAGAGGCTTCCGTGGGTCTTCTTCTGCTCGGTGCCGTAGGTCAGCGTCAGGCCGGTCTGCAGCTCGCTGTCGGCAAGGGTGCGCACTATGGCGGCCGACTGCCCCACCACGAAGCCCGTGACCGGGTGGAAGAAGATGAGGCCCGGCGCCACGATGCCCGAGTAGCGCAGCGTCAGGCTGTCGGCAATGGGGATGTCGGAGTTGCCGATGGCTATGGCGGCGAAGCGGCTCAGGCGGCCCGGCTTCCTGTCGGTGCCGGAGCGGTCGGCGGCCTTGCGCTCGAATCCGCGGCTCTCGTCGGCCGTCAGCGGCACGGTGCGCATCTGGCGCCACTGCGTGCTGTCGAGCTTGGTCTTGTGGTCGTCGTTGAACAGATATTTGCTGAAAGTGTTGATTTCGAGAAACGTGTAGAGCGTGTCGCTCAGCCTGTCGCGCCGGTTGGCGATGCGGACGCTGCGGCGCATCTGACGTTTCGAGATGTCGTCCTGCGCCAGTATCTGGTTGAGGCGGCGCGTGTTGTTGTCCACCCGCTTCTGCCGGCGCGTCATCAGCGAGCGCAGCGTGTCGGGCGCTGACATGACGGTCTGCTGCATGTCGGTCGGATCGTCAATGTCGGTGCGTTCATATTTGAGGGTGCTGATATATTTGACGTGTCCGCGCGTGCCGAGGGCGCTGACCTCGAGCCCGTAGTCCTGGATTACCGGCAGCCACGTGTTGCGCCTGACCAGCGAGTAGGTCTGCTTGAAGCGCAGCCGTCCCAGCACGGTCTCAAGCGTCAGGTCGGTGTAGGCCAGCGCCCACAGCCCGTCGATGATGTGGATGGTGCCGGAGTAGAGCCGCTTGTTGACGCGCCTCGGGATGACCCTGATGTGGTTGACCACGCAGCCCATCACCATGGAGCTGCCGGTGTATTCGAACCGATAGTGCGCAAAGGCGTTGGGCGCCAGCGGCGAAATCACGAAGTCGCTCGTCTTGGCGTCGTATATGTTGTGGTGCAGATAGGCCAGGCGCGTGTTGGCGTCGTCGCCTATCTTGAGCGATGTCAGCGAGTTTCGCTCCGAGATGATGGTCTGCTCATACTGGTTGGGGGCCTCGAAGTGTATGCGGCCGGCCGTCTCGATGGTGTAGGTGTCGCCCGCCCGCAGTTCGATGTCGTCGAGCGTCGGCTTCATGTAGAACGGGATTTTGGTCAGGCAGAACGAGCCCCGGGTGTAGAGCTGGGCGTCGTACTGGCGGACGGCCTTGAGGTGTAGCGGCGCCATGGCTATGGCCTTGCGCATGATGGGCATGGCCGGGTCTTCGCCGCTGGCGCCCACGGTCACTTCGCTCAGGGCATACTGCTGCGGGCTGAGCACGGGGTTGAGCTCCGTGTCCTGCTCCACGTCGACCGTGAGCTCGAGCGGCGTGTATCCCATAGACTGCACCACTATCGAATAGTGACCCGGCTCCACGCTCAGATAGAACTCGCCGTGCGCTCCGGCCGCCGTCCCCATCATGCGTTCGCGCAGATAGATGGTCGAGAACGGCACAGTGTCGCCGCCGGCGGCCAGCACGGTTCCGTGTATGCTGACCATGTGCGGCGTCTGGGCGACCGACCGGCCTGTGCAGCACAGTGTTGCGAGCAATGCGGCCATCAGGCCAAGATGTGATGTGAAGATGCGCATTTGGGCAGCAAAGGAACTCAATTTGTAGCCTAATTCCGCACGTGCGGACGGTGTTTTTTCTCTATCGGGAGTTTTGTGGCTCCGAAGCGAACCATAGTGCGTGCGAACGGCGCGCCGTCAGCCCTTGCGCCCGAAGTCGGCCGGCACTTCGCCCCACAGCTCGGTGGGCCACTTGATTATGGGCGTGCGTATCGCATTGTCGGCCAGCCATCGCTCGGCGCGGCGCACCACGTCGAAGAGCTCGGCCGTCAGCGGCGTATATTCGAGCTTGGTCCGGCACCGGCCCTTGCGCACCCAGCCTATTGCTATCTTCGAGTCGCTGTAGATGCTCAAGCGGCCCTCGCAGCCCTTTTGCTTGATGAGCGCGAGGGCGTGCACTATGGCGAGGAACTCGCCGATATTGTTGGTCCCGACCGGATATTTTTGATGGAAGATCTCGCGCCGGTCCCACATCGACACGCCGCGATACTCCATCACGCCCGGATTGCCCGAGCAGGCGGCGTCCACGGCTATGGCGGCCGTCAGTGGTTGCGAAGGCGCCTCCATGCCCGGCTGCGAAGCCGGCTGCGCATGGTGTGCAGGACGTTCAGGCGCGTGGCCGAGGTAGGCCGACGGCCCATTCTCGAAAGCCTCGCGCGCCATGGCTTCGGTGGCAAAGCTCTTGTAGCGCGCCCCCGAATAGTTCTCCACCTGCCGCTTGGCATCGTCCCAGTTGTCGTAGACACCGGCGTTTCGCCCGTTCCACACCACGTAGTATTTCTTCTGCTTCTTATTGACCATTGTTCCGCTCTGCCGCTGCGGCCGACGGCGTGCCCCCTGTCACGACTTGTCGGCCAGTTGCTCAAACAAGACCGCAAAGTTGCTCATAAAAAGTTTGATGGCCACCGCCAGCAGGATGATTCCGAACATTTTTTTCATCACATAGATGCCGCCCGCGCCCATCAGCCGCTCCATCAGCCGCGTCGAGTGGAGCACGAAGAAGACGAACACCATGTTGAGCACCAGAGCAATGATGATGTTGACGGTGTCGAACTGCGCCCTGAGCGACAGCAGCGTGGTGAACGTGCCCGGACCGGCCAGCAGCGGGAAGGCTATCGGCACTATCGAGGCCCCGCCTGGCGAGTCCATCTTGAAGATCTCGAGCCCCAGCACCATCTCGAGCCCGATGATGAAGAGCACGAACGAGCCGGCTATGGCAAACGAATTGATGTCGACGCCGAAGAGCGACAGCAGCGCCTTGCCCAGAAACATGAACGCCAGCAGAATGGCGAAGGCGACCGACGTGGCCTGCCATGCGTTGATGTCCTTGCCCTGATGGCGCAGGTTGACGACTATCGGCATTGAGCCCAGAATGTCGATGACGGCAAAGAGGATGATGAATGCCGAAACCACTTGAAGATAATCGAATTTCATGCTGTTTATATTTACACAAATCAGGCTGCAAAGTTATATTTTCAACCCGATAACTATCCGCCCGACGCGGCCGACATATATAAAAAATATTGCAAAGTCAAAGCCGGTTCCACTGATTGTATAACATACCCAATAAGCCCGCCGGCGGCGAATACCGAATCAGTATATTAAATATATTTAACAGTCGACTTTCGACACCAAAGTATCATCAATCCAAAAAAACGAAAACATCTATGAGTACCAAGAAGTTTGTATCGTTAGCCCTTGCAATAGTGCTGGGGCTGATAGCGTGGATAATGCCTCCGGAGACCATCGGCATCCCCGACCTGACAGTGGTCGAGCAGCGAGTGATCTCCATATTCATATTCGCGGCCATCATGTGGGTCACCGAAGTGGTGCCCATCTGGACCACATCGGTGCTGATAATGGTGCTGATGCTGGTGACGGTTTCGAACAACAGCCTGTGGTTCATGCGCACGGGCTCCGAATTTCAGGAGCTCGGCACCCTGATCCGCTACCAGAACATCATGGCGACCTTTGCCGACCCTGTCATCATGCTCTTTCTGGGCGGATTCATCCTTGCCATCGGAGCCACCAAGTGCGGCCTCGACGTCAACCTTGCCCGCGTGCTGCTCAAGCCCTTCGGCACCCGCAGCGAGGTGGTGATGCTGGGCTTCATCATCGTCACGGCGCTGTTCTCGATGTTCATGAGCAACACGGCCACGGCTGCCATGATGCTCGCCATCCTCGCGCCGGTGCTGCGCGTGCTGCCTGTCGACGGCAAGGGCCGCGTCGGGCTGGCGCTCTGCATACCGGTGGCGGCCAACGTGGGCGGCATGGGCACGCCCATCGGCACTCCGCCCAACGCCATCGCCCTCAGCTACCTCAACAATCCCGACGGCCTCAACATGAACATCACCTTCGGCGACTGGGTGATGGTGATGACGCCCTACGTGGTGGTGCTGCTGGCCATCTCGTGGATGCTGCTGATACGCATCTTCCCATTCAAGCAGAAGCACGTCGAAATCAAGATTCCCGGAGCCTTCCGCACCGACACCAAGGCCATGATAGTCTACGTCACCTTTGCGCTCACCGTCCTGCTCTGGGTCACCGACCGCATGACAGGCCTCAATGCCAACATCGTGGCGCTGATACCGTTCGCCGTCTTCAGCATCACCGGCATCATCGACACCGACGACCTCAAGCAGATCAACTGGGATGTGCTGTGGCTGGTGGCCGGCGGCTTCGCGCTGGGCGTCGGCCTGCACGACACCGGCCTGGCCGAGCACATCATCCGGTCCATACCGTTCCACTCGTGGCCGCCCGTGATAATGATAATCGGCTCGGGGCTGCTCTGCTGCCTGATGTCGACTTTCATGAGCAACACGGCCACGGCGGCGCTGCTCATCCCCATCCTTGCGGTGGCCGGCCGCGGCATGGGTCCCCTGCTCGACCAGTACGGCGGCATCTGCACGCTGCTTGTGGGCGTGGCCATGTCGGCATCGCTGGCCATGGCGCTGCCCATCAGCACTCCGCCCAACGCCCTGTCGCACGCCACCGGCATGATAAAGCAGGCCGAGATGGCACGCATCGGCATCCTTGTGGGCGTCATCGGCATAGGGCTGGCCTACGCCATGCTCATCTTCCTGGGCGAGACCGGACTCTTCGGCGCGTAAGACAAGCAGTCCGCCTACCGGCAAAAGCCGTTCGGGCAAGGGATAAGAATCAGCACGTTCTTCTCCCTTGCCCGAATGCGTTTTGGGCCGGCGCGATGCCACCACACCGAGCTTTGCACTATCTTTGCCGCCGAATCGAAAAAAAGCGTACCGAAAATGACCTTGCTTCTGATAGCCATCCTCGCAGTCACGGCGGCACTGATTGTGGTGCTTGTCGTCAGCCATCGCAACAATGCCGCCTCGCAGCCTTCGGCCGACGCCCAGGCCGCCCCCGTCGACCGTAATGTGGAGTGCTGCGGCGCCCACGAAGTGTGCGAGGCCGAGACCCTGCTGGCCATGCGCACCGACATTGTCTACTACAGCGACGAGGAGCTGGACGCCTATCGCGGCACGCCGCCCGACGGCTACTCGGACGCGGCCATCGAGGAGTTCCGCGACGTCCTGCTGACGCTGCAGATGCACGAGGTGACCGGCTGGCTCAAGAGTCTGCAGCTGCGCGGCATCGAGGTGCCCTACCCCGTGCGCGACGAGGCTCTGATGATTGTCGAGGAGTTTCGCGACATCCGCATGAAGCATCGCGCCGGGCAGAGCTGAAGCTGGCATCGCCCACACACATCCGCCCCTTCCCCACCCACACACACGACAAAGCCGCCCCCACACTGTGTGCAAGGGCGGCCAGGCCATGAAATTTCTTTTTGTGTCGTAAGGGTTTGCCTACTTCGTGTCGTAGCCCCACTTGAGGTACATCGAGCCCCACGTGAAGCCTGCGCCGAAGGCGGCGAGAATGAGGTTGTCGCCCTTGTGCAACTGCTTTTCCCACTCGTAGAGGCAGAGTGGAATGGTGGCCGAAGTGGTGTTGCCATAGTTCTGGATGTTGATCATCACCTTGTCGTGAGCCAGGCCCATGCGGTTGGCCGTGGCGTCGATGATGCGGAGGTTGGCCTGATGCGGCACGAGCCACGCTATGTCGTCGGCCTGCAGATGGTTGCGCTCCATGATGCCGGCAGCCACGTCGGCCATGCTGGTGACGGCGTATTTGAACACCTGCTTGCCTTCCTGATAAACGAAATGCTTGTGCTGGTCGACCGTCTCGTGCGACGACGGCAGCACCGAGCCGCCGGCCTCTATCTTGAGCCAATGACGCCCGAAGCCGTCGGTGTGCAGGTCCGAGTCGATGAGGCCAAGGTCTTCGGTGGTGGGCTCCACAAGCACTGCCGTGGCGGCGTCGCCGAACAGGACGCAGGTGGTGCGGTCGGTATAATCGGTGATGGCCGACATCTTTTCGGTGCAGACCAGGATGGCTTTCTTCTTGCAGCCCGTGCGCACGAACTGCGACACCACTTCGAGGCCGAAGAGAAAGCCCGAGCAGGCGCCGTTGATGTCGAATGCCAGTGCATGACGGATGTCGGCCTTGTCGGCTATGATGGCGGCTGTCGACGGGATGGGCGCGTCGGGCGTGACGGTGGCACAGACAACAAGGTCGATCTCGTCGCGGCTGACGCCCGACTTGCGGATCAGATCGTCTATGGCCTTTGCACCCATAAACGAAGCACCTTCGCCTTCTTCCTTCAGTATGCGGCGCTCTTTGATTCCGACGCGGGTCATTATCCATTCATCGTTCGTGTCGACCATGGTGCTGAGCTCTTCGTTGGTCAGCCGGTAGTCGGGCAGATAGGCACCTGTTGCTGTGATTACGGCATTTAGTTTTGTCATTGCGTTTCGTTGTTTTCTTTTTGTGGGCCCTGTCGTGTCAAGGCCGTTCATGTCCATAAAAAGTGCAGCAAAGGTATGAAAACAATAGTTGCCCGCCAATATGATGTCTGACTATTTGGACATAAAAAATATTAACGCACAAATATTGAACCCGCCGCTCCACGCCGGTCAGGCCGGGCGGAACAGCGGGCAATACCAATTAAAATTATATAAAATAAAACGGTTTTCTGCGGCGGATTGATTCTCGGAGCGAAGCCGTCAGTGCCTGAAGACCCACACCGTCTCGAAGCCCTGCATCTTGCGGCACTGACACATGCGGCGGTTGGCCTCCTCGCGGTCGTCGAACGAGGCGATGCTGACCCTGACGCGGCGTGCCGACACCAGCTTGACCATGCCGTTGACGCCACGCGAGGCCATCGAACGGATATACTCGTCGGCCTCGGCTTCGGTGACAAAGCTGGCGGCTATGATGTCGTAGCGCGGAACGTCGGCCGCTGCAGGCTGCTCCGCCGACGCCGCTTCCTGCGCCTGCGCGGGCGGTGCCGGCTCGGCTTGCGGGCGGACATCGGCGCTCGGCTGCTGCGCCTCGCGGGCGGCCATCATGCGCGTGTAGCCCGCCTGACTGAATATCGGCATGTCGGGGACGCCCACCTTTGTCTCCTGCGACACCATCAGCAGGCCGGCAACCACGGCGGCCGAGATGGCCACCCGACGCATCCCCACCTGCCCAATCGACGGCAGCTGCAGGCGCGTGGTGGCACCGATGTGCAGGCTGCCGAGGCCGTAGGACTCGGACAGATAATTGCACGTGTCGTCGGGCACGAACGAGATGTTGACGCCATCGTGAGTGCGCAGGGTGCCGACGCCCGAAATCATGAACGGCATTCGCTTCTGAATAGCCCTGCGAGCCTGCGCCACATAGTCGTCGACACGCGCGGCCGCCTCGGCAAAGCCGATGTTCTCGGCCTGAGCCAGATGGCTGATGAGCACGCCATCGTTGTGCGACAGATTCATGTTAAACACCAAATCCTTGCGCGGTGGCAGCAGCAGACTGCGCTTGCGGTCGAAGCGGGCCGGCGTGTGGTTGCACACTATACCGCCCAGGCCGGGTACGATGACGCAGTCGTGCCGATAGAGGAGTTCGCAGATATATTCGCTGACACTTTTCATGGTTCGTTGATCTCTGGTTTTGTTTTGTTCCGACGCAAATGTAGCATTTTGCGACGTAAGTTTTTCCCGACCGCCTGTTGATGCCCTGTGCATATATTGTGGATAACACGCGCCGATTTGCACCGCGTTGCAGTTTTAAAGATATTTAGACCGTTGATAAAAAAGTGGCCGCCCCGGCGCTCTTTCTGCCGGGCCCTCTGCGCCGCCGTGGCGGGCGGCGCAGAGGGCCGCAAATCCGGCTGCCGACACCAACGGCGTGAACAATAATGGTTTTCGCCCGGGAGAATGGCGCCCAAAATGAATACATTTGCGTTCACCGACGCCGAACATCATGAAAGAACAATCGCACCTCAAACTGAAAGACCTCGACACACAGGACCGCCCGCGCGAAAAGCTTCAGGCGCACGGCCTCCAGTCGATGAGCGACACCGAACTGCTGGCCATCATCATCAATTCGGGCACCACCCGCCACACGGCGCTGGACCTGGCACGCATCATCCTCAATCATTTCGACAACAGCCTCAGCAAGCTGGGTCAGGCCGACGTGGCCACGCTGTGCCGCGAATTCGACGGCATCGGGCCGGCACGCGCCATCGGCATAGTGGCCGCCATGGAGCTGGGCCGGCGCCGCAGCCTGCAACAGCCGCCGGCAAGGCAGAAGATAGCCTGCGCCGCCGACGCCTTCCCGCACTTCGCACGCCGCATCGCCGACCTCGGCCACGAGGAGTTCTGGAGCATGACTCTGAGCAGCTCGGGCTGCATCATCGACATCCGCCGCATCGGGCAGGGCGGCATAGCGGCAAGCCTTGTGGACGTGCGCCTTGTGCTCCGCCACGCCATCGAGCAGTCGGCCACGGCCATCATCGTGGCGCACAACCACCCCTCGGGCAACCTGAAGCCAAGCTCCGACGACATTGCCCTGACCCGCAAACTGCGCGAGGCGGCCAAGCTGCTCGACATCCGCCTGCTCGACCATCTGGTAGTGGCCGGCGACCACTTCGCAAGCCTTGCCGACGAAGGCATTTTGTGACAAAAATTAACAATAACGATAGCCGATAGGCCGATTGTGCATATATTTGCAAGCGGAAAGGCGCAGCGAGGATTCAAATCGCAACCCGACACTCACGCCCCACCACCCAAGCAACACACAAGACAGACATGAAAGTAATGGTATTAAACCGTCAGGATACGGTACTCAACAATTATCTGGCCGAGCTCCGCGACGTCGACGTGCAGACCGACTCGATGCGCTTCCGCCGCAACATCGAACGCATCGGATGGATGATGGCCTACGAAGTGAGCCGCACGCTCAGCTACTCCATCTGCGACATAGTCACCCCGCTGGGAGTAGCGCCCGTGTCGCTGCCCACCGACCCCATCGTGGTGGGCTCCATACTGCGCGCCGGCATTCCCATGCACCAGGGCGTGCTTGACGTGTTCGACAAATGCGAGAACTGCTTCATATCGGCCTATCGCCAATACACCGCCGCCGACTCGTTCGACATCAACCTCGAATACGTGGCCACGCCCAACCTCGACGGCAAAGTGCTCCTGCTCAACGACCCCATGCTGGCCACCGGATGCAGCATCGAGCTGACTTACAAGGCTCTGATGGCCTACGGCAAGCCCAAGCACACCCACATCCTGTCCGTCATCGGCAGCAATGCCGGCGTCGACTATCTGTGCAAAGCCCTCGAAGGCGAGCCCGTGACGCTGTGGATTGCCGCCGTCGACCCCGACCTGAACTCGCACAAATACATAGTGCCCGGACTGGGCGACGCCGGCGACCTGGCCTATGGCGCCAAATGCTCGCGCTGACACGCACCGACCATAACCATACCAAGAGGAGCAGCCGACAGCAGGCCGCTCCTCTTTTTTTGTGGCCCGACGGCACAAAAAAACTCCAAAAGCCGGATGGCCTTCGGAGCTGCGGACCTCATGGACCGCCCTAAAAAATTCGATTGTGAACTTTACTGGAGCACAAAGTTGATAGGCACCGTGTAGGACACCTTCACAGCCTTGCCGCGCTGCTTGCCCGGCGACCATTTAGGCATCGACTGAACCACGCGGACGGCTTCCTTGTCCAGGTTCGGGTCGAACGGACGAGCCACCTTGACGTTGGTGACTTCGCCTTTCTGGTTGACCACGAACGACACGAACACGCGTCCCTGAATGCCGTTTTCCTGTGCAATCACCGGATATTTGACCGACTGCGCAATGAACTTACGGAGCGCTTCTTCGCCGCCCGGGAACACAGGCATCTCCTCCACGATGAAGAAGACCTCCTGAGTCTCTTCCTCCTCTTCGACCACGGCAATTTCCTGCTGATAGTCGTAGGTGGTGTTTTCGTCGGCTTCGGTGTCCTGCAGGTCGAGCTCGTCGTCGAGTTCGACATCGTCGTCTACGATGTTAATGATATCCGACATCTTGGGAGGTGGCGGTGGTGGCGGTGGTTTGATTTCTTCTTGCCGAGTGATGGGAACAATCTCCTCCTCGACGGCAGCCTCTTCGATCATACCGCTGGTGTCGATCTTGACATCGGTCGTCGACCACTCGAAAGCTGCGAGCACAATGCCCAGAGTGATCACCAGACCAATCTCAGTCATCAGCGATTTCTTGTTCTCAAGATCTGCCTTTGGCGTCTTTTTGATTTCCATAACGTTAATTAATGTGTGCCCGAGGGCACGTCGTGAATTATATCAAGTCAAGTAATTTCGGATGCTTGCTGAGCTTTGCGGCACTCGGGCCGGCCCGCTCCGACGGCGTAAAATTAAGCTATTATCCATTTCGTTGCATTTTTTTACCATTATTTTTATCAGCCCGCTCAAAAAAACATCGGAATCATCCCCTCTATCACTTAGGGGTTATTTGACGTTTGAGAAGTCATCACTTTAAGTCTTGGCAATTCGGCTGCACAGCATTAATGTCAATCGTGTTGCCCGGGTTGTTTTCATTCCATTCGTGGCAGATCACCTTGAAGTTTGCAGTTCCTTCCCCATAGATTTCTTCGGTCGGAGAACCGGTAAAAAAGCCTGAAGTTTCTTTCATTTGGATTCAATTCGGCTCTATACTTTCAGTGCTTGAAGTATTCGCAAACGAGGATTTTGACACACCCCTGATTCGTTCTTGGACTTGTCCTGAATGTGGGACGAAACACGTTCGTGACGTAAACGCAGCTATAAATCTCAAAAAATAATGCGATAAAAAAATTAGTACGGCAAGGTGTGTCGAAATTTAGGTCTGCGGAGGATGTGGAAGCTTTGGCGACGTTAGCGTTGCTATTAGGTAGAGCATCCGTTGAAACAGAAAATTTAGTCGGTGACGGCTTGAATGTCCTTGCGCGTTAAGTGCGCAAGGGGATAATTCCGAAAAACATTGTCACTTTTTGCGCGTTTGCTATTGCATATGTCGGACGGATGACATAGTTTTGCATCGTCAAAAACGACAACTGTTGGGGGTATAGCTCAGTTGGCTAGAGCGTTTGACTGGCAGTCAAGAGGTCAGGGGTTCGACTCCCCTTATCTCCACCACACTCAGAGCGGCAGACATCGTCACGAATGTTTGCCGCTCTTTTGTTTTGAGTGCCGACACGGACATCATCAGTGGTTTTGAAGATAATTTTGCAACTTTGGCAAGCAGTCGGGCATCGACCGGGCGGCCGCCGCACTGCGACATACCGACGACCATGAACATCGAAGAAATCAGACGCAAACAACAAGAGATATGCGACCTGCTGGCCGCCCGCGAGGTGAAGCAGGCCATTGCCGACATCGAAAGCCTGATTGCGCAGACGCAGCACCAAAACCACTTGGCAGGTCTGGGCGAGATTGCCGAGAGCTACCGCAAACTGCTGCACTACACCAGCATAGGCTGCAGCGACGAGTCGCGCGACCAGAACTTCGACCTTTTTGTCCGCAGCCTCTACGAACTGACCGCGAGCGTCGCCGACGACGAAATATCGACCATCGGCACCACCATATCGTTCGAAGCCCACCGCCTTGCCGACCGCGCGGGAGGCATCGGCGCCATGGCCACGCAACTGGCGGACGCCTACCATGCCCTGCCCGCCCACGACGACGGACAGGAGCCATACCGCACGCACTCCGACTACCTCGAACGCCGCAACGCCCTGTTCGACATCATCTGGTGGGGCAAGCCCGACGCGGCCATGTGGGACGCCGTCATGAAGTCGGTCGTCGGCAATCGCGACCTCAGCGACAACGACCGCCAGACCTTTGTCGGGGCCGTGTGCCTCTCGCTCATGCGGCGCAGCAGCCAGTTCATGGCCGAAGCCCTGATGAGCATCGCCACCGACAACAACGCCGACACGCGCACTGCGGCCCGGGCCTACGTGGGGCTGGCCTTCTCGCTTCTGTGCGATTTCGACTACTGGAAAGTCTGCCAGCCGATATTCGGCAAACTGAAAACCTGCCTCGACGCCCACCCGCAGTTCGCGCCGACGCTGACCGAAGCGTTCCGCTGCATCTGCCTGTCGATGCTGACGCCGGACATCGAACGCATGGTGCGCGAGGAGACGATTCCCGAAATAATGCGCACGCGGAACGAACTCCGCAACCGCCGCCCCGACACGCGCACGCCCCTGGACGAACAGGAAATGATGGAGCTGTTCAGCGAGAATCCGCGCCTCGAAAACAGCATGGAACGGGTGACGAAATGGATTGCCGAGAGCGCCGACGTCTTTCTGTCCACATTCAAGTCGCTGAAAGACTTCGACTTCTTCAGAGCATCGGCCAACTGGCTGACGCCATTCGACAAAGACAACCGGATGCTGAAATTCTGCCTGCGCAACGAGACGGAATCGGTCAGAAACAGAATGTCCGACAAGATTACGGACTCGATTCTGTGCGATTCGGACAAATATTCGATGATTCTGAGCTTCGGCCACATCCCGGCCAAGTTCAAGGAAAACATACTGAACATGTGGTCGGCACACATCGAGCAGGCCGACGAGATACGGAACGAGGCGCCGACCGACAGCCGGAGCGCCATGCGGAACGAGATGCGGAACGAGATGAACCACTTTGTGCAGGACCTCTACCGGCTCTTCACGCTGCACCCCAAGCGCTCGCAGTTCCGCAACTGCTTTGCCGCCGCGAGCGGAATCCAGCGGAGCGAAGCCTTCGGCACGCTGCTGGCCAACGCCGCGAACTACGAGGCCTTCGGAGCCTTCTTTGCCAAGCACGGCCTCTATCGGAACGCGCTCGACTGCTACAACGCACTGTGCGGCAGCAAACTGACAGTCGACCATCTGCGCAAGGCGGCCTTCTGCAACATACGCCTCGGCAATCATGGCCAGGCCCTCGAACAGCTGACGCAGGCCGACCTGCTGGACGATACCAACATCTGGACCAAACGACAGATTGCCCACTGCCTGCTCAGTCAGGGCGCGCCGGCCAAAGCCCTTGGCTATCTGCTTGAAGCCGAGCGGATAGACGACAGAAACGTCGCGGTCTGCACCGCGCTGGGCAACTGCTACATCAGGCTGGGGCGCTACGAGGACGCGCTGAAGAAATTCTACTTCGTCAACTACAATCACCCCGACGACATCGAAGCGCTGCGGCTGATCGTGTGGTGCCACTTTGCGTGCCGGCAGTGGGACAAAGCCGCCGAGCAGTGGACGCGGCTGGACGCCAAGGCCAAAAGTCTGACCGCCGACGACCACATCATGATGGGCCACATCGAGCTGTGCCGCGG
>CALYZD010000036.1 GCA_945607565.1 uncultured Bacteroidales bacterium | reverse complement strand
CGCGCAGCTGGTTCAGGTCGCTGAAGATGGAGACTTTGGAAAATTTCGTCACGCCGGTGATGAAGACGAATTTCAGGTGCTCGTCCATCCGTTTCAGGTTGCCGAAGAAGCTCTTGTAAATGGCGCGGCAGCGGGCGTTGAACGGCTCGTCGATGACTTCGAGCAGCGGCTTGTCGTACTCGTCCACAATGACCACCACGCGTTTGCCGGTCTTCCGGTGCGCGGCCTGAATGACGTTGCGGAAGCGCGCCGAGAGCTCAATCTCCGACGCCTTGTTGTCCGACGCACAGGCGGCATCGTCATAGAGCCGTTCCCAAGCGTCGAGGTGCTCCGAGAGGATGGCGCGCAGGCCTTCCTCGGTGCTGACCACGCCGTTGAAGTCAAAATATAGCACCGGATACGCCTGCCACTCCGTTTCGAGGCGTTCGATGGCGAGGCCTTTGAAGAGTTCACGGTCGCCCTCGAAGTAGGCTTTGAGAGTGCTGCACAGCAGGCTCTTGCCGAAGCGTCGCGGGCGGCTGAGGAAATAGACTTTAGCCTCGGTGACGAGCCGGTAAATGACTTCGGTCTTGTCCACATAAAGGTAGCCGTCTTCGCGGAGGCATTTGAAACTCTGTATTCCTATCGGTAACTTTTGCATGGCGTGAGCGCTTTGATTTGCGCAAAGTTAGCAAAAAGCCGTTGCGCGCGTCACAATCGCTGTCTGCAACGAGGACGGCGCCTATTCCGGGCGCATGGTGGTCTGTTCGCGCTCGTCGCTGAAGAGCTCGCCGAATGCGGCCTGGGTGTCGAAGTCCACCTTCCGGGCCACGAATTCGGGCATGTTGTAGGCGTAGTGCGAGCGGTCGTAGAGGCGTCGCGGGTTGTGCTGCGGCAGCATGAAGGCCTTGTCGGCGCGGCCGCAGGTGTCGATGTGGGCCACGAAGAGGCGGCTGTGGAGGTCGTCGTCGCGGCGGCTGCTGAAGACTATCCAGCGCGAGCAGGTGCTCCACGAGTGGTAGCTCTCGGTGTGCGGGCTGTTGGCCTTGTCGAGCGGGTGCGTCAGGCCGGTCCGCAGGTCGAGCAGCCAGAGGTCGGCTTCGCGGTGGTTGATGGGGAATACGCCGAAGTCGGCCTGGCAGTAGAGCAGGAAGCGGCCGTCGTGCGAAGGGCTTGGGAATGTGACGCTTTTGCCTTGTGCCGATGCGTGGATGACGGTGTCGGGGCGGGTGCCGATGCGTCCGGTGGCGGCGTCGAACGGGACGCGGCACAGGTCGTAGCGGATGCGGGCGAAGTCGGCGTGGTTGTCGTATCGCTTCGACGTGCAGTAGAATATCGACTGTCCGTCGGCGGCAAAGACGGGGTAGGTTTCGAGTTCGTCGGTCTGCAGGCACGGCGACGTAATAAGCTGGTTGCGTCCGACGTCGAGCACCACGGCGTCCGAGGCCTTGTCGAACACCTCGATGTATTGTTCGCCGGCGGCAAAAAACCGCTGGTGCACAAGGTTGAGCGAGTAGGCGCAGTACCGGCCCGTGGGGTGCCAGTAGGGGTAGGCGCAGCCCGAGATGGTCCGGTCGGTCTTGGTGTTCAGCCAGCGCCGGCGGCCTTCGGTCTGGATGAGCGTGGCGCCGCGCAGGCCTCTGAAGTGCAGCTGGAAGTGGTCGGGGTCGGTGCCGCGGAAGGCGTGGCAGTTGATGCACTGTCCGGGCGCGGCGGTGCTTTCGACGATGGCGTATTCGTCGAAGGTGCTGATGTTTCTCTGGTAGATGCCGATGTGGCTGAACGTCTCGTAGCCGGGCGCTATCTTGCGATAGACCACGCCGAAGTCGTCGAGCGGGTCGGTGCTGACGCTGATGTCGAAATCGTCGTAGCGCGTCCACTGCCCGTCGGCCAGTGTGCAGACGCTGAAGGTCAGGCGGCCGCCGGCGTTGAGGGCCGTCAGCCGGTGCCAGTTGTCGATGTCGAAGCAGGCCCAGCGTCCGTTGGCCGCGAGGTGTCCGCCCTTGCTTCCGCGCACTTCGACGTCCACAAGGTCGACGCTGTCGATGCAGAAGTTGAGTGGCGCGATGCCGGCGGGTATGGTGGTGCCGATGTAGTCGGGGTAGATGGCTGGGAGCGTGCCGGCGCGGCGGGCGTCGTGGGGGCGTCGGGCGCATCCGGCCAGGGCCAGTGCGATGCACATGATGATGATGGATGCTGCAGTTCGGTTCATGTCAGAGTCGGTTTTTTAGTGTTTGAGGGTGGTGGCTCCGGTGCTGGCGGCAAGTGCCGGGAAGGTCACCAGGCAATAGGTCCAGTAGGTCTTGTTCCATCTGCTTTTCAGCATCTTGCGACGGTCGGACGCCATCAGGAAGTGCGTGTCGAAGGCTCTGATGTCGCGCTTCATCTCGTCGCTCGGGGCAATGCGGCTGTCGGCCGGCAGCATGCCCTGGAGCCAGAACATTGCGACCGCTTCGCGATAGTGTCGCGGCAGGCTGTCGAAGTCGGTGTCGGCCAGCGTGGGCATCATGTTGGCGAACATCTGCATGTCGCAGTCGAGCATTATGCCGGCCATCAGATAGTCGTAGGCCATGCGGTTGTCCTTGTTCCCCATCCACAGCACGGCCAGCATTTTCTTGGGGTCGACGTCGTCGATGAGCGGCGTCGTGTAGCGCAGGCTGCGGATGTGGTCCCAGGGCGTCAGGTCGCCGGCGTCGATGCACCGCTCGGCCATGCGCGCCCATCGGGAGTAGAAGATCGTCTCCTTGAGGTCGGCCAGATATTTGCGTGCCACCCCGAGCCGGCCGCAGATGATGTTGGCCTCGGCTATGCGCTGGGTCATCCGGCCGCTTTTGCGGTTGTTGAGGATGGATTCCTGCGAGTCGAAATAGAGGCGCATGGCTTCGTTGACCATGCCGAGGCGGAAACAGGCTTCGGCCGTGGGTACGCACGACACCATGTTGCGCTCAAAGCGGCACAGCAGTCCGTCGCTGCCGCACTGACTGAATTCGAACATCCGCCGGCCCAGCTGGTGCGTCATGCCCAGAGCCAGGTTGACGCTGCTGCTTGCCAGAGGCGTGGCGGGCATGTATTTCTCGGCGCTCCGGACAATGTCGTTCCACCGCTCGAAACGAATCAGATAGTCGTAGCGCAGCTGCAGATACTTGTCGCGGTCGTAGCTCGACGCAATCAGCGCCGCCCCGCCCGCAATGGCCACCGACATCTCGACGGCGCCTATGTGCCTGAGCCTGATGCGATGCAGGCCCACGGCCAGTGCCGGCATCAGCCCCACTGCGGCCTCGATGACGAACTGCAGCGCGGGGTAGGTCAGGCGGTTGCGGTGATAGTTGATGCCGCCCCACGCGTCGGGCCATGGGTATTGGCGCAGGGCGGTCTGCGCGATGACGGCTATGGCCGCCACGGCGTAAGCCGCCAGTGCGATGCCGCCGAGCGTTCGGGCGCGCAGGCTCAGGTCGGGGCGCAGGGCGTCGTGCACGGCCATCAGCAGCACGTAGGCCAGCGCCACCGGTCCGGCCGCCCAGTAGAGCATCGGCACCATCCCGACCTCGACCGCCGTGCGCCACCGTCCGGCACGCATGGTCAGCAGGGCGGCGCCGAGGGCCATGACGAGGGCCACGGCAAATGAGGGCAGCACCTCCTCGTCGCCCATGTGCGCCACGAGCAGCAGCGCGGGCACCATCGACAGGGCAGGGCGCGGCTCGGCACCGGGCAGGGCGCGGCGGCACACAAGCAGGCAGAGCCGCTGCAGCACCACGCAGATGAGCGCCATCAGCAGCGCTCCGAGCGGCACGACGTAGAAGAACTGGGTGATGAACTCGGCCGCATAGTCGGCCACGCCGCCGGCCACCGAGAGGCGCTCGGCCAGATAGTCGGCGTTGAACAGAAAGAGCTGATACTGTTCCTGATACGAAATCCATTCGGGGTGCGCCACCAGCCAGAACAGGAATGCGCCCAGGCCCAGTGCAGACGTGGCTATTGTCGGGAGTCGTTTCATTGCGTCGGTCCGTTTTTTTTCTTGGTAAAGAAACGGACTGCCGCCGCCACCGCCAAGCGCCGGTGTCTTATAAATGTCAGCCGGCGTTACATTTTCGCCGTCTTTATGGACAAAAGTAGGCCGGCGGCGTGACAAACGGCACGAAATGCGGACGCTCCGAAAAAACGTCAAATTATTCTATGAAATCATGAACGGAATGCGTAAGATTGTTAAATATTTAAACCATACCTAACCTTAGTGAAAATTTTCAAATTCGATTTGTTATGGAAAACAGCACTTCAAAACAATCGGTGCGCACGGAGAGCGATCTGCTCGGCCGGCGCGAAATTCCATCCGAAGCGCTCTACGGCGTGCAGACGCTCAGAGGCTTGGAGAATTTCAGAATCAGTCCTTACCACATGTCCGACTATCCGCTCTTCATCGTCGGCATGGCGATGACGAAGAAGGCCGCCGCGCTGGCCAACCTCTCGCTGCGCCTGCTGTCCGACGAGATGGCCGCCGCCATCGTGAAGGCTTGCGACGAGATAATCGGCGGGCGGCATCACGACCAGTTCCCCGTCGACATGGTGCAGGGCGGCGCCGGGACCAGCGTCAACATGAACGCCAACGAGGTGATTGCCAACCGCGCGCTCGAAATCCTCGGCCACAGCCGCGGCGACTACAAGCACTGCTCGCCCAACGACCACGTCAACTGCTCGCAGTCGACCAACGACGCCTACCCGACGGCCATCCGCCTCGGCCTCTACGCCACCAACCTCAGGCTCAAGGCCGTGCTGCAGCGGCTCGTCGACTCGCTGCGGAGCAAGAGCGCCGAGTTCGCCTCCGTCATCAAGATGGGGCGCACGCAGATGGAAGACGCCGTGCCGATGACCCTCGGCCAGACGTTCGGCGGATTCGCGTCGGTGCTTGAGCAGGAGATGAAGCACCTCGACGAGGCCGCGGCCGACTTCCTGACGGTCAACATGGGCGCCACGGCCATCGGCACGGGCATCTGCGCCGAACCCGGATATGCCGGCCGGTGCGTCGAGGAGCTGCGGCGCGTCACGGGCTGGGACGTCACGCTGTCCGACGACCTGGTGGGCGCCACCTCCGACACCACCTATCTGGTGGGCTA
This sequence comes from uncultured Bacteroidales bacterium, assembly GCA_945607565.1. Lineage (GTDB taxonomy): Bacteria > Bacteroidota > Bacteroidia > Bacteroidales > Marinilabiliaceae > CALYZD01. Next base: position 18,670 of record CALYZD010000036.1, on the reverse strand, counting down.
CGCCTCGGTCATGAAGCGTCTGGCCGTCAAGGTGAGCAAGATGTGCAACGACCTGCGCCTGCTGGCCAGCGGACCACGCTGCGGCCTGGGCGAGATCAACCTGCCGGCCATGCAGCCGGGCTCGTCCATCATGCCCGGCAAGGTCAACCCCGTCATCCCCGAGGTGATGACGCAGATATGCTTCAAGGTGATGGGCAACGACGTCTGCGTGACGATGGCCGGAGAGGCTTCGCAGATGGAGCTCAACGCCATGGAGCCCATCATGGCGCAGTGCTGCTTCGAGTCGGCCGACATGCTGATGCGCGGCTTCGACACGCTGCGCACCCGCTGCATCGACGGCATCACGGCCAACGCCGACCACTGCCTCGACGAGGTGCGCCGCAGCATCGGGGTGGTCACGGCGCTCAACCCCGTGATTGGCTACAAAAACTCGACGCGCATTGCCAAGGAGGCTCTCGAGACCGGCCGCAGCGTCTACGACCTTGTGCTCGAGCACGACATCATCGACAAGGCCGACCTCGACCGCATCCTGAGCCCCGAAAACATGACGCACCCCGTCAAGTTCGACATCAGGCCCAAGCGCACTCTGGAATAGCAGGATTTTTTTTGGGGAGATACCGTATGCCCGCCGGCCCGGTTTCGGACGGCGGGCATTTCTTATTCTGTTTCTGTCTCTTTTCCGTTCCGATTGTCTTTCCACACGAACAGCTGCGCCAGCAGTGTGCCCGAGATGCTGTGCCAGACGCACGATATGGCGCACGGCACCACCGACAGTGGGTTGGCGGCCATGAAGAAGTTGGCGGCCAGGTTGGTGGCCAGCCCGGCGTTCTGCATTCCCACCTCGATGCTCAGGGTGCGCCGCCGCGCCCTGTCCATGGCAAAGAGGCGCGCGGCGAGGTAGCCCAAGGCGTAGCCCAGTGAGTTGTGGCACAGCACCACGGCAAACGTCAGTCCGAAGAGCTCCCAGCCGTGCTCGAGCAGCTGGCTGTGGACGCTGCAGATGACTCCGCCCACAATGCAGGCCAGGCCCGCGACGCTGACGCCGGGCATCAGGCTGCGCACCGTGCCGAAGCCGCTGCGCCGGCCCAGCCACGTGTTGAGCCCGAAGCCGATGCCGACGGGCAGCAGTGTGACAATCAGTATGTTGACGAACATTCCGGCGGCGTCCACCTCCACGCTCTGGCCGGCTATCCAGAGCACCAGCATGGGCGTCACGAGGGGCGAGAGCAGGGTCGACACGGTGGTCATCCCCACCGAAAAGGCCACGTCGCCTTTGCAGAGGAAGCTCATGATGTTGCTCGACACGCCGCCCGGGCAGCATCCCACCAGCACTATGCCGATGGCCAGCGAGGCGTCGAGGCGCATTGCCAGTGTCAGCGCCCAGGCTATGAGCGGCATCAGGGTGTACTGCGCCACGGTGCCCACCGCTATGCAGGCCGGGTGCGCCGCCAGGTGGCGGAAGTCGGCGGCCGTGAGCGTCATGCCCATCGACAGCATGATGACGCCCAGGACGGCCGTCTGCGTCAGTCCGCTGACCCAGCCGAAGAGCTGCGGCAGGGCCATGGCGCACAGTGCCGTGCCGATGATGAATGCCGAGGTGTGTGCCGACAGCAGCCGGCTGATGCGTTGCAGAATGTCGATCATTGTCCGGAAAAATCTTTGGGAAAACGCCTGCAATACTACGCCAAGAATGTCATTTCCGCAACGGCGGCGGGGCGCTAAAATCGTGGCGCCTCTCTTTTGCGGGCGTATGCAATATCTTAGTATCTTTGGGGCCGCAAAGGAAACCGTCGATGAAGAAACTTCATATATTCATTCTCAAGAGTTATGCCGGTCCGTTGGCCATGACCTTTTTCATATCGCTCTTTATCCTTGTGATGCAGTTCCTGTGGCGCTATGTCGACGACCTTGTGGGCAAGGGCCTTGAGCTGCACGTGATGGCCGAGCTCATGTTCTACGCCTCGCTTCAGGTGGTGCCCATGGCTCTGCCGCTGGCCATCCTGCTGGCCGCGCTCATGACCTTCGGCAATCTGGGCGAGAACTATGAGCTGACGGCCATCAAGGCGGCCGGCATATCGCTCAGGCGCGTCATGGCGCCGCTGGTGGTGCTGACGGCCATCATCTCGGCCACGGCCTTCTGGTTTTCCAACAACGTGCTGCCCGTGGCCAACCTCAAGCTCTATTCGCTGCTATACAGCGTCAAGCAGGCGCGGCCCGAGCTCGACATCAAGGAGAAGATCTACTACGGCGGCGTCGAGGGATTCCGCATCAAGGTCGACCGCAAGGACAAGAAGACCGGCATGATGTATGACCTGATAATCCACGACCATCGCGACAAGATAAACCGCAACGTCAACGTCACCATGGCCGACTCGGGGCAGATGGTGGTGGGCGCCGACAAGAACCACATCGCCATCACGCTCTACAGCGGCATCACCTACGACGAGAAGGTGTCGCTCGGCAATTCGCGCATGACCGACCACGCCCGCCAGATGTATCGCCACGACACCTTCAGGCAGCAGACGGTGACCATCGAGCTCGAAGGCATGGACTTCTCGCGCTCGGACGAGAACCTCTTCAAGACCAACGACCGCATGAAGAACCTCGAGCAGCTGCGCACCGACGCCGATTCGCTCATAGCCATCAGGCAGGTCCACATCGACGAGATTGCCAAGCGCACGCAGATGTCGTGCATGAACAAGGCCAAGCACAAGTATGCCAACGACACGCTCTACGCCGCCGCCATCGACACCGTCCGTGCGGTCAACATCGACAGCCTTGCCCTCCGCCTGACCGACCGGCAGAAGACCACGGTGGTGGAGTCGGCGCTGCGCACGGCCCGCGACAGCAAGCAGTTTGTGGACGAGCGGCGGTCGCAATATGCCAGCGAGCAGCTCAAGATCAACCGCCACGAGATGGAGATGCACCGCAAGTTCACGCTGCCCATAGCCTGCATGCTGTTCTTCTTCATCGGAGCTCCGCTGGGTGCCATCATTCGCAAGGGCGGCTTGGGCGCGCCGATGGTCATCTCCATTCTGTTCTTCATCTTCTACTACATCATCGACACCATGGGAGCCAAGTTCGCCCGCGAAGGCGTCTGGCCCGTGCCGGCCGGCATCTGGCTGTCGACCATGATATTGGCACCCATCGGCACGTTCCTGACCTACAAGTCGGCCACCGACTCGGCTCTGCTCAACTCCGAGGCCTACGCCATCTTCTGGGGCAAGTGCCGTAAGCGTCTGGAGCGGTGGGCTCCGCGCATCTTCAAGAAAACCGAAAAACAAACCATATAGAGAAGGATTATGTCAAACTCAGCAAAACCATACACCATGGAGGAGATCCTGAAAGATTTCCACGACGGCAAGTTCGTTATCGTGGTCGACGACGAAGACCGCGAGAATGAGGGCGATTTCATAGTGGCGGCCGAAAAGATAACGCCCGAAAAGGTCAACTTCATGCTCCGCCACGGGCGCGGCGTGCTGTGTGCGCCCATCACCATCGAGCGCTGCGAGGAGCTGGACCTGCCCCACATGGTGGGCAACAACACGTCGATTCTCGGCACGCCGTTCACCGTCACCATCGACAAGCTCGAGGGCTGCACCACGGGCGTGTCGGCGGCCGACCGCGCCGCCACCATCCGCGCCCTGGCCGACCCCAAGTCGACCCCGGCCACCTTTGGCCGACCCGGGCACATCAACCCGCTCTATGCCCAGAACCGCGGCGTGCTCCGCCGTGCCGGTCACACCGAGGCGGCCGTCGACCTTGCCCGGCTGGCAGGGCTCTATCCGGCCGCCGCGCTCATCGAAATCATGAACGAAGACGGCACCATGGCGCGAATGCCGCAGCTGCGCCGGATTGCCGAGGAGCACGACATCAAAATCATCGCCATCAAGGACATCATCACCTACCGGCTCCAGATGGAGTCGATCATCGAAAAGGGCGTCGAGGTGCATCTGCCCACCTCCTACGGCGATTTCCGCCTCATCCCGTTCCGCCAGAAGTCCAACGGCAAGGAGCACATCGCCCTCATCAAGGGCACGTGGGAGAAAGACGAGCCCATACTTGTGCGCGTCCACTCGTCGTGCGCCACGGGCGACATCTTCGGCTCGCTCCGCTGCGAGTGCGGCGAGCAGCTTCACCGCTCCATGCAAGCCATTGAGCGCGAGGGCAAGGGCGTGGTGGTCTACCTCAATCAGGAGGGGCGCGGCATAGGGCTGATGTCGAAAATTGAGGCCTACAAGCTTCAGGAGGAGGGGCTCGACACGGTCGACGCCAATATCCACCTCGGCTTTGACGCCGACGAGCGCGACTATGGCGTGGGCGCCGGCATCCTGCGCGAACTGGGCGTCAGCAAGATGCGCCTGATGACTAACAATCCCGTCAAGCGGGTGGGGCTCGAGGCGTTCGGCCTGCAGATTGTCGAGAACATCCCGATCGAAATAGAGCCCAACAAGTACAACGAATTTTACATGCGCACCAAGAAGGAGCGCATGGGGCACGAGCTCAGCAAGCTCTGAGCGCTCCGCTCCCATGAAACGGCAAATGCCGGCCCGGATTCGTCGTCCGTGGCCGGCATTCGCGTTTCTTGTGTGTGGTGTGTGGGTGCCTGGGGGGGCTCCCGGTCATTTTTTCTGATTCCTGACAAACGCCACAAAGGCATCGCGGTTGTTGATTTCCTTCTCTTTGGAGCAGGCGGCCACAATCCGTGTCCTGAGCCGGCGTGCGGGCTTCGAGACCACCATCAGCATGTCGGCCGTCTTCGACGTGCGGCTGATTTTGCGGGCATCGTAGCGGAGCGCTCCGCCAATGGGCAGCGGGTTGCTGACCACGTCGGCCGGGTGCACGCCCCAAGCCGCCACGTAGCCGGTGCCCATGTCGGTGTCCTCGCCCTCGTGGTAGTTGACTCCCGTCACAAACTGCACTTTCTGTCCGCTGACGCACTCGGCCTCCACCGTCATCCAGCGCGAATCGTTGCAGGCCGTTACTCTGACGGCCACGTCGATGGTGTCGCCTTTGTAGGGCACGCCTTTCGACAGCATGCAGATTTCGGCACCTTTCTTGGTGCGCCGTGCCGTTGCCTCGCGGCCGCGTGTGGCCACAAGTTTCACTTCCTTCTCGCCGTCCCACAGGCTGATGCCGCCAAGGCCTATCGTCTTGCCCACGCGATATTCGTCGCAGCCCGCGCCGGCCTCAATCTCGGCTTCGGTCGGATACCAGCGGTAGCGGGCCAGTTCGAGGCCGGGGTTGGCCTTGGAGTAGACGTCGACGGCGCCGCTGTGGTTGAAGTAGATGCGCACGGCCATGTTCATGTTTTCGATGGCCGGCCCGTGGTGGAGCACCTTGCGATATTCGTCGCCCGTGACCGAGACGGCTTTCGCGGTCTGTGTCGAGTCGCTGCGCCATCCGAGGCTGACGTCGGTCTGGCTCCACGCTGCGGCCGTGCATAGCGTCAGCGCAAGTGTCAGTGTCGCTTTCATTTGCTCTGGATTTTTTTCAGGTGTGTTGTTCCGATTTATTTGTAGATGGCCTTTTTGCCGGCCAGCAGCGTGTTCTTCATCAGCGACACGATGGTCATCGGGCCCACGCCGCCGGGCACGGGCGTGATGAAGCTGCACTTTGGCGCCACGTTCTCGAAGTCGACGTCGCCCTTCAGACGCCAGCCGCGCTGTGCCGTCGGGTCGCTCACGCGTGTGGTGCCCACGTCGATCACCACGGCGCCGGGCTTCACCATGTCGGCCGTCACGAAGCCTGGCTTGCCCAGTGCGGCCACTATGATGTCGGCCTGCCGGCAGAGCTCCTGCATGTTGGGCGTGCGGCTGTGGCAGACGGTGACGGTGCAGTCTATGCCTTTCTGCGACAGCAGGATGCTCATGGGTCGTCCCACGATGTTGCTGCGCCCGATGATGACGGCGTGCTTGCCGGCGGTCGGGATGTCGTAGCGGCGGATGAGGTCGACGATGCCCTGCGGCGTGGCCGACACGAACGCCGGCGCGCCTATGGTCATGCGGCCCACGTTCTGCGGGTGGAATCCGTCCACGTCTTTGCGCGGGTCGATGGCTTCGGTCACTTTCTCTTCAGAGATGTGCTTGGGCAGCGGCAGCTGCACGATGAATCCGTCCACATCCGGGTCGGCGTTGAGCCTGCCGACGCACTGGAGCAGTTCGGCCTCGGTGGCGTTGTCTTCGAATCGGATCAGGGTCGACTTGAAGCCGCACTCTTCGCAGGCCTTTATCTTGTTGGCCACGTAGGTTTCGCTGCCGCCGTCGTGACCCACCAGCACGGCCACCAGGTGTGGCTGCCGGCCTCCGGCTGCGGTCATCTGCCGCACTTCGTCGGCTATTTCCTGTCGGATTTCTTTCGAGACTTTCTTGCCGTCTATCAGTTCCATAATGGTTCGTTTTTTTGGGTAGATTCTAAACTGTCGGTTATCGTCTCATGGCGCCCATCATGCGTGCCATGTTCTTGGCGGCGCCCGAGTTCATCATTTTCATCATCTTGCGGGTGTCTTCGAACTGCTTGAGCAGCCGGTTGACTTCCTGGATGGTGGTGCCGCTGCCGGCGGCAATGCGCTTGCGTCGGCTGCCGTTGATTATCTGCGGCATCTGGCGTTCGTCCGGCGTCATGGAGCGGATGATGGCTTCGACGCCCTTGAACGCGTTGTCGTCGATGTCGATGTCCTTTATCATCTTGCCCACGCCCGGAATCATTGACGCAAGGTCCTTGAGGTTGCCCATCTTCTTGATCTGCTGTATCTGGTTCAGGAAGTCGTCGAAGTCGAACTTGTTGCTGGCAATCTTCTTCTGCAGCTTGCGGGCCTCCTCCTCGTTGTACTGCTCCTGCACCTTGTTGACCAGCGACACGATGTCGCCCATGCCCAGGATGCGGTCGGCCATGCGTTCGGGGTGGAACACGTCGAGCGCCTCAAGCTTTTCGCCCGTGCCCACGAACTTGATGGGCTTCTCGACCACGCTGCGTATCGAGAGCGCCGCGCCGCCGCGTGTGTCGCCGTCGAGCTTGGTCAGGATGACGCCGTCGAAGTCGAGGCGGTCGTTGAACTCCTTGGCCGTGTTGACGGCGTCCTGGCCGGTCATCGAGTCGACCACGAAGAGTATCTCCTGCGGCCTGATGGCGGCTTTGATGTCGGATATCTCGTTCATCATCTGCTCGTCCACGGCAAGGCGGCCGGCGGTGTCCACAATCACCACGTCATATCCGGCGCTCTTGGCGTGGGCCTTGGCCTTGCGGGCTATGTCCACGGGGTCGGTGTTGCCCTCTTCGGCGTAGACGTCGATGCCGATCTGGCCGCCGAGCACCTGCAGCTGGTTGATGGCCGCCGGGCGATAGACGTCACAGGCCACCAGCAGCGGACGCTTGCCGCGCTTGGTCTTGAGCAGGTTGGCCAGCTTGCCCGAGAAGGTCGTCTTGCCCGAGCCCTGCAGGCCCGACATCAGGATGACGGCCGGCTCGCCCTTGAGGTTGATGTCGACGGCCGCGCCGCCCATCAGCTGCGTCAGCTCGTCGTGCACTATCTTGACCATCAGCTGGCCCGGCTTGAGCGACGTGAGCACGCTCTGGCCCAGCGCTTTCTGTTTGACGCTGTCGGTGAACTGCTTGGCCACCTTGTAGTTGACGTCGGCATCGAGCAGCGCCTTGCGCACGTCTTTGAGGGTCTCGGCCACGTTCAGCTCCGTGATCCGCCCTTCGCCTTTGAGAATCTTGAACGACCGTTCAAGCTTTTCGCTTAAATTTTCAAACATATCGTCGCGTTATCTTTTTACTTTTTTGTTCTGATTGGTTGATGAGCCGCAAAATTATCGTTTTATGATTTAAGAAGCAACAAGCCGTGCCGGCGCCTCCGGCACGATTTTGGCCAAAATTCACCGCCCCCTGAGCGCGCGCCCGTGCCGTGCGAACGACGTCATGATGACGGCCACCGCCGCCACGTCCGACAGCATGTTGGCCACCGCCGCGCCCTCGATGCCGAAGCCCGGGACTATGGCCACCGCCGCCACCGCCGCCACCGCAAATGCCACGCCCGACTTCAGTATCAGCCGGTCGAGCAGGCCGATTGCCGAAAAGTAGGTGTCGGCCACCAGAGTCGCAGAGGCCACCACCACGCCCGGACCCAGTATGGCTATGATGTGCTGCAGTCCGCCAAACGACTTGCCGAAGACAAAGACGAACACCGCGTCGGGCATCACCGCCAGCGCGGCCACGCCCGCCGCCGAGAACAGCGCCGCCCACACTATCGACCGCCGGTTGCTGACCCACCCGGAGCGCGTGTCGCCGTTGTTGATGACTTCGGAATACTGCACGGCCGAGATGCTCTTGCTCACCGCCATCACCGACTCGGTCAGCGCCACGGCTATCGAGAAGACGCCGACCTGAGCCACGCCGCAGCAGTAGCCCAGCACATAGTAGCTCAGCCGGTCGGAGAGGAACTGCATGACGTTGGCCGTCTCCTCGCGCCAGCCGAACGACACGATGCGCCCGAGCGCCTTGCGGTCTATCAGCAGCGAGCCCGGCAGGCGTGCCACTATGGTGTCGCGCTGGGTGACGAGGTTGTAGACGAGAATCAGCACGTTGCCCGCCAGCAGCGAATAGAAGTAGGCCACATGCCCCAGGCCGAGCACTCCGCCCGTCAGCGCCACGAACACGGTGGTCAGCAGCGGCTGCATCAGCATGGTGATGTTGTAGTTGAGGATGTCTTTGCGCGCCAACTGCACCGACAGGTAGTAGTTCGACATCGACACGAGGAACGTGGCGCCCACATAGAGCACCGGATGGGCGTCGCCCAGGCAGGCCATGACGGCCCCCATGACCGCGGCCAGCGCCATGCACCACACGTAGGCGCACGCCGACAGCCGCTCGAACCCGACGCGGTGGAAGTGGTAGGACGCCGCGCCGCCCGTGCACACCTTGCACGCGAACATCACGACGCCCACGTTGGCCATGAACACGGCCACGGCGCCGCGGCCGTCGGCACCCCAGAAGCGCGCCGTCAGCACCACGTTGACAAAGCTGCACAGCAGCGCCGCCACTCGCCCTCCGAAGGTGAGCGTCATCTGAAGCCTGAGCTTGTTCGATTCCGACTTTGGCGAAAAAAATGACATAACGCCGGCAAAGATATTGCTTTTGGCAGACAATGACGCCGCCCGCCGCCGCACTCGTGCACTCCGCCATCCGCAAAAAAAAGCCGCCACAACCCTCGTCAGGGCCGCAGCGGCTCGCACATTAAACTAAAAAGTATATCAAAGTGTACTCGCGTATATGCCGCCCGTTATCGGCGCACATATTTCTTTCCGTTCTGAATCACAACGCCTTTGTACGACTTGTCGACCTTCTGGCCCAGAATGTTGTAGATGGGGGCGTCCTCGTCGAAAGCAGCGGCCACCTCGGCTTTCTCGATGCCCAGCGATGCTCCGGCCGTGAACTCGAAGCCGGCGAAGCCAAGCTTGGAACCGGTGCTGAAGACGTAGTAGGTCTTGTCGGCAGTCACGTTGAATGCGCAAGTGCCATATTGCATATCCGGGCGTTCCGCATCCGGCAGTCGTGCCGTGCCGGCCGATGGCGGCGCGTCGGCGGTGGCAAACGGACGGCTTTTGCACGCGGGGGCTGCAATTCCATTTTAAGCGCTATATTTGCGCCCTGAAAAAAACTGAAACATAAACCTATCTAAACACGACACCATGGTAACCGCAGAACAGATAAAGGACCTGAGTGAACGCGAGCAAGCGTTGAGGAGGTATCTTTGACATCGATCGTCGGACTATAGAACTTCAGGAAGACGAGATCCGCGCCCAGGCGCCCGGATTCTGGAACGATGCCAAAACGGCCGAAGCGCACATGAAGAAGGTGCGCGAAAACAAGAAGTGGATCAACGGCTACCACGACGTCAGCGCCGCAGTCGAAGAGCTGCAGCTGGCCTACGACTTCTGCCGCGACGGCGTGACCACCGAGCAGGAGCTCGACGAGGCGTTTGCCGCAGCGGCCAAAGCCGTCGAGAGCATCGAGCTGGCCAACATGCTGCGCCGCGAAGAAGACCAGCTGGGTGCAGTGCTCAAGATCGTGGCCGGCGCCGGCGGCACCGAGAGCCAGGACTGGGCCAGCATGCTCTTCCGCCTCTACCAGCGCTGGGCCGAGAGCAAGAAATACAAGGTCAGCATCACCAACCTGCAGGACGGCGACGAGGCCGGCATCAAGACCGTGACCATGCAGATCGAAGGCGACACCGTCTATGGCTACCTCAAGAGCGAGAACGGCGTGCATAGGCTTGTGCGCGTGTCGCCCTACAACGCCCAGGGCAAGCGCATGACGTCGTTCGCATCGGTCTTTGTGGCCCCGCTCGTCGACGAGACCATCGAGGTCAGCATCGAGCCCGCACGCATCAGCTGGGACACCTTCCGAAGCGGCGGCGCCGGCGGCCAGAATGTCAACAAGGTCGAGTCGGGCGTCCGCCTGCGATACATGTACAAGGACCCCGACACCGGGCAGGAGGAGGAAATCCTGATTGAAAACACCGAGACGCGCGACCAGCCCAAGAACAAGGAGAACGCCATGCGACTGCTGCGCTCGATGCTCTACGACAAGGAACTCAAGCGGCGGATGGCGGCCCAGGCCAAAATCGAAGCCGGCAAAAAGAAAATAGAGTGGGGCTCGCAGATACGCAGCTACGTCTTCGACGACCGCCGCGTCAAGGACCATCGCACCAACTATCAGACCTCTAACGTCCAAGCCGTGATGGACGGCGACATCGACGACTTCATCAAGGCCTACCTGATGGAGTTCGGCGGACAGGAGGTGTAGCGTGGCACGCTGGCTGCAAACGCCTGAAACAAAGCGCGAAACCGGCCGCGGCGGTTATTAATTGGCGCAGGTGCACAAAGCATGTCTGAGAAAAAACATATCTTTGTGTGCCTGCCCCGACCGCAAGCGGAACCCGGGCGGAGAATTAAATTAGAAATTTTCATTATGGCAAAAATCATTGCTCTGGCAAACCAAAAAGGAGGCGTCGGCAAGACGACGACCGCCATCAACTTGGCAGCAAGCCTGGCCGTTCTCGAAAAGAAAGTCCTGATAATCGACGCCGATGCACAGGCCAACGCCACATCGGGTCTCGGGTTCGACCTGCGCGAAATCGAAACCAGCATCTACGAGTGCATGGTCAACGATGCCGACCCGGCCAAGGCTTTGCTCAAGTGCGACATCGACAACCTTTATATCCTGCCATCGCACATCGACCTTGTGGGCGCCGAAATAGAAATGCTCAACATGACCGACCGCGAGAAAGTCCTCTCCAAGGTCATCAGCAAGGTCAAAGACCAGTTCGACTACGTCCTGATAGACTGCTGCCCCTCGCTCGGCCTTATCACGGTCAACGCTCTGACGGCTGCCGACTCGGTGCTGATTCCGGTTCAGTGCGAATACTTTGCACTCGAAGGGCTCGGCAAGTTGCTCAACACCATCAAGATAATTCAGAAAAGGCTCAACCCCGAGCTCGAAATCGAAGGCTTCCTACTGACGATGTACGACTCGCGCCAGAACCTATCGAACCAGGTGATGGAAGAGGTGCAGCACCATTTTCAGGACATGGTCTTCAAGACGCTCATCACACGCAACGTCCGCCTGAGCGAAGCGCCGAGCCACGGCAAGGCCGTGGTGATGTACGACGCATCGTCGAAGGGCGCGCAGAACTATCTGAACCTGGCACAGGAACTGCTCGACAAGCACAGCAGGGAGAACGCCGGATAAGCCTCATTTTTTTTCGAGACCAACGAGATTTTTCATCAACACATAAATCAACACCAAAGTGAAGAAACCCGGATTAGGACGTGGCTTGGACGCGCTGATAAGCGACGCCTACGACGATTCGAAAAGCAAGTCGCAGGGAGCGGCGGTCAGCGAAATCAGCATAGATCAGATCGAAGCCAACCCGTGGCAGCCCCGCTCCAACTTCGACGAGGAGAGCCTCAACGAACTGGCCGCTTCAATCAGCGCCGTCGGCATCATCCAGCCGCTCACCCTGCGCAAAATATCCGACGACAAATATCAGATCATCGCCGGCGAACGACGCTTCAGGGCGTCGAAGATTGCCGGCCTCAGCACCGTGCCGGCCTACATCCGCAGCGCCGACGACGAGTCGATGCTCGAACTTGCGCTCATCGAGAACATCCAGCGCTTCAACCTCGACCCCATCGAGGAGGCCCTGAGCTATCAGCGCCTTATCGACGAGTGCTGCCTGACGCAGGAGAACCTGGCCGACCGCGTGGGCAAAAAGCGCTCGACCATAGCCAATTATCTGCGACTGCTCAAGCTGCCGGCCGAGATTCAGGCCGGTCTGCGCGAACGCAGAATCAGCATGGGACACGCCCGCGCCATCATCAACGTCGACGACCCCAACACGCAGATAATGCTCTTCGAGCAGACGGTGCAATACGACTATTCGGTCCGCAAGGTCGAAGAGCTGGTGCGCGTCTACAACGGCGAGAAGGAGCCCGACCCCGTGGCGCCCAAGCCCACCCGCAAGCCGCTGGCACCCGAATATGACGACCTGCGCCAGAAGCTGTCGCACTATTTCGGCACGTCGGTCAAGTTCGACCGCTCCGACAAGGGCAAGGGCAAGATAACCATTCCGTTCGCCTCCGACGACGAACTGGAGCGGATAATGGCTATACTCGACAAGGCAAAATAAAAAACGGAAGGCGGTTTGCGTTATATTCTCATCACCATATTTGCCGCTTTTGTGTGCAGCCTCAGCGCGTTCGGGCAGTATTCTGACACCATCGGCGTGGCCGAAGCCGGGCAGCCCGACACGCTCATTCTGCTCAATCCCGCCGAGGCCGTTCCGGTCGACCTGTCGCACCTCGAGCGACGCGCCCACTCGCCCCACAAGGCCACGTTCTATGCAGCCATCTTCCCGGGTCTGGGGCAGATCTACAACCGCAAATACTGGAAACTGCCGCTGCTCTATGGCGGCATAGCGGCTCTCTGCTACTCCATCCACTTCAACGGCGACTACTATAGCCGCTACCGCGCCGCCTATCGCGACTTCATCATCCGCGACCCCAATAACAAGAGTTACATCCAGTTCCAGAAGCGGACTGGCCTGACGCTCGAACAGGTCGAGGGCGTCTACGCCACGTGGTTCAGCAACGCTCTGAAAAACAAGCGCGACTACTATCGCCGCTATCGCGACATGAGCTATTTCGGCATGGCCGGCGTCTATCTGGTTCAGCTGGTCGATGCCTGCGTCGACGCGCATTTCTTCGATTTCGACGTCAGCGACGACCTCTCGATGAACTGGGCGCCGACCATTTCGGCAGGCGAATATGGCTGCACCAATGTCGGTCTGGCGGTCACCATCACATTCTGAGCCGGCCGGCGCCGCTACAGTTTGCCGACCATTTCCCTTATCGAAGCATAGGTGTTAGTCAGGATTTCGCCCACGCGATCGGCCGCCAGCCAGCGCGCCTCGGTGATGTTCTCTTCGGTCTGCGGCTTCGGGGCCTGTGCCGATTCCACTTTCATCCGGAACCAGTGCGTCCGCTTCAGGACAAGACTTTCGTCAATTTTATAGGTGTGATATGTCTCGGCAATCTTGCCGGTTATTGTCAGGTCGGTCAGTCCGCACTCCTCGTTCACCTCGCGCAGCGCCGTCTGTTCGGGCGTTTCGCCGCGCTCGGCCTTGCCCTTGGGGAAGTCGTAGACGCCAAGCCGGCTGATGACTAAAATCTCGTTTCTGTCGTTGTAGACCACGCCTCCCGCAGCTTCGATGAATCGTTCGAAAACGGTCTTGAACTGTTCCAGAAGGGCGTTCAGGTCGTGGTGGTAGACGCATCCCACGGTCAGGTGCGCGCGTTGCGCAAAGTTGCCTACAAACTGCCGCAACTCGCTGATGTTGGAGTATTTGAGGATGGCTTTCACGTCGTCGTCGGCAATCACTTTGTCGACGTCGTCGGTCAGCACTATTTTTCTGTCGCCAAAATATATGTTGTGCATCGGTGGTCGGATTATGATAATGGGGACACGCAGGTGTCCCCATTACGGTTTGTTGAAGTTGAATGTATAGTCTTAGAACTCAGCGTTTTTGGGTGTGCGCGGGAACGGAATCACGTCGCGGATGTTGCCCATTCCGGTCACGAACAGGATGAGGCGTTCGAAGCCCAGCCCGAAGCCGCTGTGAGGCACCGACCCGAAGCGGCGCGTGTCCAGATACCACGACATCTCCTCGTAGGGCACGCCCATTTCCTTCATGCGGCCCACCAGTTTTTCGTAGTTCTCTTCGCGCTGCGAGCCGCCTATTATTTCGCCGATGCCCGGGAAGAGCACGTCCATGGCGCGCACGGTGCGGTTGTCGTCGTTGAGTTTCATGTAGAAGGCCTTGATTTCTTTGGGATAGTCGATCAGGATGACGGGCTTCTTGAAGTGCTTCTCAACCAGGTAGCGCTCGTGCTCGCTCTGCAAGTCGACGCCGAAGCCGGTGACTTCGTATTTGAACTGGCCTTTTTTGTTGGCCTTGCTGTTCATCAGTATGTCGATGGCTTCAGAATATTTGACGCGCGCAAAATCGTTGGCGAGCACAAACTGCAATTTCTCAATCAGTTCCATGCCGCGCTCTTCGGCCTTCTTGTTCTTCTCCTCTTCCTGCTGGCGTGCGCTCAGGAACTTGAGGTCGTCCATGCAGTTGTCGAGGGCGTATCTGATGAGGTATTTCAGGAATTCTTCGGCCAGGTCCATGTTGTCCTGCAGGTCGAAGAAGGCCATTTCGGGCTCAATCATCCAGAACTCGGCCAGGTGGCGCGAGGTGTTCGAGTTTTCGGCGCGGAATGTGGGGCCGAACGTGTAGATGTTGGCCAGTGCCGTGGCGGCCAGTTCGCCTTCGAGCTGTCCCGACACGGTCAGATTGGTCGAGCGGCCGAAGAAGTCCTGCGCATAGTCGACCTTGCCCTCCTCGTTGCGCGGCACGTTCTCGAGGTCGAGCGTTGTCACTCTGAACATTTCGCCGGCTCCCTCGCAGTCCGACGCGGTGATCAGCGGCGTGTGGATGTTGTAGAATCCGCGCTCGTTGAAGAACTTGTGGACGGCGAAAATCATGTTGTGGCGCACGCGCATGATGGCTCCGAACATGTTGGTGCGGAAGCGCAGATGAGCGTTTTCGCGCAGAAACTCCAGCGAGTGCTTCTTGGGCTGCAAAGGATATTTTTCGGGGTCGCAGTCGCCCAGAACTTCGATGCTTGTAGCCTGGATTTCAATGGCCTGGCCGCTGCCGATGCTGGCCACCGTCCGACCGCCGACGCTCAGCGCCGCTCCGGCCGTGATGCGTTTGAGCAGAGCTTCGTCAAACTTGTCGTTGTCTGCTACGATTTGGATATTATTTATGGTCGAACCATCGTTCAATGCGATGAAGCTGACTTGTTTGTTACCTCTTCGGGTGCGGACCCACCCCTGAACCACCACTTCCTTTTCTGTTTCGGCGGCTTTCAGCAGTTCTGAAATCTTTGTGCGACGCATATTGCTTTTTCTGTTTATTGATTTTTGAAATGCAAAAATAATTATTTGTTCAGTACCAAATCATAATTGCACCGGCTTGTCTTGTTTCTTTTTGTCATTCCGGCCTGTTTTCGCCTTCGTTCAGGATGGCTTCGGCCAGCAGCAGGTCGACGGGCGTGGTTATTTTGATGTTCTCGCGGTTGCCCTCGGTCAGGTTGATGCCTATTCCGGCCGCCTCGGCCACGCTGGCATCGTCGGTGAATGTGGGGCGATAGCCGAGTTGGTAGGCTTGCTTAATTAGTTTTACGTCAAACACTTGCGGAGTCTGGACTAATTTGACGCAGGTGCGGTCAGCAGCAGTGTTGCTGCCGTCGGGCTTCAGCATGCGCACCGAGTCGACCGAGTCGCAGGCCGGGATGGCGTTGCCGTGCGTGGCGGCCATGGCGTAGCATCGCTCCAGCGTCGGCAGCGACACGAGCGGCCGCACCCCGTCGTGAATGCCCACAAGGCCTTCGCCGTCCACAAGGGCCAGCCCGTTCCTGACGCTCTCGTATCGCGTCGCGCCTCCGGCGGTGGTGCGGTGGCCGATGCCGAACCGGTGTTCGTGGCAGAGCCTCTGCCAGTAGTCCGTCTGGCTTTGAGGCAGCACCACTATTATGTCCATTGCCGGGTCGAACGCGGCGAACCGTTCGATGGTGCGCATCAGTATGGGCCTTCCGCCAAGCGGCAGAAACTGCTTGGGCACTGCCGACGCCATCCGCTGCCCCGAGCCTCCGGCTACTATTATCACGTGATTCATGTCGCTGATTCTTATCGTTTTATCCTACCACAGCATCCTTGCGAAAATCAGAAAGGCGGTCACTGCAAATCCCATTGCGAATCCCGTCCACACTTGCGCCGGCGTGTGGGCGCCCAGCTGCAGCCGCGCGCTCCCCACAAGGCCCGCCACCACAAAGGTCGCCGGCAGGCTTATGGCTGTCTCCGACGCGGTGAAAAGCCCGAGCGTGAGCATCAGCGCCGCCATGCCGCCCATTCCCGTCATGTGGAGGCTGATTTTCCAGAATCCGTTGATTCCTATCGCCATGATGGTCAGGATGGTGTTGGCCAGCAGGAACGTCGTGATTATCAGCGGAAAGCCCAGTCGGCTCGCCGTGATGTAGGCGCACAGCGACGTGCTGGCGGCGGCAATCAGCGGCCAGCGTCGCTCGGCCCGGCTGTGCATTCTGATGCTCTTCACCAGTCCGATTATCATGAAAATCGGGATGCACGAGATGGGTATGATGTATGTTCCCAGTGCTACTGTTGTCAGTATTAGCCATTTGGAGCCGGCCGGCAGGATGTGCCACGGCGTCGGCCCCCAAAGCAGCGCCACCGTGCACACGCTTGGCACAATGAGCGGATGCGCGATGCCGGATATGATTTGACACAGGGTGTCGGTGATGCTTGGTTTTGAGGTGGTTGTGTTTTCTGTCATTGCCGTCGTTTGGGGTTAGATCTGTTTGCGGAGGCGGGCCACCGGGATGCCAAGCTTTTCGCGATATTTGGCCACGGTGCGCCGGGCAATCGTGTAGCTCTTCTTTTTCAGAATTTCCACAATGTTCTCGTCGGTCAGCGGGTTGTCCTTGTCCTCGTTCATGACGCTCTTTTCGATGATGCTCATCACCTCGCGCGTGCTCACTTCCTCGCCCGTGTCGGTCTGGACGCCCTCCGAAAAGAAGTGCTTGAGCGGGAAGATGCCGAATGTGGTCTGCACGTATTTGCTGTTCGACACGCGCGAAATCGTCGATATGTCGAGCTGCGTCAGTTCGGCTATGTCCTTCATTATCATGGGCCGCAGTTTCGACTCGTCGCCCTCGCTGAAGTATGCGCGCTGATAGTCGAGTATGGCGTTCATGACGGTCTGCAGAGTGTTGTTGCGCTGCCTGACGGCGTCGACGAACCACTTGGCCGAGTCGAGCTTCTGCTTGACGAACATCACGGCTTCGACCTGTTCGCGCGACTGGTTTTTGCGGTTCCGGGCATATTCTTCCATCATCTCGGTGTAGGTCCGGTTGATGCGGAACTCCGGAATCTTGCGTCCGGCCAGGCGTGCCACCAGCTTCCCGTTCTCGTCCTCCACGATGAAGTCGGGGCTGATGGGCTGCGCTATCTTGCTGAGCGAGTTGCTGTAGGCGCTGCCGGGCTTCGGGTTGAAGCGGATTATCTCGTCAATGGCCTCGCGCAGTTCGTCGCGCTCAATGTGCAGGCGGCGGGCTATCTTGTCGTAGTGCTTGTGGGTGAAGTCGTCGAAGCATTTGTCGATTATCTCGAACGCAATCATGTTCGAGTGCCCGTCCTGGCTCTGGCGCTTGGCCTGCAGCCACAGGCACTCGTGCAGGTCGCGGGCGCCCACGCCCACCGGGTCGAGGTTCTGCACCACGGCCAGCACTTCGGCCACTTCGGCGTCCGTCACCTCCTCGTTTTGCGAAAAGGCGATGTCGTCCACCATCTCCTCCACGCTCCGCCGCAGATACCCGTCCTCGTCGATGTTGCCGATGATGTATTCGGCAATCATCTGCTCGCGCTCGCCAATCATCTGCATCCCGATCTGCTCCTTGAGGTATTCGTGGAACGACGTGTTCTCCGAAAACGGGATGTCCTCGTGCTTGTCGTCGGGCGAGAAGTTGTTGGTCTGCAGCTTGTAGGCCGGCGTGGTCTCGTTCTGCAGATAGTCTTCTATGGTAGTTTCGCTGCGCGGAGTTTCTTCGGCAGTCGAATTTTCGTCTTCGATTTTTGAGGAGTCGACATCGAGTATCGGGTTGTCTTCGATTTCTTCCTTGATGCGCTGCTCAAGTTGCGCCGTCGGCAGTTCGAGCAGCTTGACCACCTGAATCTGCAGGGGCGACATCTTCTGTTGTAATTTCTGTTGCAGGCTTTGTTTCAGCATACGCGTTGTCGTTTTTTTCCGGAAAGTCGATTCCGAAGGTTGAAAAGGTAACAAAAGTAAGCATTTTTGTCGCACCGGCAACTATTTCGGGTCCTCCGGAGCGCACGGCCGGCGCAGCGAAAAAATAGGCGGCCATAGTTGCGGATTCTAAAATGAGGGTTATATTTGCACCCGCAAAAACGGATTTTGAAAGCCGGTCAGATTGCGGAAATAGCTCAGTTGGTAGAGCACAACCTTGCCAAGGTTGGGGTCGCG
>CALYZD010000035.1 GCA_945607565.1 uncultured Bacteroidales bacterium | reverse complement strand
AAATCTCTTGTTTTGGGCGTCTTTGCATTCGAATCCCGGGCGCGGATAAACCAGTATTTCGAAATTTTGAATCAATTCATCACCGTTTTTCCATTTGTGAAGCGACACCGCATTGTCAGCTCCCATTATTATCGAGAATTTGACTTCGGGGTGTGAGGACTGCAGAAAGTGCATTGTATCAATAGTATATGACGGAACGGGCAGGCTTAATTCCACATCGCACAGGGCAAAACCTGTGTTGTCTTTGATGGCGGCCTTCACCATAGCACACCGGTGTTCCGCCGACAATAAATCTGTCTGACTTTTGAAAGGATTCTGAGGGCTGACAACAAACCAAATCTTATCTACAAAACCATCATTTATCATGTATTGCCCTATCGACAGATGACCGACATGTATGGGGTTGAACGAGCCAAACAAAAGTCCGATTTTCATAATTCTGCAAAATGGCCAAATATTTTCTTGTGTTTTATCATTCTATAAACTGACGAACTATTCTTTCCACTTCCGATTCGGCTTGTTCCAGATTGTCGTTGAGCACAACTTTGTCGAATTGACCGGCAAAAGTCAGTTCTTTTTCGGCCTTTGCCAGGCGTTGCTCAATTTTTTCGGCCGAATCGGTTGCACGGCCCACAAGGCGGCGGCGCAGTTCCTCCAGCGACGGTGGCTGAATGAAAATGCTAAGTGCTTGAGCACCAAATATTTTTTTTAGGTTCACTCCGCCAACCACGTCCACATCGAACACAATATGGTTGCTGGCACTCCAAATCCGATCCAATTCGCTGCGCAAAGTTCCGTAGAAGCAGTCTTTGTAGACCTCTTCGTACTCTACAAATTCGTCATTTTCAATGCGTTTGCGAAATTCGTCGGGAGTCAGAAAATAATATTCCACACCGTTCTTTTCACTTCCCCGAGGTGCACGGCTGGTGGCCGAAATGGAGAAATCGAGGTGCAAGTCGCGCTGCAACAAGTAGTTGACTATGGTGCTTTTGCCTGATCCTGACGGAGCAGAAAAAATGATTATCTTCCCTTCTTTCATGGCCCTGATTTATAACACGTTCAAAACTTGTTCCTTGATTTTTTCAAGTTCGTCTTTCATTTTGATGACTATCCGTTGCAAGTTGGCTTCGTTCGCTTTCGACCCAAGCGTATTTATCTCACGGCCAATCTCTTGTGCAATGAATCCGAGCTTTCTGCCTGGCTGTTCTTCGTTTTCGATTGTCTCGATGAAATATTTCAGATGATTGGCAAGTCGCACTTTTTCTTCATTAATGTCAAGTTTTTCTATATAAAATATCATTTCTTGTTCAAGGCGATTCTCATCAATCTTGTTCTTTTCGATTATTTCTTCGATGTTTTTTTGGATTCTCTGCCTGATTTTTTCCACTCGGCCTGCCTCGTATTGCGGCACAAGTTCCAGATTTTCTTTTATTATCGAAATTCTTTTGCGCAAATCGGCCTCCAGCGCGCGCCCCTCCTGCAATCTGAAATCGATAATCGACTTGAGCGCATCGGCCAGCGACGCCTTCACGCAGCACCATTCCTCTTCGTCGAGTTGCGGCTGTTCCACTTTGACGGTTTCCGGGAGGGACATGATAATGCGCATGAAATCAGTGTTTTTTGTCTGTTCAAACTTGTCGGCAATCGGCTTGAGTTGAGCGTAATATGCTTCGATTGCGGGCACGTTGAGCGTCGCGACTTTTTCGGTTCCGATGTTTTCGACTGTGAATGTGACGTCGACTTTGCCGCGTGCCAATGCAAGGTTCACGTCGTTGCGTATTTCGAGTTCCTTTTCGCGATAAACGTTTGGAATCCTGATGTTTAAGTCAATCTGCTTGCTATTGAGCGACTTGATTTCGATGCTGATTTTTTTTTGTGGCAGTTCGCATACGGCCTTGCCGTAGCCGGTCATTGAATATATCATGATAATTATTCTGTTTTTTTATTTGCGTCTTTAGCAAAATGATATGTCGGCACTCATAATTTGCGTTTTGCAATCATTTTATTTTGACATTATTTTACTGATATTTTTCAGGTTCAATCCGTTGACAATGTTTCGTGCTTCGGGCGTGTAGAGATAGGCCAATTCGTCCGCAAAATATTCCACCGCTTTGCCTCTAACCATTTTCATGCTCGAGTTTATCAATCGGTTTTTCTCTGTAAATGCTTCTGGCAGAATGACTATTGCTGATGGTAGCCAGCGTTCGGGGAACTGCCCGCTCATCTGTCCGCCGGCCTTGAACTGGTCAATTTCGTGCTGAATGATTTGCAGTGCGGCTTTCATCGCCTCGTCCGAATTTGTGTCGATGCCCCTGCGTTTCAGTTCGTCGCGCAGAGCCGGAACGGCGGGCACCACCATGGCCGATGTGTAGGCGTTCTGATTGTTGTAAAGCATACATTGCTCGATGAATCGCGAGTCGACCAGGGCCTCCTCGATGCCTTCGGGACTGTATTTCTCGCCGTCGTTTCCTATCAAGAGGCTCTTGAAACGGCCTAATACATAGAGGAATCCGTCGGCGTCGATGTAGCCCATGTCACCCGTGTGCAGCCAGCCGTCGTGGATGGTTTCGGCAGTCGCTTTCTCGTTTTTCCAATAGCCTTTCATCACGTTGCCGCCACGGATGACAATTTCGCCCTTTTCGCCTTGAGGCAGTTCGTTGCCGTCGGTGTCCAATATTTTAATATCCAGATACTTGACAATCTTGCCCGACGAGCCGAACTTGTGGCAGTGCAGCGCGTTGGACGAAATCACAGGCGACGCTTCCGACAGGCCGTAGCCTTGCATGACGGGCATCCCGACTGCCGCGAAAAAGCGCTGCAATTCAATGTCGAGCAGTGCGCCGCCGCCGACAAAGAACCGGAGCTTTCCGCCAAAACCCTGTCTGATTTTGGAGAACAAGATTTTGTCAAAGAGTGCATAGAGCGGCTTCAGAAAAATCCGTGCGCCTCGGCCCCGGTTGTAGCCGTTGCCGTTGTAGGCGTAAGCCACGCGCAGGCCGCAGTCGAAAAGCCACTGAGTCAGAGGGCCTTTCTGGCGGATTCCGTTTTCGATGTTTTTGCGGAAGGCTTTTGATAGTGCCGGGACGCTCATCATCAGGTTCGGCCTGATTTCCAGAATGTTCTTTGGTATGTTCTTGAGCGTTTCCATAGGCGTCCGCCCAATTTCCTGCGACGCGATCGATGCGCCGTAGCAGATGAAACTGTAGAGGCAGGCCGTGTGCGCAAACGAATGGTCCCAAGGCAAGACGGTCAGTGTGCGGTCGGTCTGGTCGATGGTCATCAGCGTGCAACTTTGCTGTGCGTTGACGGCGTAGTTTCTCTGTGTCAGCATGATGCCTTTGGGATCGGAGGTCGTGCCGGAGGTGTAGGATATGTTTGCCAAGTCGTCGGGCGAAACGCTTTGCCAGAGTCTGTCGAAGTCGGCTTTAGCTGTGTTGTCGGCCAATAGCTTGTCGCCCAGCTGTTTGATGTCGTTGAACGGCAGGCAATGGTCCGATTCGGTTTCTGACTTGTCGAGGCAGATTATTTTTTCGAGATTGCTGAGCGATTCGAAAACAGACTCGACCTTAGCCTGTTGCGTGCGCGAAACGATAACCATTCGTGCGTCGGAATGATTGAGCCTGAAAAAAATGTCGGAACCGGCCTCCAGCTTGACCGAGAGAGGCACGTTGACCACGCCTGCGTAGAACATTCCCAGTTCGGCAATGAGCCAGTCGGCCCGGCCTTCCGAAATCATGCCGACTCTGTCGCCGCGCTTCAGGCCGAGAGCCACAAGGCCGGCGGCAAAGCGGAGCACCTCGGCGCGTACTTCCGAGTAGGTCAGGGCAACATATTTTCCGTCTTTTTTTTCGTGGACAAGAGGATTGTCCGAAAATTTCGCAACTCGATCTTCGAACAAGCCAACAACTGTTTCAATCATCTGTATTTTAGGATTATATGGAAAAGCAAATCGGCTCCCGCCAATACGGGAACCGACTCAAATTGTCGTGATTATTCTGACGGCATCAGCAGGCATAAAATGAGATATATCAGAACTCCGGAAAACGCCGTGAAAATTGTCAGCAGTACATAGATTAATCTGAAGATTGTCGGATCGATTCCGAGGTATTCGGCAATGCCTCCGCAGACTCCGCATATCGTTTTGTTACTCTGTGATTTGACCAAACGTTTGCTCATTTTTTCTGAATTTTATTGCCCACAAATATAAAAACATATTGGCAAACATCGCCCATCAGACGTCAAAGGTCTTCAGAAGATAGCCGGTGCCGTGAACGTTCACTATTTCAGCGCCTTCGATGTGTTTCAGATATTTCCTGAGGCGAGTGATGTAGACGTCCATGCTTCGGGTCGTGAAATACGATGTCTCGCCCCAGATGATTTTCAGCGCGGTGTCGCGTTGCAGGACTTTGTTGACGTTCCGACACAGAAGTACAAGCAAGTCAGCCTCTTTGGGCGACAGACGATAGTGCGCCAATTTGGTCTTGAGCACACGCATCGACGAATGAAATTCTGCGTTTCCGAGAACATAGACGTCCGATTCTTCGTCGTCTTTGCGGCAATGACGGTTAAGAATGGCATTTATTTTCTTGATTAATATCTCGGAATCGAATGGTTTTGTGACATAATCGTCGGCACCGACGTTGTAGCCTTCGAGAACGTCTTCGCGCATATTCTTGGCTGTCAGAAAAATGAGCGGAATACCTTCGTCCAGCTCGCGAATCTGGCGCGCAATCGTGAAGCCGTCAACGTTGGGCAGCATCACGTCGAGCAGGCAAATGTCAAATTGTTCGGCCTCGAAACCGGATAGGGCTAGCGCCCCGTCGCAGACCCATTTGACATCAAAATTGTTGATTTCGAGATATGCTTTCAGAACCGTCCCGAAATTTCGGTCGTCTTCCACAAGAAATATTTTTTTGTTCATTACTTCGACCACTTTTTTTGTTAATACTATTTTTCTTCTACTTCAATTTTCACTGTGAATGTGGTTCCGACACCTTTTTTCGATTCGATGTCGATGGTGCCGCCATGCGCCTCCACAACGGCCTTGACGTAGCAGAGTCCCAGTCCGAAGCCTTTGACGTTGTGAACGTTACCGCCTTCGGCACGATAGAAACGGTCGAAAGCGTGCGCCATCTGTTCTTCGGTCATGCCGATTCCCTGGTCAGAAACTTTCAGAATCAGATGACTGTTGTCAGCATCATTTTGAGTGCTGACGGTCACTTGCGGTGCGCTTTTGCTGTATTTAATGGCATTTTCGATGATATTCATCACTACATTTATGAAATGGATTTCATCGAGTTCGGCCATGGAATGTTTGGCGTTAGTTTTTACAGTGACAGAACCGCCATATTCGCTGATGAACAATGACATGCTTTGCACTGCTTTTTGCACCACTTCGTTGACGTCAGCCGGACCGAGCGAAACCGAAAAGTTCGTCTTGTCGATTACCGACATCTGTAAGACTCTCTCTACGTGGTTGTTCATTCGCGAATTTTCTTCTTTGATGATTCTGATGTACGACTTGACGGCATCCGGGTTGTTCACGACCAGCGGGCTTGCAATGCTGTCGGCCGCAAGGCTGATGGTCGCAATGGGCGTCTTGAATTCGTGCGTCATGTTGTTGATGAAGTCCGTCTTGATTTGCGATACTTTTTTCTGATAAATGACAGCTCTGAGTGTGACATAAAACGAAATCATCATTGTCATCACGAACAGGAACGACACCAGAAGTTCGCCCCACAGCGACCAGAGGACATAGACCGGCGACTCGAACTTTTGGACATGTAGCTCAAGCGCATCGTAGCGTGTGTTGAATATCTTTGCTCTAAAGAGGTGAATCACAATCTCTTTTCCGCTGTCAGTCATGTCCGTGTCGTATCCTTTCGATTGCAATTCCGGAATGCAGTCGTTGCCGTCGCAGATTGCAAATTCGGGCCTTACATTCAGGTCGCGTGCCGAAAATTCTTCTTCGATTATTTTCGAAACTGTCTTTAAGTCAATTAGTTCGTGGATTGGTGTATCTTCGAGCTGTATTTCGCGCATCATCTGCGCCAGCATCTTAGGCATTTCGTTGGGCTCGTAATATTCGTATTGCGGTCCGTGGGCCTCGTATTCTGAAAGGCGCCGACGCTCGCGTTCCGGCCGGTCGTGGCGTGGCCTATGTGGCTCATCTTCAAACGGTACGTGAGGCAGCATGGCTCTGACCGAGTTCTCGGCGCTGACATCGTCGGTACCGAAAAGCGAGACCGCAAAAACCTTGCGCTCAATCGACATGACCGTGGCAATGATGGCCGACCGCGTGGTGCGACGAAACTGTTCGCGCTGCATTGCATAAGACTTTGATATCCACATATATTGCACGGTCACAATCCCGATAATCGAAATTGTGATCAGGGCAATAATGCAAGAAAATGAATGCTTGCGACGAAAAAACTTACTGTCAAACGGATTCATCAGAATCTTAATTTATAAAACAAAGCACAAATGTAAACTATAATTGTCGCATTTTGTTATGAGTCAAATAGATATTAACCTGTAATTAACAGTGAGACAAATGCCGCGCCGAAAACTGACAAATATTTCTGTTATGATTTCAAAGCCCGTGCGCCAGTCATTGATTTTTCATTTGGAAAGGCGCGAATTTTCAATCGCAGCATTCTTGCCATACGACGGAATTTTCGGCGTTTTTCTTATATTCAACTCCTCAAAAAAAATCTGATTTATGTCGTCAACACTCAAGGTTTATAGTGCGTCGGCCGGTTCGGGCAAAACGTTCACGCTTACAGGCGAATTCATTAACATGATAGTCCGGAATCCGGAGCGATACGCAAACATTCTGGCAGCCACCTTTACGCAAAAGGCAACGGCCGAAATGAAGACAAGAATTATCGAGCGTCTCTATATAATGAGTGCTGATGATAAACTACTGACCGACAAGAAGAAAGCGACTAAAAAACAAATGCTCGAAATCTGTCGTGAAGCTACGGGGCTGGATAAAAAAACGATTTCGAAAAATTGCCGGGCAGCCCTGATTTGTTATCTTAATGATTTTTCGCATTTCAACATAAGTACAATCGACAGCTTTACGCAGAAGATTATTCGCGGATTTGCCTACGAGGCCGGTCTTCCCGCGCAATTCGAAATAGAACTCGACCAAAACTTGCTTATTGACGAAGCTGTGGAAAGAATCATAGGAAGTGTTGACGATGATCATGAAATGCAGGAATGGATTCTGTCGTCAGCAAGAAATCAGATGGAAACTGACGGCAAGTGGAATATTGAGGGAAGATTGAAGAATTTCGGTAGTCAGATTTTTAATGAAAACTCGCGAAGAGTCTGTGACTCAGACGAAACGTCGCCAACCAGGCAGCAGCTAAGGCAGTATTGCAAAGAACTCGAAAAAATTAGAGTCGATTACGAAAGCGAAGTGGATAGATACACCAGGGAATACACTAAACTGTTGGACGACAACGGGATAACTGCCGAAATGTTCAAGTCGAAAACAAAGAACAAATTGTGGACGATAGCAAAAACTGATGCCGGACGAGACAGTTTTTTGAAATTCGAAAGTGTGGTGAAAAGTCTCGAAACTCTCAGGGCGCTGCTTGACGACGAAGAAAAGATAATCCAACCCAAAGCAGCCGATGTTGGTAGATTGAAAAATGCTCTGCCACAGATAATTGACTTGGTCTCGGCGTATGTCGAGTTTGTCGACCGAAATGTCCGCAACTACTTCACGGCCCAGATGGTCGAAAAGAGAATTTACGATGCGGGCATTCTCAACGATATTCGCAGGCAAATTGACGACATTGCTCAGGAAAAAGGCCAGATGCTGATAGCTGACACCACGACTTTGCTCAACAAAATAATTGACAATAACGAAACTCCATTTATATACGAAAAGACCGGAACGCGCTTTTTCAATTTCATGATTGACGAATTTCAGGACACGTCGAACGTTCAATGGCACAACTTCAAGCCTCTGATGCTAAACAGTTTGAGTCAGGATAACGACTGTCTGGTCGTTGGTGACGTCAAGCAGTCGATTTATCGCTGGCGGAGTTCGGACTGGCGGTTGCTGAGCAACATCGCTAACGACATCAAGCCTTACTCGGCCGACGTCAACGTGCTGAAAACCAATTGGCGAAGTTGTGCGAACATCGTCAGATTCAACAATGCCATTTTCGACACGGCGGCCGCCGAAGTGTTTGCCGAAAAAATTGCTGCGTTTGCCGAGCCGATCAAAGACAAAGCCAAGCGGGATGCGCTCAGCAGGCAGGTTGTGAATATCTATGATGGTTGTAGTCAGAGCGTTCCGACTGCGAAAGAAAAGGACGAAGGCTATATTTCGCTAAAATTCGTCGATGGATCAGATGGCGGTGATGTGGCTCTGACTCAGATGATTGAGGCTATTAACAAACTGAACGACGAATACGGCTATAAATATAAAGACATCTGCGTCCTCGTGCGTGGGAGAAACGATGGCAACAAAGTGGTTGCCAGTCTGTTAGAGAACAAAATCCCGGTCATATCAAGCGGTTCGCTGCAGGTGTGCAGTTCGGTATCTGTTAAACTGCTGATTTCGTACATAAAATTCATTAACAACCCTTCGGACGAAACGTTCCTGGCGCACATCATGATGATGCATCTGCTGCCTGATAATAAACTGAAATTCAGTGAGATTTGGAGTGATGAGCGAGGCGCTTATGCGGCGCGGATAAGTAACATGAAAGGGCTTGTCTTTGGCGAAATGCTCGAGGCAATCATTGCTGACATGCCCGAATGGATTAAGAAAAATCAGGAAATATTCATCGACGCATTTGTGGATGCAGCGCGAAACTATGCCAATACTCAGAGTATTAATCTGAACGAAATCATAGAATGGATTGATCAAAAGGCGCAAAATCTGATGATTTCGGTCCCGCAAACACAAGATGCCGTGCAGGTGATGACAATTCACAAGTCAAAAGGCCTTGAAAAGAAAGCTATTTTGATTCCATTTCTTGGATGGAGAATTGAGGAAAGTAATGCAAGGAAAGACATATTGTGGGTCAACATTGATGAAAGCCCGTTCGACATAATGAAGCCCACACCAATGAGCTACCAGAAGAAACTGGCTCTGACACACGCCGATACGCAGTATATTGAAGAGCTTGCGATGAGGCACATAGACAATCTGAATCTGCTCTACGTGGCACTGACGCGAGCCGAAAAAGTCCTGATGATGTGGGGCGAAACGTCGCGCGACTTCAAGAAAAAATTGCCGGTCGATGTCAATAATATGTCGGAGTTGATGTTTTGCACCTTAAGTCGGATTGGCGGCAAAGCGGAATTCGCCGAAAGAATCGCCGAGTGTTTTGACAGTGAAAATCTGACGCTCGAAATCGGAACAATCCCGACGGTCGAGCAGGTAGATGTTGCTGTGGACGAGACTATTAGCCTCGACGCTCCGAAGAGCTGTCCGTTTGGCAGCAAACTGAAAATCAACCTTGCGAGCGAACATTTTTCTCATATCGACAGCAACCAAAAAGCCGTCATGGGCAAGGTTATGCACAGAATTATGGAAAGTATTGAGACACAGGCCGATATTGAGGCTTCTGTTTCGCAGGCTCAAATTGATGGACTGATTACGCAGGACGACGTTGCGGAGATAGTTGAAACTCTGCGCCGAAAGATTAGTCAGCCCGAAATAGCCGAATGGTTTGATGGCCGATACATAACAATAAATGAGCGAAAAATCATGACCAAAACTGATGTTTTTCGTCCAGATAGGGTGATGATTGGCAATGGCAAAACAATAGTCGCTGACTACAAATTCGGCGAAGCGCACACAGCGGCGCACACAACGCAGGTGCGCAAATATATGGAATTGCTTAAACTAATGGGCTACAGCAATATAGAAGGTTATATCTGGTATTTCAACAGCGACGACAAGCCCGTGAAAGTTTAACGCCGCCTTTTGCCCGGTTTCTGTCGTTTTTTGTAGCGATTGCCTTTGCCGACAGGTGCGGCATGCTCGTCGCCGTCGGCGGTTGAGGGTTTGCGTGCAGCCTTGCGGACAGCGGGCGGCGCGGTCGGAACCAGATTTTGCGAGTGGGGCCTCACTTTCAGCCAGAACATTTCGGTCCACAGGCGTTCGAATTCCTCGCAAAACTGATTTACGATGGAATAATTTGTTGTCACAACCACATTTTCTTGGTTGTAGTTTTGCGCAGTGTAGGTCCAGTTGTAGCTGCCTGTGAAAATTATCCGGCTGTCGATGATTCCGAATTTGTTGTGCATGTGGTATTTCGAATGGTCGATTTTTACGTCTATTCCATTGGCAGCGAGTAACTTGACCTGCGAGCCGGTGTCGCGCGACTTGTTGTCGTCAGTAATCAGGCGGACGCGGATGCCGCGCGCTTTGGCGCGAAGAATGGCGGCACCAAGTTTTTCGTCGCTGATGGTGAACACGCACAAATCGAGCGACTTATTGGCTTGGCCAAGCAGGAACGCGATGTTCTCCGGAATGTCCTTGCCCGGGCTGAAAAGCACCTCGTGCATACGGAATGAATTTTTTTCGATGAGCGTGAAAGTCGTTTCAAGCCAGCGGATTGCCCGGAGTCCGTCGCCGCCGAGTGCAAGACGCTTGGCCTCGTTGAACAGCCTCGATTTCAGTTCGCCACGCTCGGCACGGTTGAGCGAGTTGATGGCTCTGACAACCGCAAGCGGAAGTTCGAAATGGCAATTCAGATGAAAAACATCAGTGAAATATTCTATAATATCTTGCATAAATCTACTTTTTAACATCGGCTCGTGGGCCTAATTCTATGACTTTCATGTCTTTTACCGCTCCGTTATCTATGGCGAAAATCAGTGCAGTGCGCACGTGATGAAAGCCCGAAATGCCGCAGGCGCCGGGGTTTAGGTGGAGCAAATTATATTTTTTGTCATAAATAACCTTGAGGATATGTGAATGTCCCGAAATGAAAATCTGCGGTGCATTGGCATCGAGCATGGCTTTGACACGCGGCACATATTTGCCCGGATAGCCGCCGATGTGCGTCATCAGTACATCGGCGCCGTCGCGCGTAAAGCGTTCAGTCTCTTTTAGTTCGGTGCGGATTTTGTAGTCGTCGATGTTGCCGTAGACGGCCACGGTCGGTTTGAATGCCCTCAGCTTTTCGAGCACGGCAATGTCGCCCAGGTCGCCTGCGTGCCAGATTTCGTCCACATCGGCAAACAGACGATAGAAGCGCTCGTCGAAATAACTGTGCGTGTCGGACATCAAAGCAATTTTCATCATAGAGTTTATGATTATCAATCAATTATAACAAACATCAGCGTAGACGCATTTATTACGTCAAAATAAGATTAAACTATGAATATCACAATGCTATTTTTGATAATTTTAAACACTTTTTTCAGGCAAGATTCATGACGTTCAGATACAAATATTTCAACCGAGATATCAGTTGGTTAGCATTCAACTATCGCGTTTTGGAGGAGGCGAAAAACTCGTCGCTTCCGCTCTATGAACGCATGCGTTTTTTGGCGTTCTACTCGTCGAATCTTGATGAATTTTATAAAGTCCGTGTCGCCGAATACCGAAACATGGCCGAAACCAACGGTCAGATGGAGGAGGTGAGCAATCCGGCAGCGACCCTGCAAAAAATCAATTTCATCGTGTCGAATCAGATGCAGGAGTTTACGGAGATTTTCAACAACGAAATCTGTCCGGCTCTGCTCGACAACAACATAATGCTCTATAATGGCAAATTTCCTGATTTGTCTGAGCATAAGGCGTTTATGCACGATTATTTCTACCGTGAAGTCATTCCGTATCTGCAGCCGGTTCTGATAGGGCAGGGCACGCGGATGTTTTTGCGTGACAACAGGCCATATTTTGCCATTAAATTGCTTAGCAAAAATCCGCGCAAAACTTCTGCCAAAACTCATAAGCCGATATATGCGCTTGTCAAGTTGCCGACCAACGATTTGCCGCGTTTCATCGAGCTGCCGCAGACCGGGCAGATGAGGCATCTGGTGTTCATTGACGACATAATCCGCAACGATCTGGGCGAACTTTTCCCCGGCTACGAGATTGAAGGCGCCTGGAGCATAAAGATTTCGCGCGACGCCGACCTTGGCATCGACGACGATTTCAACGGCGACATTGTCAAGAAGATACGTGAAAATCTGGTCAAAAGGAAGACCGGGCTGCCGTCGAGCTTCTATCACGACCGCAACATTGCGCCCGATTTGCTCGGGAAACTGAGGCAGATATTCGGTTTTGCCGATGGTGAACTCGTGGCCAGCGACCGCTATCTGAACATGCACAATCTGCTCGAATTCCCGACGTCGTTGATGCCGGGCCAGATCAGCGATTCGCAAAAGCCGATTCACCATATCGAGCTGCAAAACAACACTTTATTCGGCATCGTCAAGCATCACGAGATTTTGCTTCACTATCCTTATCATTCGTTCGACTACGTCATCAAGCTGCTCAACGAGGCGGCGGTCGACCCGAAAGTGGAGGAAATAAAGGTGACGCAATATCGTGTGGCGACCAACTCGGCGGTGGTCAATTCGCTGATAGCAGCCGCGTCGAACAAAAAGAAAGTCACTGTTTTTGTGGAGCTTAAGGCGCGATTTGACGAGGAGAACAACTTGCAGATGGCCGAACGCATGAAGGCGGCCGGCATACAAGTGTTTTATAGTATCCCCGGCTTGAAAGTACATGCCAAAATGGCGCTTATTGTCAGGAAATCAGGGAGTTCGTATGCCTATCTGAGTACCGGGAACTTCAACGAAAAAACGGCGCGGCAGTACACCGACCACGGGCTTTTCACGTCGGACGAAACGATAATCAATGACTTGACGCAGGTTTTTGATTTTCTTGAGGATCAGACTAAAATTCCTGAATTGCAAAAGCTTTTGCTGATGCAAGTCAATCTTTATAATGAGATAATTCGGAAAATTGATCATGAAATTGAGGCGGCGACAAGGGGCGAAGAGGCGCACATCATAATGAAAATGAACGGAATCCAAAACCGCAAAATTATCAACAAGCTCTATGAAGCAAGTCTTGCTGGGGTAAGGATTGACTTGATAATCAGAGGAATATGCTGCATTGTGCCGAACCAGTCGTTCAGCCGGAACATTCGCATCACGCGAATAGTGGATTGCTATCTGGAGCACGGACGCGTCTGGATTTTCGGGCCCAACGGCGCGAATGGCGTCTACCTGACATCGTCCGACTGGCTGAACCGCAACGTCAACAGGCGTATCGAAGTGGCTTTCCCGATTGAGAATGAGAGCATAAAGCAGGAAATTCTTGATATAATCAGCATACAACTAAGTGATAATCAGACGGCAAGGCTAATAGACGAAAATCTGAACGACAACCTTATCCCGATACCCGAAAACGGCAAGAAAATACGCTCACAAAAGGAGATATATGACATGCTGTTGCACAAAAACATGAATAAATTAATCAGCTAAACAACAAAATATCATGAAAACGATAGTTCTAATCCGACACTCGAAAGCCGAAGACATAACCAGAGGGCAGAAAGACATAGAGAGGAAGCTGCGCAAGCGCGGCCTTCACGATTCGGCGCTCATAGCCAATCGGCTGAAGGGCGAAAACGTTGTGCCTGACATGATTATATCGAGCACGGCCGTCCGCGCCATTGAGACGGCAGAGTCGATAGCAAACGTCTACGGCTTTGATGCCGGCAAAATCGTCAAGGAAGAGTTCATTTATAAGGGATATACGTCAGGCGAATTTATGAGCTACATCAATACTTTGCCAGATTCGGTTGAGACTGTGTTTGCAATTGGTCATAATCCTGAATTAGGAATGTTGGCAATCAACTTGACAAATAATAGCATTTTCTATTTTCCGACCACGGCAACCGTAGTCGTGGATTTTGAATGCGACAAATGGGCCGAGGTCGAGTCGCGCGAGGGCAAGGCACGGACTTTTCTGTACCCGAAACTTTTCAAGCACGAGAACGACGACTGATGATTCGGGAGAAATTTTCGGATAATTTTGGCAGAGCTATTGCATTTAGAAATAAAAGGTCTATATTTGCACTCGCAATCGGGAAATGACGGTTGCAAGGATTGATACCGTAGCATAATGGATAGTGTCTCTGGTTACGGCCCAGAAGGTTGGGGGTTCGAGTCCCTCCGGTATCACTCAAAAAAAGGATGTCTTGTTCAAATGAACTCGACATCCTTTCTTTTTTTGCCGGTTTATGTTCTCTCTCAGTTCCTTTTCAGAATATC
The DNA here is from genome assembly GCA_945607565.1 of uncultured Bacteroidales bacterium. GTDB lineage: Bacteria > Bacteroidota > Bacteroidia > Bacteroidales > Marinilabiliaceae > CALYZD01. The sequence goes on along the minus strand of CALYZD010000035.1, from coordinate 9,501 downwards.
AGTCTGTCGTGGATGCGGGTGTTAATGTCTTGAATCTGACTGACTAAGTAGCGTTTCTCTTCGAAGCCGTAGAGTGGCGTCAGGCCGTTGGCAGCACCGGCGAGGAAGATTTCGGAGGCGTTGCGCATGAATGCCGGCGACAGGCCGCTAATGCGGATGACAGGCAGGCCTATTTCGGCGCAAACGTCTGTCAATGTTTTGGTTAGGGCGTTGATTTGCGCTCCGGATTCGAGCGATGGCGTGAAAATCTTGCCGTTGCTGATGGCGTAAATATTGTCGTCGGGCGAGCCGATGACGTTGCCGTCGATGTTGGTGAGCAGGATGATGTCCCAGTTGTTGATTTTCTGCGCTTTACGCGCCATGGCCTTGACGACGCTGCACGTGTTGACCTGCGTGAAAGCCGACGGTGCCACGCGCGCCTCGGTGAAGGCGTGTGCAATGATGGGTCGGCGTTCCAGAACGTAGGGTCTGGTTTCCATGCGTTGCATCGACAGTGTCCAGCCGATGTGCTCAACGTCCGAGGCGGTCTGCCAGACGGTCATTTTGACTTTCGAGTAGGCCGGGTAATTGTTGCGCCGCGCCAGAAGTTCTATGCGACGGCGGAGTTCGTATCCTTGTGGAAGTGCCTCAGTGTTAAAGTGAAGCGTTCGCATGGCCGTCAGGATGCAATCGTAATGGTCGCGCCACAAAAGCGGCTCGTCGCCTTTGCAGATGAACGTCTCGTAGAATCCGAGGCCGTCGGTCACAATCGTGTTGTCGGTAGTGACGGTCGCCGTTTCGGCATCGGCCCACTCGTTGTTGATGCTGATGATTGCCATTGAAAAATGTGATGTTTGCGTGCGATTTTGAAGTTACGGAAAAAGAAAGGGTGGAGCGGTTTTTGGACCAATCCACCCTGAGCGTCAAACTGTTGTGCGATTATGCGATATCGTCCCACTTGCAGATGCCGGTTGTGCTCAGCGAGCGGTCGACCTTCTTGACCAGCCCTTGCAGGACGCTGCCCGGTCCGACTTCGGTGAACGAGTCGGCGCCGGCGGCCAGCATGTTGCGGACGGTCTGAGTCCAGCGCACGGGAGCCGTGAGCTGCGCCACAAGGTTGCTGCGAATCTCGTCGGGGTTGGTGACTGCCGAGGCTGTAACGTTCTGGTAGACAGGGCAGATTGGTGATGAAAATTTCGTATTTTCGATGGCAGTGGCCAGTCGTGTGCGGGCCGGTTCCATGAACGGCGAGTGGAAAGCGCCGCTGACCGAGAGTTTGAGTGCGCGCTTGGCACCCTTGGCCGACAGTGCCTCGCAGGCCTTGTCGATGCCTTCGACTGAGCCGGAGATGACGAGCTGGCCGGGGCAGTTGTAGTTGGCCGGAACCACGCCGTCGATGGTGCTGCAAACTTCCTCGACCACAGCGTCTTCGAGGCCGATGATGGCTGCCATGGTTGATGTCTGCATCTCGCAGGCGGCCTGCATTGCCAATGCGCGCTCCGACACTAAGCGAAGTCCGTCTTCGAAGGTCATGGCCTGTGCGCTGACCAATGCCGAAAATTCGCCAAGTGAGTGTCCTGCAACCATTTCGGGTGCGAATTTGCTGCCCATCACTTTGGCCAGAACCACCGAATGGATGAAGATGGCCGGCTGGGTCACTTTGGTTTGCTTGAGGTCGGCATCGGTGCCGTCGAACATCATGTCGGTTATGCGGAAGCCCAAGATGTCGTTGGCTTGCTCAAAAAGTGCTTTGGCCTGTTCCGAGTTGTCGTACAGGTCTTTGCCCATCCCGACAAACTGGGAACCCTGGCCGGGAAATACATACGCTTTCATCGATTGATTCGTTTTTTTTTTCTGATTATGATGCCGCAAATATAGCACAAACCCACGACTATCCGACGCCCTTCGGCTCAAGCCTGAAATTTTCTGCTTGTGCGCAGCAGGTGGTGCAGCACGTTCAGAATTTCTTGCGTTTCCTGCAGCATATTGAGGTAGACCAGAGCCACTTTGAGGTCGGTCTTTGCGTTTTGGATGCGTTCGATGTGCGTCTTGCGCGTGGCCGAGACGGCCGACTTGAGCGACTTGCACAGCGCGCGGGCTTCGTCCGACTCCTGCGTCAGGCCTTGGGAGATTATGGAGCCGGCGCTGTGCAGAAGGTCGCACACGCGGCTGCGCAGCTGGCCGAATTCGAGCGCGTAGTCTTCGGGCATCGGGTTGAAATTGTTGTCGACGTGCTCGCGGCACTGGTCGGTCATGCGCTTGAGGCAGTAGAGCATCTGTGTGCAGTCGTTGCTGCTCAGGTGGAACCACGTGCTGCGTTCGATGGCGATGACGTGGTCGATGCGGCGCAGGCCGATGACCTCCTTGCGGCGCAGCTTCTTGAGCTTTTCGCGGTTGGCGTCGAGGTGCTGGTCGGCGCGGCGCAGGCCTTTGAGGTCGTCTGAGGCGAAGGCGGTGGACACCTGCGTGTAGACGTCGGCCGCAAACAGCACGAACTCGGAAATGGTGCGGGCGGTGTGCGAGCGGAGGGCGCCCCAGACGGCTTCGGGGTCTTTGCTGGTGGTCATCACCACAAATTCGGCGTCTTCGACCTCGGCGGCAGAATTCTTCTTGTATCTGATGGCGCTGCGGATGAGCAGGAAGATGGCCAGTGCAATCAGGACGGCCATCACCGCCGGTCCGCCCCAGAACATCAGGGCCGACAGCACGAAGCAGATGGCAAAGGCGACGCCCGCCGTGATGAACCATCCGCCGATGACCGACAGGACGCCCGTGATGCGGAAGACGGCGCTCTCGCGGCCCCAGGCGCGGTCGGCCAGCGATGTGCCCATGGCCACGATGAAGGTGACGTAGGTGGTCGACAGGGGCAGTTTGAGCGACGTGCCCAAGGCTATCAACAGGCTGGCAATGACGAGGTTGACCGATGCCCGCACAAGGTCGAACGCGGCGCCGTCTTCGAGGATGACGTCTTCCTGGCGGAAACGGCTGTCGAGCCAGCGGGCAAGGCGGGCGGGGACGTATCTGGAGACGGTCTCGGCCACGGCCGTGGTGGAGCGCACCATGCTGCGTGCGACCGACGACGTGCCGAACATTTCGTCGCCCTCGCTCTGCCGCGACAGGCCAATCGAAGTCTTGACCACGTTGTGGGCCTTTTTCGAAAAGACGAGCGTCAGCACCATGATGCCGCCAGCTGCCAGCAGGAATAGAAACGGTGTGCCGGCCGGCTCGTTGAGCGAGTTCATCATGTAGCTGTCGGCGTTGCCCAATCCGTTGATTGCGAAGTCGCTAAAGGCCGAATAGCCGGCCAGCGGGACGCCGATGAAGTTGACTAGGTCGTTGCCCGCAAAAGCCATTGCCAGCGAGAACGTGCCCATGGCCACGATGACTTTGAACACGTTGACGTGCAGCAGGTGCAGCACCTGCATCAGCAGGCTGAAGACCACAAAGCAGACGGCCACCATCAGTCCCGTGTGATTGCGGATGTCTTCCATGATTTCGGACGACATCAGCGTGGAGTTTTTGATGCCTTTTATCAGCATGAAATAGATGATGGATGTGGCGGCCAGGCCGCCGAAGAGTCCGACCGTCCACTTGAGGCGCGGCTTGTAGTTGAATGTGAAGATGACGCGCGCAATGTATTGTACCAGAGTGCCGAACACGAACGCGATGGCCACCGACACAAAGATGCCCATGATGACCGAGAAGGCCTTTTCGGTGTTGAGCATGTCGCCTATGGCGAGCCCGTTGCCGCCCCAGATGTGGATGAGCGCCAGCGCCACCGAGCCTCCGAGGAGTTCGAAGACCATCGACACGGTGGTGGACGTGGGCAGGCCCAGCGTGTTGAAGACGTCGAGCAGCACCACGTCGGTAACCATCACGGCCACGAAGATGCACATCAGGCTGTTGAAGCTGAAGACTTCGGGGCGGAAAATGCCGTGGCGCGCTATGTCCATCATGCCGTTGCTCATGGTGGCGCCGCAGAACACGCCGCATGCTGCAATGAAGAGTATAATCCTGAATTTCAAAGCCTTAGAACCTATGGCCGAGTTCAGGAAATTGACAGCATCGTTGCTGACACCCACCACCAAGTCGAAGATGGCAAGCAGAAAGATGATAAGAATCATTCCAAAGTAGACGGTTTCCATTTCTTTTATGATTTACGATTGATTTCCATGGCGAAGATAGGCCTGCTGACGCTTCGCGGCGTTACAGCCATGTTACATTTTGCGGCCGCGCGCCACACTCGCCGACTCCTGCCGCCCCCAAAAAAAACATTGGCCTGCCACGCAACTCAATGCGCAGCAGGTCAATGCCTTATTGGTTTGTCAGTCAGTTATTTGGCGGCGATCACTTCGACCTCGACCAGCGCCCCCTTGGGCAGCGCCTTGACGGCAAACGTGGCGCGCGCCGGAGCAGCCGTGCCAAAATATTCGCCATAGACCTGATTGAACGCAGCAAAATCGTTGATGTCGGCCAGCAGGCAGGTGGTTTTCACCACGTTGTCGAACGTGTAGCCGGCCTCGGCCAGAATGGCTGCGATGTTTTCCATCGACTGGCGCGTCTGAGCCTTGATGTCGCCCTCGACCAGCGCGCCCGTGGCCGGAACGATGGGAATCTGCCCCGAAACGAACAGCATCCCGTTGGCCTCAATGGCCTGACTGTAAGGGCCAAGCGCGGCCGGAGCCTTTGTGGTTGCAATTTCTTTTTTCATTTTGGAAATATTCTGTTATCAGGTTAATAATATCCCGGATTGTCGCGCGGACTGCTGCTCTGCTCATACTTGAAATCCTGCAGGATGCTGCTGCTTATCTGGATGCAGAACGAGTAGGACTTGTAGGTTCCCACGGGCACCATGTTGAAGTTCATGCTCCAGCAGTGCAGGTCGCGCGTGATGCCGAAACTTGTGGTTGACAACTTTTTCTCGTCGAAGCTGTAGCCGGTCGACATCGAGAGACGCCATTTGGGCGTAAGTGCCACATTGCCATTGACATTGACGCTCGACGTCACCTTGTGGGCGTAGCGGCACGTGGCGGGGTTGAACTTGCCCTGCGACACCTGCAGGCTATAGTTGAGCGACAGGCTCCACGGCATCGTGAACGTGGCGTAGCCGTCGTCGTCGGCAGCCATGGCCGAGGCCGGGACGTTGTCCATCTGCGCGCCGGGCTTCAGTTCGTCCGACTGCGCGTTGGGGTCGGTCACGGTCTCGTCATCGTCCTGCGACGAACTTTTGCCGTCTTTCTTCTTGAACGAATCCTGATTGAACGACAGACCGAAACTCATGTTGGCGCTGCGCAGATGCACCAGCCGGCCGTTCTGCCTCAGCGCCGAGCGGTTGATGCGGATGGCGCTGCCCGTCTTGCTTGCCACCAGACCGTAGGGGTCGAAGTTGGCGCCGAAACTGATGTTCGTCCCGAAAATCTTGGTGCGGCCCGACATGTTGATGTTGTCCCAGCGCATCGAGTCTTTCAGAAAGTCGTAGCCCGACGAGAAACTGAGGCTTTCGAGGATGCTGATTTTCCTGAAGCCCGTCGAGTCGGCATCGCTCTTGACCTTCATTTCGAGCGTGTTGCCCAGCGAAAGCGACATCTTGCCCGACTCGGCGCTGCCCGGCGTGCCGTAGATGTAGCCGTTGTAGTAGCTGTATTTATACTTGACCACGGCCTGCGAACTGGGATCGTAGTACTCGAAATAGTCGTAGAATCCGAAGCGCTCGCGGCTGAAGTCGGGCGTGTACGAGAGGCTGACCGACGGCGTGGCCACGTGGCGGATGGCGTTGATCTTGTCGCCGAACAGTGCGCGGATTGGCTTGAAAAACGTGTAGACTTTGGTGCTCGTGCCGATGCTGAAACTGTAGTCGTAGGCGCGGTTGAAGCCCGACACCGGGTCGTCGGCCACCACCTGACGCTTCTCGGGGTCCCAGTGGCGCTTGGTCTTGCTGAAGTACCAGCGCTCGGTGTAGTTGAACGTGGGCGAGAGGGTGAAGTATTTGAGCATCTTGATGTTGGTGGTTACCGGCAGCGTGTGCTTGATGCCGTTTTTCCACTGCGTCGAGAGGCTGTGGGCCGAAAAACTCAGGTCGCGCTCCTTGCAGCTGATGTAGTTCTTCATGTTGGCCGAGTAGGACAGGTTGATTTTCTGCAGGAAATTTTCTTTCGAACCCACCTTGTTCTTGCTGGCAAAGGGATAGAAGCGCTGCGACGACGTGATGGCGATGTCGGGCAGGGTCAGGCTGATCGACGTGTCGCGGCTGTTCTGCGAGTGCAGCAGCGACGCCGTCAGTCGGAACGGGTTCCACGGCCACTTGCGGCTGTAAGAGATGCTCGAGCTTTTCTGGTTGGTCGACAGCGTGTTGGTGTTGACAAGGCTTGTGATGTTGTTCTTGTTATACGAGCTAGTCGACACGTTGACGCTGGCAGAGAACGTCTGGTCGGGGTTGGCCTTGCTGTCCTGCGAATGCGACCATTTTATCTGAAAGTCCTTGGTTTCCGAATAGTCGGGCAGGTCTTTTTCGGAGTGCTTGTTGACGATGTAGTCGGCCGCGAAATTTCCGCTGAATTTGTATCGTTTCTTGTAGGTGCTCTTGACGTGCGCGCCCCACGAGCCTTTGGTGTAGATGTCGGCCAGCAGGCGCAGGTCGAAATATTCGTTGGCCGCCCAGTAGTATCCGCCGTTGCGCAGATAGAAGCCGGCCTCGCTCTCGTCGCCGTAGCTCGGGATGATGACGCCCGAACTGTAGGACGTGGTGTTGGGAATGATGGCGAACGGGATGCCGATGGGGATGGGCACGTCCTCGAGCACCAGATAGGCCGGTCCGGTTATCGTCTTCTTGCCCGGAATGACTTTGGCCTTGGTCAGGTTCAGATAGTAGTGCGGGTGGTCGTGATGGTTGCAGGTGGTGTAGTGGGCGTTGCGCATGAAGTAGGTCTCCTCGTCCACGCGCTTGGCGCGGCTGCCCACCACAAAGCCGTCGCCCTGCTCAGTCACTATGTGAGTGATGATGGCCTTCTTGGTCTTGAAGTTATACTTCATGTGGCGCATCTCGTACTCGCCGCTCTTGTCGGTGAACACCGGCAGCCCAGTCTCCTTGCCCAGCGAGTCGACGCGCCCGTAGGCCTCGGCCAGCGTGCTGTCCATGTCGAGCTCGATGGCGTAGGCCTTCAGGTTGATGTCGCCATAGTTGATTTCGGCATCGCCGTAGAGATACATTTTCTGACGCAGGAAGTCGAACGACAGCGAGTCCGACGCCTTGTAGGTCACCTCGGCATCGAGGAATGGCACCGAGCCGCTGTGCTTTGCCGAGTCCTGGCTCAGCGCGAGGCTGTCGGCCGGAGCCTGTGGTTGTGCCGAGAGATCGGGCCGGATGCCGAGCGCCATTGCCACTGTCGCGGCCAATCTCAATGCCTGTCGGATATGTCGGTATGTCGTCGTCAAATCGGTGCTTTGATATGCGGCTGCAAAAATAGTTAAAGAAACGATTGCCAAGGCCCGCACAGCACAAATTGTGCCATTTTGTTAGGCCGGCGCCGCCTTGGTGGCTGCCGACAAAAAAAGTGCGGCATCCATGGTGCCGCACTCCATTTTCCTTAGTCCGCCGGAATATTATTTCGTCTGGATTACAAGATATTTCGACACGCTCCAGAACGCCTCCTTGTCCTTGATCACGAGGCGCAGGGCGTCGCCGTTCTCCTCGATTGCGTAGGCCGATTCGGGATGGTTGGTCAGCACCTTGGCCTTGCCCGAAAGAATCTCGATTTCGTCTATATTCCTGATGTTGACCTTGGTGAACGTCTCGCTGTCGTAGTCGCCGGCCATTATTTTCTTTTTCGAGAACAGGCCGTCCGACGAAATGATGCCCTTGGCCTTGAGGTCCGACTTTGAGGCGATGATGTAGTAGGCCGTTTCGAGGCTCTCGGTCGTCTCCTGAAGCTTCTCGGTGGTCGAAGCGTTGACGCTGGCCAGCGAGTCGACCGACGTCGAGAGGTTGATGATGGCATTGTTGAGGAAGCCGATTTCGATGTCCTTCTCTTCGAGCATCTGCTTCAGCTTGGTTATCTGCTCGTTCTGCTCGTCGATCTGTGCCTGGAGCGATTCGATGAGCTTTTGCGCGCTTTCCTGAGCCGCCTTGTTATCGCGGTTGGCCTTGCTCAGCGCGGCCTGCAGCTTCTTGACCTTCTCCTTGTTGTCGAGCAGGAGCTGGTAGATGCTGTTGATGTCGTTGTTGATTCTGGTTTCGAGGTCTTCGCCGGCCTCGGTGTTGGCCGAAATGGTTTGGTTCAGTTCCGACTCGTGCTCTTTGATGGTGTTCAGGTTGGTCTGAATGCCGACCATCGTGTTGACGAGCAGCTGCATATTGGTGTCTTTGAGCTGCGACTCCCATTTGAGCGATGCGTTTTCCTGTTCAAGTTGTTTGATTTTGGCCTGGTTGCACGACGTGGCCATCAGTGCAACGATGCCGGCAAGTAGCAAGATTGTCTTTTTCATGTTGTAAGAATGTTTGTTGTGTCTGATTATGTTAGTTTTCTGTGTCTTCATCATCTTTTGCGCCGACGTCGGCCCTTCCTTTTCTGTCGGGCCGTCGTCCTTCGACTATTATGACTATTTCTCCTTTAACTCCTTTTTGCTCAAAATATTGTGCAAGTTCATGCAGAGTTCCGCGGGCGTGCTCCTCATATATCTTGCTGATTTCGCGCGCCACGCTTGCACGGCGTTCGTTTCCAAGCGCTTCGGCCAGCTGCTGCAGCGTCCTGACAAGGCGGAATGGCGACTCGTAGATTATCATGGTGCGCTGCTCGTCGGCCAGTGCGCGGATGGCCGTCTGGCGCCCCTTTTTGTGCGGCAGGAATCCTTCGAAGCAGAAGCGGTCGTTGGGCAGTCCGCTCGACACCAGCGCCGGCACAAAGGCGGTGGCTCCTGGCAGACACTGTACTTCGACTCCGGCGTCAATGCAGTGTTTCACAATCAGATAGCCTGGATCGGAGATGGCCGGCGTGCCTGCGTCCGACACCAGCGCGCAGCTCTCGCCGGCCGCTATCCGGCTCACAAAGCGGCTGACCGTGGCGTGCTCGTTGAACTTGTGGTAGCTCACCAGCGGCGTCTCGATGCCGAAGTGTCGGAACAGGTTCGAAGTGGTGCGCGTGTCCTCGGCCAGCACAAACGACACCTCGCGCAATATCCGCAGTGCGCGTGCCGTGATGTCTTCGAGGTTGCCGACGGGCGTGGGTACGATATAGAGCATCAGATGAACTTTCGTTTGATGGTTCTGAAGAAGTGCTCCACTTCGGGGCGCGTCTCGTCCCAGCCGTATTGCGAGCAGAGCATGTCGTAGGCCTCGTCGTAGCTGCCGAGGACGTTGATGGCGTCGAGCGTGGCGTTCATCTCGTCGGCATTGCCCGAAAATAGCTCGCGCATGAACAGGAAGCGGTCGTTGATGCCGATGGCCTTGCGCACGTCGCTCACCGGCGTGCCGAAGTTCTTGATGTCGTCGGCATTGTGCCGGGCGGCCGGCTTGGGCTCAGGTGCGGG
>CALYZD010000034.1 GCA_945607565.1 uncultured Bacteroidales bacterium | reverse complement strand
AAAAGCTCGGCTTCAACGCCGAAAACGTCCGCACGCAGGTCAGGAAGATGTTGAATAGGTAGTCTTTTTAATCAGTTAATACAAAAAAGTGGTTCCAAATCGGTTGGAATCACTTTTTTTGTGGCCATACGGTTCCAATATGCGCCGCATCGGAATAAAACCATTAAAAAAATTGAAATCCGGCAAGCGTGTTGCTGATAAATTTATCTTCGCAAGCAACGACAGTTGAGAATTTTACTAACTAAACAAAAGAAAACCATGAATTCTGTCAAATGTATTGGTGTATTGACATCAGGTGGCGATGCACCGGGAATGAACGCGGCCATCAGAGCCGTGACGCGCACTGCAATCTGTAGAGGAATCAAAGTCAAAGGAATATATCGAGGCTACGAAGGATTGATTAATGACGAAATAAAGGAATTTACCACCGAAGATGTCAGCAATATCATCCAGCGCGGCGGCACCATTCTGAAGACGGCACGCTCCAAAGAGTTCATGACCGTCGAGGGACGCCAGAAAGCCTACGAGGTGATGAAAGCCGAGGGCATCGACGCGCTCGTGGTCATTGGCGGCAACGGCTCCATCACGGGTGCCGGCCTTTTTGCCCGCGAGCACAACATCCCGTGCATCGGCCTGCCCGGCACAATCGACAACGACCTCTACGGCACCGACACCACAATCGGCTACGACACAGCGCTTAACACCATAGTCGAGTGCGTCGACAAAATCAGGGACACGGCCACATCGCACAACCGGATTTTCTTTGTCGAGGTCATGGGGCGCGACGCCGGCTTCCTGGCGCAGAACAGCGCGATTGCCTCCGGAGCCGAAGCTGCCATCATCCCCGAAGACGACACGGATGTGGACCAGCTGGAGAAATTCATCAGCCGCGGCATCCGCAAGACCAAGAACAGCAGCATCGTGATTGTGTCCGAAAGCAAGAAAGACGGCTCGGGCGGAGCAATGCACTATGCCGAGCGCGTCATGACGGAATATCCTCAGTATGAGGTGCGTGTGAGCATCCTCGGCCACCTGCAGCGTGGCGGCTGCCCCACCGCCGCCGACCGCATCCTGGCCAGCCGGCTCGGTCAGGCCGCCGTCGACGCCATTCAGGAAGACCAGCGAAACGTGATGATTGGCATTCGAAACGATGAGATTGTTTATGTCCCGTTCAGCAAATCAATCAAAGAAGACAAGCCCATCGACCGCAAACTGATCAGAGTCCTCGACGAACTTTCAATTTGAAGTTGCGTGAAAATACACCGGCAAAAGTCAGTCGGGGCATAAACCGAAATCAGGTTTCCGCCCCGATGTTTTTTAATAGTACTTTATCGTGCGATAGGTGATTTGCGTCGGCTTATCATTCAGATATTCAATCTGTTTGATCCAATTACCATGCGAATCGGCCTCATATTTATACGACGTGGTGATTCGCTGCCTGCCGCCCGACTTCCTGATTTTCTTGGCCACGAACCCTTGCAGATCGAGCACAATCGAAACGTCTGATTCGCAATCTCTTTCGGTGGCCGTAACGCGCGTTATCCTGCAATTGCCGTCGAACACGTAGGTGGTGATCGAACGCCATTCGTCGGCAAAGAGTTCGGTCGTTCTGATTTTGTTGCGGTCATACTCCATCTCGCTTCGGCTGATTGGCGCGCCGGCCGAATTCGTGAACTCTATCGCCACGCAGTAACCTTCGCTGTCGTTCTTGAAATTTTGATGATAAATGACACTGCCGTTTATGTCAGTGGTCACAGCCGACGTTTTGGAACTGCCGGCGTATTCATACGTCGTCTTCTGGGCTATGTCGCCTTCATCCGAGGCCAGCAGACAACTCTCGCGGCACATCCCGCTGCGGTCGAACTTCATGCTCCGGCCACTGATAAACGCCCCTTTTTCAGCAACATGGCGGTCGTTATCGGCCCCGAACACCATGCTCACCACCTCGGACACATTGCCGTTGAACTGCTCGAATTGCGCGTCGGTGATGCGGAGCCGCTGTGCCGACAAGGTCGCAGTACATAATGTGACAAATGTTAGACAAAAGACTATCCTTGATGTTTTCATATCGCTTCGTTTTTTAAGTTTCGGAGTGCGCCGCACACGCATCGCAATATACTACAAAAAGTGCGTCCGTCGCCCGCCCGTGCAAGACATCGGCACAAAAAAAGTCCCGCACCGTTGCGATGCAGGACTTGAATATGAAAACTTTCCGACGTTTAGTCGCGATAGCTGTCGATTTTCTTGAGCAGATTGTCGACCGTCACGATTTCGAGGAACGTGGTGCCGCCGCCAATGCCGAAGCTGCCGCCGATGTATGCCACCAGGTCGCTCAGCTGAAGCGTCTCGTCGCCCAGAAGCTTTTCGATGGTCTTCTTGATGATTTCGGCCTTGACGTTGCCTTCTTCCATCAACTGCGGGAAGACGCCATACGACAACGCCAGCTCGCGACCCACGCGCGCGTCGTAGCAGAGTGCGTAGACGGGAACCGGGCTGCGGAATGCGGCCAGATAGCGAGCCGTCTTGCCGGTGAAGCTGTCGGTCAGGATAGCCTTGATCGGCAGCTCGCGCGATGCGCCGACAGCTGTTTCCGACAGATAGGCAGTGATTTCGTGCTTCACGAACGGAACCGGAATATCGTTGCGCGAATCCTTGGCAGCCTCCACTTCCTTGGCAATCTTGGTCATGGCCTGAACGGCTTCGACCGGATATTTGCCGTATGTCGTCTCGCCACTCAGCATGATAGCGTCTGTGCGATAGTAGATTGCGTTGGCAATATCGGTAACCTCGGCACGCGTCGGGCTCGGGTTTTTGATCATCGAGTGCAGCATCTGAGTGGCCACAATCACCGGACGCTTGGCCTCCACGCACTTGCGTATCATCTGACGCTGGATGAGCGGAATGCGCTCGAACGGAACCTCGATGCCCAGGTCGCCGCGAGCCACCATCACGCCATAGACCACCTCGAGAATCTCGTCCAGATTGTCCACACCTTCCTGATTCTCAATCTTTGCGATGATCTTGATCGGGCTGTTGTGAGCGTCCAGAATGTCCTGAATCTCCTTGATGTCGGCCTTGCTGCGCACAAACGAGTGAGCGATGAAGTCGAGCTTGTTCTCGATTGCCCAAAGCACGAATTTCTTGTCTTTTTCGGTCAGCGAAGGCAGTTTGACGCTGACGCCCGGAATGTTCACGCTCTTGCGGCCGTTGATCGAACCGTCGTTCTCAATCTCGCAAACCAGATGATCCGCATTCTTTTCAATAACACGAAGGTTAATCTCGCCATCGTCGATGCGAATCTGCTTGCCGACCGACAGATCTTCAACAAAATTCTCATACGACACATACAAGCATTCGTTGGTCGAAATTCCGTTCGGATCGCCCTTGACAATGATTTTTTTACCGGCCTTGAACTCAACTGGTATATCGTTGCTGCTGGTGGTTCTGATTTCCGGACCCTTGGTATCGACAAGGATTGCGATTTTCTCAGAAACCTCGCGCGTGTTCTTCACAATGCGACCTATGCCTTCAAAATCCATATGCGCTGTGTTGCAACGCACTACGTTCATGCCGGCTTTGTACAAGCTCCTGATAAATTCGACATCACACCTGATATCGGAAACGGTGGTGACGATTTTTGTAGACTTCTTCATTTATTTGTTATTGTATGATATTTGTTATGATTATTTATTTCGATTGTCTCATTTCCTGATTCTGAACGACTCGATTGCAAGCCTATACGACTCCAGGCCGAAACCGACTATGGAACCCACGCAAACCGGCGACAGGAATGAATGGTGGCGGAACTCTTCGCGCCTGAAAACATTGCTGATGTGAACCTCCACAACCGGTGTCCTGACTGCCGAAATGGCGTCGGGGATGGCAAGCGACGTGTGCGTGTAGGCGCCGGCGTTCAGAACGATGCCATCGGCCTCGCCGAAACCGTAGCGGTGAATGGCATCCACTATCTCGCCTTCGTGATTGGACTGAAGATATTCGATTGTAACATCCTGATAAACAGACCGCAACTCCTGCAAATAATCCTCAAAACCTTTGTTCCCGTATATTCCCGGCTCCCTGACGCCCAGAAGATTCAAGTTCGGACCGTTGATAATCAATAAATTCATCGTGTTACAAAATGAGTGTAGACTACGTTGTTATTTCGCAAAACAATCGGGTGGCAAAAGTAAAATTATGCGTTGTAAAAAAAAAGGCTATAACATAATTTAGACTTTGTAAAAAAGAATTGGCTTACAGTGACAAGCGAGACGGAATATTTATTAATTTTGAAAGTTGCAAACATCGCAGCGAAACTCAAACAATAGTGCAGCTTATGAGATGGGAAAATGAAATAGAAGGATTCAAAGAACACCTGACGCTGATCGGCGGCGGACAAGAAAAGCAGGTTTCCAAAAACACCATAAACGCCTACGTTGCAGATCTTAAAAAACTGACATCCTTCCTCGAAGAAAGCGGCCTCGACCTGACGCCACAAGAAGTTGAGACAAAGCATCTTAGGCAGATGCTCAAATGGATTGACGCCAAAGGTATCAGCCCGCGCACGCAAGCCAGAATCGTGAGCGGCATCAAGACTTTCTTCAAATATCTGGAACACACCGAACTGATACAGACCAATCCGGCCGCGCTGCTCGAAGCTCCCAAAATAGGCCGAAAACTGCCCGAAGTCCTTAGCATCGAAGAAGTTGACAGACTAATTAACGCCATCGATACATCCAAACCCGAAGGCCAGCGCAACCGCGCCATCCTCGAAGTCCTCTACAGCTGCGGGCTGCGCGTCTCCGAACTGGTCGACCTCAGAGTGAGCGACCTCAAATTTATAGAGGGCGAAGAATACATCGTGGTCAGCAAGGGCAAGGGCAACAAGCCGCGCCGCGTCCCGATTGGGAAAAAGGCCATGGCCGAAATCAACCTTTACCTATGCGGCTACCGGACCACACTGAAAAACAACAACTTGATTGCACCTGACTGCAGCGACATGCTGTTTCTCAACCGGCGCGGAGGAAAACTGTCGCGTGTCATGGTTTTCACAATCATCAAATACGCCGCCCGCAAGTGCCACCTGGCCGTGACCATAAGTCCGCACACGCTTCGCCACTCGTTTGCCACCCACCTGATTTATGGCGGCGCCGACCTCGAAACCGTAAAGGAACTTTTGGGGCACGAATCGATAACCACAACTGAAATTTACACGCATCTCGACAATAATTATCTCAGAGAAACAATTGCCAATTATCATCCACGCGCGCTCGAAAACAACGATATTCTGACGCACAAGACGCAATCAGAATAGTACTCGTCAGCCTTTCAACAGATTGGCAATGACGCTTTTGGCCGTAGGAAATTCAAAGACAAAGCCACCCGACAGAAGCCGCTGAGGGACGACCTTTCTGTTGGTCAGAAAGACGGCGACGCCATCGCCGCAGAAGAGTTTGAGCAGAGGCTCGGGCACGCTCAACTGGTGTGCGCGCATCTCGGCCATGAAATCACAAATCTCTGACAAACTGCATAAATTTGGTATGGTAATGTTATAGATTCCGCTGCACGACTTGTTTTGCATAAAAAAATACATGGAATTGACGGCATCGTCAACATGAACAATCGGAATGCATTGATAGCCATCGCCTACCACACCACCCCAGCCCGCCTCGGTCATCTTGTGCAACAGACCGAAGATGCCGCCATCGAGCCCAAGCACAAGACCGAACCTGCCAATTATCAGTCTGATTCCAAACTTTGCGCAGAACGCTTGTGAGATGTCCTCAATCTGACGAGCGGTTTCGGTCAGCAGATTGTCTTCGAAAACCGTCGAAAACTCGTCGTGAACTTCAAAACTGTCATATTGCATTGCAAACGATGCCTGGAAGAACATCTCCGGCTTGCACTCCGCAAACTCTATCGACTTGGCTAACTTTTTCAGAATCAGGATTCTGCTGCTGTATATCGAATATGAAACCGATTCGTTCCAGCGCGCGAAAAGCGACGTCCCGGCCAGGTTATACACGGCCAGGCAACCCGACAATTTCTGGCCTATCTCTTTGGGCGACAACTTCATGTCGTCGTGCGAAATTGCAACGACCCGAAAATCGCGTTCAAGTATTCTGACGAAATGTCTCCCGATAAAACCATCGGCACCGCACACCGCAACTCGCTCTGTCATAGTCAATAGAATGTCTCCAGAATTTCGGCAAGGCGGTCGATGCTGATGTTGTGCTCAGCCTCGCCATGGTCAAAGAAAGTTATGTTGCCCGTCTCTTCCGACACCACGATGGCAGCGGCGTCGGTTGCCTCGGTGATGCCCAAAGCCGACCGGTGACGCAGCCCGAACGACTTGGGCACCCTAATAGACTGTGACACAGGCAGAATACAGGCAGCCGCCAGAATCTTGTTTTTGTTCACAATCATCGCGCCGTCGTGCAAAGGCGTGTTTTTGAAAAAAATCGTCTCTATCAGCTGGCTCGAATATTCGGCATTGATAATGTCGCCTGTATTCTGAAAATCAATCAGTTCGCTACTGCGTGTCAGCACTATCAAGGCCCCGGTTTTGGTTTTTGACATCGACTTACACGAATCCACTATATAGCTGACGCACTTGGTCTTACTGTCAGTGTTGTTGAAAATAGAATCCAGCCCGAACCGCCGGACGACATCGTAGCGCATGGCAACCATCAGAAAAAAACGTCGGATTTCTTGTTGGAAAATTATGATCAATGCCAAAAGTCCGATATTGACAAAATTGTCGAGAATACTTGATATTAGATTCATTTTCAGAGCTCTGACAAGCAGCCAGAAAACGACAAACGCAAATATGCTCAGCAAAATGTTGAGGGCAATCGTTCCCTTTATCAGTTTGTATATGGCAAAAAGCATATACGAAACCAAAAGAATATCAATTATATCGACAAAGCGAATATCAATAAACGACAGCATTTTAAATGGTCAATGTGAGTGTTTTTAACCTTTCAGAGCCTCAAATATTGTGACGCACTCCACGGCTTCCTTCACGTCGTGCACTCTCAAAATCGATGCGCCCTTGGTCAGTGCCAGCGTGTTCAGGACGGTGGTGCCGTTCAGACTTTCCTGCGGCGTCTTGTTCAACAGCTTGTATATCATCGACTTGCGCGAAATGCCGACGAGCAGCGGTAACTCGAACACGTCAAAGGCTTCGAGCCGGTTGAGCAGAGCATAGTTCTGCTCCAGCGTCTTTCCAAACCCGAAACCGGGATCAATGATTATGTCCTTGACACCCAATTGTCTGAGCTCCATTACCTTCCGGCTCAAATACAGCACTATGTCTTCAACCACGTCGGCATAGGTCGGCGAGTCCTGCATATCTGCCGGCCGGCCTTGCATGTGCATCAGGATATACGGCACATTTAGCTCTGCCACAGTCGTAAACATATTTTTGTCGATTTCGCCGGCCGAAATGTCGTTGATTATGTCGACACCGAATTCGAGCACGGCCTTGCGGGCAATGCCGCTCCTGAATGTATCGACGGAAATGGTTAAGTCTGAGTAGTTTGCGGCAATCACATCAAAGGTTCGCGTCAGCCGCCTGTACTCTTCGTCTTCCGACACGTCGTCGGCACCAGGCCTCGACGAATACGCGCCGATGTCAATTATCTTTCCACCTTCGGTCAATATCTGGTCTATTCGGGCCTTTATTTTGTCGGATTCGGAAAAATATTTTCCGCCATCAAAAAACGAATCCGGCGTTATATTAAGGATTCCCATCACAACCGGATGTGACAAATCGCACAATTTGCCTTTGATATTTATTATCTTACTGCTCATTTATAGTGATTTGAAAAATGTGAAATTGACTTTCCCATAATTCCGCGTCTGCTCGAAAAACGGATGTTCGTTGTATTTGCCCTTGCCGGCATGCTCCAATATAAACATTCCGTCATCGTTGAGCAAGCCCCTACCGATTATCTTTTCGGGCAGTTCCGATGCCTGCTCCAAATCGAAAGGAGGATCGGCAAAGATTATGTCGTATTTTTCCTGAGTTTTCTCAATAAACTTGAACGAATCGGCCAGCAGCGAACGGACGCCACGCCCGCAGCCGAAAGTCCTGAACATCTCGGAGATAAAGCGTTGATGCTTGCGGTTGAGTTCGACGCTCGTGATGTCGTTGCAGCCGCGCGAGAAGAACTCATAGCTGATGCTGCCCGTCCCCGAAAACAAGTCGAGCACCTTGACGGCTTCGAAGTCGATGATATTGTTCAAGACATTGAACAGGCTTTCCTTTGCATAGTCGGTTGTGGGCCGCGCCTCGAAACCGGCCGGCGGTGAGAATGGACGCCCCTTGAGTTTTCCGCTTACTATTCGCATAGCATCAGATTGAAAAGATTATAAAATTGCTGCTGGTTCGAAACACGGCCAAAATCGTAGTTAAAATAGACCGGACGATCCGTAAGTTTCAGATCCCCAACATATTTCCTCAATGTCATGAACCTGATGTCGTCGGCCTCGATGTCGCCGAAAACTTCGAACGAGGTCTGCTTCGTGTCCAGCCGCAGCTGGTCGATGGCGAACAAAACGTAATAGACCATATCGTCCATATTGCTATAACCGAACGTGTTGCACAACTCTATTGACCCGTTTTTGCTGACGGTTATCGTCATTTCGTCGTCGTGAAAATACAACATCAGCCTGTCGCTTTTCTTGCTATGCTCGCGTTTCAGCACCAGCGATTCTATTATCGGCACCACGTGGTGCATTATGACGGCGTTTTCGTGCTGCGAGCGGATGAAATAATAAAGGAATTCGGGCACATAGCACAGGCAGACCATCTCGCCGAGGTGCATTCTGTTCGATATGATCTTGTCGCCGGGTTCGGCTTTGCGGCCGCAAAAGAGCATCAGGTCCTCGGCGTTTTTGGCCTCGTAGAGCGACGCGGGGACCAGCGTGAACTTTGGCGTATTGAACAGCACAGAAACCTTTTTATATCTGGCTTTCAATATCTTGTGCGTCAGCATTATTTCTTCGTGGCGGGCATAGTGAATGTCGCGGCCGGCCAGCGAAATGCTCTCGAGAAGCAAGAAAGAGTTTGATATTGAATCGAATACAGAAAAACAAAGTCCATCCAAGTTGAGTTGGATGGACAAATTATATGATTCTGATAAATTTACGTCGAACGACGAACCCGATACCGATATGTTCAGCATTGATTACTCCCAGTTACCGGCATTGTTGTTCGCTTCCTCGATTGAACCTACCATCAAGCCGGGATAACGGTCGAGGCTGCGAGCCAAGTCGTTCATGTTGATGATTTCCTGACGATCCAAACCGTTCAGATACACTTTGTTAGTCACCTTAGCCTCGAACACGGGCACTACTACGCCCGAACCGGTTGTGATGTTGCCGGCTGCCATTTCGAACTGTGCCTTGTTGGTGAACGGAACAAAACGCAAAGAGTCGGGAGCCAAGCTCTTCAACAAGGTGTCTTTGACGCTGATGTAGACGGTGTCGCGCTTGATGATGCCTTCTTTCACAGCCTTGGCTTCGGTCATGCCGGCGGCAATCAGGCTGTCTGACAGGCTGCCTTCCATCTTGATAATGGGAAGCTTGCCATTGTTGGCGAAATCGATCAAAGTGTCAAAGCTACCTGTATATTTTGAATTCAACGACTTATAGGCTACTTGTACGTCGCGGATTTTCTTCAAGCGTTCGATGACCGCAGTTGCGCGAGTCTGCTGTTTTTCTTGAAAACGAATCGGTTTTTGAATGCTTTCGTAAATAAGATAGGAAAGGCCTACGATTGCAAGAGCTAAAATAATTTGAATTGCAGTTTTCATTATTTTCGTTTTAAAGTATCATTTTATTTGCATGGTATAAGTCAAAATCGCGGTATTTTTGCGCGGCTTTTTTGACCCTGCAAACATATTAAAAAAAATCAATTTATGTTGTGGTGCATTCTATTTTTTATCTTGTGCACTGCGGCGTGCATGGCAAGGAAGGCCCGGACACCACTGCGCAACTATAAACAACTGTTTTACAATGATTTCAGACTATATTAGCAACAAAATATGCTCGCAGTTAGGCTTCGAGCCCACGGCGTCGCAGCGGCAGACGGCCGAGGCCATGGCAAATTTTATCGTTAACGACGATTCCAACCCCGTGCTGCTCGTCAACGGGTTTGCCGGGACCGGCAAGACTTCGCTCCTGCGCTCGTTCTGCAACGTTGCCGACGAGATGAAGTTCCACCTCGAACTGATGGCTCCAACGGGGCGCGCGGCCAAGGTGCTTGCCGGCATCACGGGGCGCACGGCGCACACCGTCCACAAGGTGATTTACCGGCAGGACTCGGCCGACGACATCGACAGCCCGTTCAGCCTCAACTACAACCGGAATGCGGGCACCATTTTTATGGTCGACGAGGCCTCGATGATCTCGAACTTCCAGTCAGGCGAGACGGCTTTCGGGTCGGGACGGCTGCTCGACGACATCATCGCGTTCGTTTTCAGCAGGCCCAAATGCCGGCTGCTGCTTGTGGGCGACTCGGCCCAGCTGCCGCCGGTGGGGACCGACAGAGGGCCGGCCATGGACGTCGGCAAGCTGGGCGGATACGACATCACGCTCACAACAGCGGCCCTGACCGACGTTGTCAGACAAGAGGAAAACAGCGGAATATTGCTGAATGCCAACATAATACGAAAACTCATCGAAGACGACACACCCGACATCGACCTGCTCAGATTTGACCTGAGCCACGACGACGTGGAACGCATTGGCGGCGCCGACCTTATCGAAGCCATCAACACATGCTACGACAAGTTTGGCGTCGAAAACACACTTGTGATAACGCGCAGCAACAAAAGGGCGAACAGATTCAACCAAGGCATTCGTAACGCCGTGATGTTCAAGGAAGAAGAGGTGACGCGCGGCGACCTGCTGATGGTTGTCAAGAACAATTATTTTTGGCTGCCCGACGACAAAAAGCACGACTTCATAGCCAACGGCGACATTGCCGAAATTGTCCGCATCAACGGCTATCAGGAGATGTATGGATTCAGATTTGCAGACACTTCGCTCTGCTTTGCCGACCACGAGGACATCGAAATTGACACCAAGATTCTACTCGACAATCTTGTGAGCGACGCCCCCAGACCCACGCGCGACGACGAGGAGCGGCTGTTTGCGGCAGTCGCCGAGGACTATGCCGACATGTCGCCGCGACAGCGGACTCTGGCTTTGCGCAACAACAAGTGGTTCAACGCATTGGCCGTCAAGTTTGCCTATGCCGTCACTTGTCACAAGGCTCAGGGCGGACAGTGGGATGCCGTCTTTGTGGATCTGGGCTACTTCACCGACGACATGATGAACATCGAGATGCTGAAGTGGCTCTACACAGCCGTGACCCGCGCCACGCGGAAGCTGTATCTGATCAATTTCAACGACTGCTTTTTCGAATGACGGCCACGGGGACGGAGTCTTTCTACAAGTTCTCTCTCAACTTGTTGATTTCCTCCTCCATCTTTTGGGTTTCGAGCTTCATCTCTTTGATCGACTGCACTTTGACCACCGTATCGGCATCGGCGTCGAACGATACCAAGTGCGTGTCGTAAATCCATTCGCGCACAAAAAAATTGTCGATCACCTGCTTGGGCTCGCCCACCAGCTGCCTCACCTGCTCGGAAGTCTGGCCGTGCTCGACAACCGAAAAATCTTTTCCGCACGAGGCGAAGGCCATCGCAACGGCAGCCAAAACGCATAGTCTTTTCATAATCTACTGATTTTCATTCAATAAAACAGAATGCACAATATCACGCCTAAAATCGCTCCCAAAAATGTCAATTTTATTGCACCTATTTTAAGAAATCGGACAAGAAAAAACGATAAAACGAAAATAATTACCGCCACCTTGTCGGCCGACGACACGAGCGAATCCCAATCGGTCCACTCGACCGCGTCGCAATTGGCATATATGGCGGTCTGAGCCATGAAGACGAACGCCGAAAACAGAAGTCCGACGGTGGCCGGGCGGATGCCGCGCATAACTCCGAGAACTATCGGGCTGGTGCTGAAACGCTTGATGACCTGAACCACAGACAGAATCAGAATAAACGACGGCAACGAAACGCCGAACGTGGCGATGCAGGCGCCAAGCAGACCGGCCGACTTGAACCCCACATAGGTGGCGGCGTTGATGGCTATCGGGCCGGGCGTAACCTGCGAAAGTGCCACGAGGTTCGAAAAGTCGTTGGCCGAGAGGATGCCAAACTGCTGAATGTCTTGATAGATCATGGGCAAGATGGCATATCCGCCACCGAAACCAAATATTCCGACCTTGAAAAAGGTGACAAACAAAAGCCAATAGATCATTTCGATTTCGAATATTTATGGTAAGCCATGCCGGCCGCCGCGCCCAGCAGTATGCTCCACGCGGCGTTGATTCCGACCACGACCAGCAGAAGCACCACACCCGCCATTATGACGCCGAACATATCCACTATCGCCTTGCGTGCCAGGCGGATAACGGCCTCCAGAATCAGCGCGGCCGACGTGGCCTTGATGCCCACGAAGACCATCTGGACATAGCGGTTCTCTTCGAATCCGACCAGGACCGACAGGATGAGCACAATCGACAGCAGCGCCGGCAGCACCGTGCCGAGAACCGCCAGAATAGCGCCCATGAGGCCGGCTATCTTGTGCCCCACGAAAATGCTGGTGTTCACGGCCACCACGCCGGGGAACGTCTGGGCAAGGGAGATGATGTCGACCATTTCGTCCTCGGCAATCCAGTGTTTGCGGTTGATGAACTCGTCCTGAATGAACGGAATCATCGCCAGACCGCCGCCGAAGGTCAGAAAACCTATCCGAAAGAACGAAACGAACAGTTTGAAAGCATTGACGAACAAATCTTTGCGTGTTTTTGTAACCATCAGTCCTGCAATTTCAGATTATCCAAGCAGACGTAGAGCGGCGCGTTGGTGCGCGTTGACTCAAGTTCGAACTTCAGCCCCTCAACAAGACCCAAGTCGCTGAGCGCCACCGTTTCCCATGCCGACAGACGCATATATTTTGCCGGATTGTTGTATCGGCAATCAATCAAAAAAGTCTCCACACGCGAAAGTTCGGCGCCATTCGAGTCTACCCCCTTGATTATCAGCTTCAAATAATCGTCCTGCTTGTATGGCTCGATGGAAGCCGCTTCGTATCCGTTTTTCGACGTCAGGAAGACGAACGAGGTGTTGCAGATGGCGATGCTTTTTGGGGTGTAGGCGCGCTCAAAAAGCACGTCGACCGGTGCGGGGCCTGGCGCAAAAACTGCCGACGCCGTACCCGAAGCCGTCGTGGTGGTTGAGCCCGATGCCGACGAAGCAGCCGATGCCGCAGAGCAGTGCACATGATAGATGGCAGTCGAATCGAGAAGAGATGTCATGGACTGACGTGTCAAGGCAAAGCCCTTCCAAAGTTTCGGGTCGTCGGATGAGGAATTGGCGAAGCGGACGCTGTCGGCCACGAACACGCCGCCGGTAACCGCCGGAGCCTCAGTGCGATATGGCGCGCTCGACGTCAGACGGACGCTGTCGACGCTCTCGAAGTCGATGTTCTTGACCACACTGACCCCGACTGTTGACGTGTCGGCCCCAAGCGAATTGACCACCGTGAAGACCAGTTCGTAGTCGGCCAGACCCGAGGGGCGGAACGTGTAGTTCAGTTTGTCCGACACCCAAAGGTCGTTCTGCGTCCACGTATATGTCGAATTGTAATCGTACAAAATCTTGGGTTGCAGAACGATAGAGTCGGTCAGGCCCAACTCGTAGCCGGCAGAACTGCTGAAATAGATCTTGGGTGCATCGTAGACATATTCTGACTTTTCGCAAGCCACAGACATGACGGTCAGCAGCAATGCACACCATGCACTAATCCTTGTCCGATTCATTTGCGTTGCTCGTTTTCGATCATGAAATCCAAGAACGGACCGATTTGCTCGGCACTTATCTTCTTGGCTATTATGTCTTTATGATTATCGAGAATGAATATTTGCGGCGTGCTGTTGATGTTGTAGTACGTTCTGAAGCCGCTCCGATGATTGGCATCGTAGACGTTTATCCACTCTTCGAGGTTGTGCTTTTCGATAAATTCTGTCCATTCTTTCATTTCGTTCTGACAATAAACAGCAAATATCTTGACGCCCTTGTCTTTATACTTATCCCAAACCTCAGTCTTGAGCTTTGGAATTTCTTTCTGACAATGTCCGCACGACGGCTCCCAGAAGACCAGAATGGTGAATCGGGCGTCCACCTCGCTCAGCCTGTACCACTCGCCGGCGGGCGACACCAGTTTCAGGTCGACGGCGTTGCGGCCAATCAGGGTGTATTTGATTTTTGGGATTGTCTCGCGCAGGTCGGACACGAATTTGTCGTCGGCCCAAAAAGCTTCGCCCGACAGATAGTAACGCTCGGCGATGGCCACCAGCGCACCGTCCATTCCCATTATCTTGCTCTCGTTCACCATATTATAAAGATGCGACACCATGTATTTGAACATCTCTTTGTTCGGGCGCGTCTTCTCTATCAGCGCGATGGCCTCGGCCGCCACGGTGTCGGGAATCTGCGGGACGACGTCGTTGAAATATTTGTCGACTTTGGCGGCAAAGAACTGCGTGCGCAGCAGGCGCTCGTCGGTCAGGTCAAAATTGTCGAAAAAGTGGCTGCGATAATAATAGTAGCGCTTGGCTTGCAGCACCGAGTCGCGGTTGGCAGTGGCCCCGGGCACGTCGAAGTCGGGTATCTGGATGTCTTTGACGCCGCGTAGGAAGACGCTGAAAAAGTTGTCGGAGTGCTTGCTCATCAGGCGCTCGAGCTCCTGCTTGACCTCGGTGTCGGTCTGCCGCGCCTGCTCGCGCAGGCGGTCGATGGCGGCCTGGTCGCCTTCGCTCTGCTTCATCTGCTCCGACAAGGCCTTGTAGTACTGCTGTTTCAACGTCAGGAAGTGCTGGTAATCAACAAAATCGGCCAGCGCCTCGCAACCAGTCACCTTGGCGTTGCGCAGCATGTTTTGCGTCGTGTCGCAGGTTATGTTGAAGGTCTGGTCGTCGGTCAGAATGATGTCAAAATACGATTTGTCGGGTATGTAAATCACGTAGACGCCTTCGGGATAGTTGGCGGTGCCGGCAAAACGGGCCACGCCGCGGCCATCGGTCATCACCGTGTCTTTGACCAGCATCTGCTTATTGTAGTAATATCCCAAGACGACCGGCGAATTTGCATAATTGTCGACCGCCACCGCAAAGTCGGCCTTTTGCGCCGTGCCCGCCGCCGAACACAGAAGCAGAAGGCAAAACAAAAAACATCTCATAGTTCGAACATTGATTCTTTTGGCCGCAAAGATACACAAAGATACGAAAGGTTGCCACCACGCCCGCTCCCGACGGCGATTGACTTCAGCGGCGGCGCGCCGACGTCGTAAAATAACACGTATATTTGGACTGACGGACTGCAAACAGTCACGTTTTCAGACAACAGCGACCATGAATTTAAAAGACAAACTGCACAACAGGATATCCGCCACCGACATAGCCGACATTTGGTGGCAGACGGACGCCGAAGCTGTCCCCACCGTGGCCGAAGAACTTTTCGGACTTGCGCAGGAACCCTACGAACGGCTGTCGGCCAATGCCCTTTGGGTGCTCTCGCATCTGCCGGCGCATGGCGACAAATGGCTCACGTCCAAGCAAATCGCCCTGACAGACTTAGCTCTGAAAGAGACCAACGCCACCAAACTCAGGCTGATGCTCGGCCTGCTGCTGCGCCTGCCGTATGCCGAAGAATCGCTGAGAGCCGACTTCATCGACTTCTGCCTTTGCGCCATCACCGACATCAGCCTGCCCTGCGCAGTCCGGGCCGTTTGCATAAAATTGTCATATTTACAGTGCCTACATTATCCTGAATTGCTGTCGGAACTGGCAAACGCCCTCGACATTCTGGACCGCGAGGAACTGCCGCCCGCCATAGCATCGGCAAAGCGTCAGACAATCAACAAAATAAAAAAAGAACGCAGCGTCGCCAACCGACGATGAGCCAATGCGGCGTCAGCCCCCAAGGCATCAGGCTGCGGGTCTTGCAAATCACAATAAGTTTGACGAATGAGGCGTTTGGCGATGCCTGTGTTCGATGAATGGCAAACAAGTCCTTACGCTTTCTTTTTGCACTAATGAAAAATCAATCGACCAAAATTCGGAGGGCTTGAGAGGTGAACGCAAAAATCTTTCAAACGCATTATGAAAAATTTGCTGAAAACCGCTTCGGTTGCACTTGCCATGATGCTCTGTTCGTGCCTCGACCACGTGTACGACAGGCTTGACAGACTCGATGCCGAAGTCAGTGATCTCCAGACCGCCATCGCACAACTGAAGCAGGCCGTCGACGCAGTCAAAAGCGTCAGCGCCGTCACACCGCTCGACGAGAACAAGGGTTGGGAAATATCGTTCTCGGACGGCACAAGCATCTCGGTGCTGAATGGCAACACGCCCTATCTGATGGTTGACAAAGACAGATATTTTTGCTATTCGACCGACAACGGCAGGACTTTTGTGCGCGTGCTCGACAGCATGGGCAACCCGGTTACGGAAGACAACATGTCGGTCAGGCTGGGCACCGACGCCGACGACTGCATGGTCTTCGAGTTCTACCGCACATCGGAAGCCGACGTGGTGGTCAACTCTCTCGCCACGTTTTTCAAATCAGATAAATCGAACATCATCCGGACCATCACCGAGAACAAGTCGGACCATACCATAGCGCTGACCATGGCCGACGGCGCGGTCTTCGAGTTCAACGCCGTCAGCAAATACCCCACCAACATCGTGCTGCTGAGCGCAAGCCCCGTGCTGCTGTCGGAAAACAGCACGGCATCGGTCGAGTTCAGGGTCAACCCGTCGGATGCGACGTTTGACTGCAATGTGGAGTCGGAGACGTGCGAGATTGAGCTCGACGTGGTGGGTCAGAACACGACGAACAAGAGCTATGTCACTCAACCGCAGCACTTCAGGCTCTCGAAGGTCGAGCAGGTCTATCGCGACGGCATTTTGCTCGAAGGCCAATACAAAGCCTACATCACCGAGCTCGAAGCCTCGCTGAGCGACAATGCCCACCTTGCCGCCCAGGAATACGAAGATTATCTTGACGTTGAGTCGTTTATCGACTGGTGGCTGATAAACGAGATGGTGTACAATGCTGAGCCGTGTCACCCCAAAAGTTCGTATATGAACAAGGATAAAAACGGGAAACTCAAAGCCGGGCCCGTGTGGGACTACGACTGGTACACCTTCACAAGTTCGTCAAGTTTTAGCATCAAGAAAGCGATTTACTATGACCATCTGTTCAGCGACGCTCAATTTGTCGGGAAAGTCAAGGCGCGCTGGCCGGCATTCAAGGCTGCGGCCGAACAACTGCCCGACTACATCCGCTCCCGCAAAGCCGAGCTGCAGCATTCCGACGTCATGAATAACCGTATGTGGCCGTGCACGAGCACCGTCAACGGCGACAACACACTGCCGTTCGACGAGGCTATCGACCGCATGATCAGCAAATTCGAGAACCGAATTGCCTGGATGGATTCGTAGATCAGCAGTTTATATGCCGCTGACCGTCGGGTCCTAAAATGAATCACCCCAAAGCCATGGCTCGTTCCACGGCTTTGGGGTGCATTCGTTTCTTGCCCGTTCAGTCGGCGCGGCCGATGGGCGCCGTGGCTTTGGCCAGCCACTGCCGCACCTCGTCGGTCAGGCTGCCTTCAAGACTGGTGTAGACGAGTCTGTGATAGGCATTGAGCCACTCTATTTCACTATCTGTCAGCAGATTGACATCCAGCGGACGCGTATCTATCGGGCAGAGAGTTATGGTCTCGAATCTCAGGAAACTCGGGACGTCCCGATCGGGCTGGCAAAGCAGCAGATTCTCGGTGCGAATGCCATAGTGATTATCACTGTAAAACCCTGGCTCGTTGGACGTTATCATGCCCGCTTCGATGGCCACGCCATTATCTTCCTTGCGAATGCATTGCGGCCCCTCGTGGACGTTCAGATAGCAGCCGACGCCATGACCCGTTCCG
Organism: uncultured Bacteroidales bacterium; assembly: GCA_945607565.1. Taxonomy (GTDB): domain Bacteria; phylum Bacteroidota; class Bacteroidia; order Bacteroidales; family Marinilabiliaceae; genus CALYZD01. The sequence goes on along the minus strand of CALYZD010000034.1, from coordinate 6,203 downwards.
TGGCCATAGTCGCGCAGATGCTGCCACATGGGCATCCTTGCAAGAATGTCGAGCTGGACGCCGCGTGTGCCTACCGGGAAGACGGCCGACGCCAACGCGATATGCCCCTTCAGGACAAGCGTATAGTCGGTGCGCTCGCGGTCGGTGATTTCACCCAGGCAGATCGTTCGCGTGATGTCGGTGGTTCCAAACAGATATTGTCCGCCGCTGTCGAGCAGATAGAGGCCTCGCGGTGCCAGGGTGGCGTTCGATTCGAGGGTCGGCGTGTAGTGGACAATCGAAGCGTTGGGTCCGTAGGCCGAGATGGTCGCGAACGATTCGCTGACAAATCCGCGCTGCTGCTTCCTGAATTCGAGCAACTGTGCCGCAGCCGACAGTTCGGTTATGCTTTGCCTGCCGATGTTGGTGTCGAGCCAATGCAGAAAGTTGACCATCGCCACACCGTCGTAAAGGTGCGCCACCCGCATGCCTTCAATCTCGGTATTGTTTTTGCGGCTCTTCATGTGGCGGACAATGTCGGGGCCTTCGACCGTGGCTACGCACGTGGGCAACGCACTGACATTGCGAATGTTGGCCACCGCCGGGTCGTAGTAGATTCGGCTTCCCGGCGTCATGTTCGACAGGTTGGGTTCAAAATGGTCGTAGAGCGAAACCTTGACGCCCTCCTCCTGAAGTTTGCAACCGACGGCTTTGGGCAGTTTGTGCGGATCGATGTAGAGATGCAGCCCCTCGGCCGAAATCATCAGATAAGCGTAGAACACCGGATTGTAGTCCACATCGCTGCCGCGCATGTTCAGCATCCACGCCACATCGTCGAGCGCGCTGACCATGTAGTGCGTCACGTTGAGGCGCGTCATCTCGTCCTGCACAAGCCGCAGCTTTTCGTCACGTGTCAGCCCGGCATACGACAGCGGAATCTCTGTCACCTCGTCGAGCGGCAGAGGCTCGCGGCCGGCAAAGAGCTCGTCTATTATATTGACCTTGAAATTGATAGAAATCCTGAACTTCGAAAATGCGGCCGTCATTTTGTCGTAGTTGACCTTCGACAGCGTCTGCCCGTCCACGCCGACCACGCTTCCCGACGGCAGCACGTAGGTCAGATACGAAATGTAGTCGGGCACATTTTCCTGCCCCTGCCTGAACAGTTCGATGTCGGTGCCGCGCAGCTGCTTTTCGGCCTGCAGAAAATAGCGCGAATCGGTCCAAAGCCCGACATGGTCTCGGGTGATGACCAGCGTGCCGGCCGAGCCGTTGAATCCGCTCAGATATTCGCGAAACTTCCAATGATTGGCCGGATACTCGCTGCAATGCGGGTCTTCGGTCGGCACTATGTATGCGTCGACGCCAAAGAGCTCCATCTGGCTGCGCACTTTTATCAGATTCTCTGTTATATTCATTTGCCTGTTTTTTTTCTATTTTGATACGTTAATTATTAAACGCAAGTTATCAAAAATTGACAGACCTGGCGCGCTCATCAGCGCAAAAATAACGTCGCCACAGCGCAGCGAAAAGGGTGACTTGCCACCTTCGCGGCAAATCACCCTTGTGTCTTTGTTCGGCAACTATCCGTCACCAGATGACAATACGCTTGTCTTCAGGCAGATACATCGGCGAATTTTCTTTTATGTCGAACGATTTGTAGAACAGATCGAACAGCGGCATCTGGCCGTTCACGCGCAGACTTCCCAGCGAGTGCGGGTCGGTCTTGGTCTGCAGATAGATCTGCTCGTCGCGAATGTTACCGGCCCACACGCGGGCGTAGGCCAGCAAGAAACGCTGGTCGTCAGTGAAGCCATCGATTGGCTCCGGCGCAGGCTTGCCCGAACGGCTGTTGCTGTAGGCCTGATAGGCGATGTTGAGACCGCCGTTATCCGCAATGTTCTCGCCCAGAGTGAGTTCGCCATTGGCTCTCAGAGTGTCGATGACAATGAATTCGTTGTAGAAGTCGACAAGACGCTGCGTCGTGGCTTTGAACTTCTCGCTGTCCTCTGGCGTCCACCAATTGTTCATGTTGCCGTCTTTGTCGTACTTGCGGCCCATGTCGTCAAATCCGTGGGTCATTTCGTGCCCTATCACCACGCCGATTGCACCATAGTTCACGGCGTCGTCGCCATCGGCATAGAAGAACGGCGGCTGCAGGATTCCGGCCGGGAAGACAATTTCGTTGGCGCTCGGGTTGTAATATGCGTTGACTTCCTGCGGATTCATGAACCACTCCGACTTGTCGACGGGCTTGCCGATTTTGTTGAGCTGCTCGCGGGTCAGGAACTTGCTGGCGGCAATCAGATTGGCGGCATAGTCACCTTCAACTATCTGCAGGTCAGAATAATCCTTCCATTTGTCGGGATAACCGATTTTGACCATGATGGCAGCGAGCTTGTCCTTGGCTGCGGCCTTGGTCGAGTCGCTCATCCAAGTCAGATTGTCGATGCGCTGACCGAAAGCCGTGCGGAGATTCTCGACAAGTTCGAGCATGCGAGCTTTGGCCGTTGCCGGGAAATATTTTTCGACATACAGCTGTCCGACAGCCTCACCCATAGTTCCGTTGATGGTGCCTATCACGCGTTTCCAAAGCGGCTGCATCTCTTTGACGCCCGTAATCGTCGACGAATATTTGAAATTGGCTGCCACAAAATCGTCCGACAGATACGGAGCGGCGTCGGCGAGCAGATTGATCGTCATGTAATCTTTGAGCACATCGATGTTGGCGTCGGCAATGATTTGCGAAAGCGCCGCGAAGAACTTTGGCTGCGACACATTCACCTCGTCTACAGTCACTTGCATTCCTTCGAAATAAACGTTCCACGCAAAGTCGGGAGAAATCAGCTTGAGGCTGTCAACACTCATTTTGTTGTAGATGTTCTCCGGCACGCGGTTTTCGAGCTTGGTCGACGACACTTCGGCCAGTCTGCTCTCAAAATCAAACACTTTCTGTGCCTTCTCGGCTGCCACAAGGCTGTCGTTGCCGACCAGCGTGAACAGCGTTGTCAGATACTCCACATAGGCCTCACGCACGGATTTCGAACGGTCGTCGGGCTCGAAATAGTAATCGCGGTCGGGCAGTCCGAGGCCGCCCTGCCAAAGCGTGGCGATGCACATTGAGCTGTTTTTGGCGTCGGCATCGGGGAAGAGATTGAAAAACGGATTGCAGACCGACAGTTGGAGCTCGGCCGTCAGAGCCGGAACCTGGCTTTTGTCCGTCAGGCCGGCAATTTTCTCCAGATAAGGCTTCAAACTGCTGTAACCGTTCGCGTTGCGATTCTCCATATCGAGACCCGAGGCGTAGAAGTCGCCTATTTTCTGGCTGACGCTTCCCTGCGGGCCTTTGTTGGCTGCCACGTCATTGATGATTTCTTTCAGTCTTTCGCGGTTTTCCTCGGCCATCAGGTCAAACACACCGAAACGGCTCTTGTCGTCGGGCAGCGGATGCTGCTTTATCCAGCCGCCATTGGCGTATTTATAAAAATCTACCGACGGATCGACTGTGGTATCCATATCTTCGCCTGTGAAACTTGCCACCTGGCCTTTGGGCGCATTGCTGCAACCCACCAATGCAGTCGCTGCTGCTAATGACATCATAAATAAATATGTTCCTTTCATCTATTGGTAATTTAAATTTGGCACAATAATATGCAAAAATGTGATTTAACGGAGGCCGTATCATACAATTCGGTGATGATTTCACATTTTTTATTGTTGATGCCCTGCCACGAGGCCGCCTGTTAAATCGCGAAGAAAACGCCTAATCGCCCAAACCAACTGAGCCTGTGACACTTCAACCACCCTAAATCAAAAAAGAGCAGTAGCCGAAGCTACCACTCTATTCGTTCAGTGTCAGATGTTTATCCGCAAGTTTACTTCGCAAAACTTACCGCGCGGGTTTCGCGGATGACTGTGATTTTCACCTGACCGGGATATGTCATTTCGGTCTGAATCTTACGCGCCAGATCGTACGAAATCGTTTCGGCTTCCTTGTCCGAAATCTTTTCGCTGCCAACTATGACGCGCAACTCGCGGCCGGCCTGAATGGCGTAAGTCTTGATGACGCCCGGATAAGACAGCGCCATGCTCTCCAAATCGTTCAAACGCTTGATGTAGGCCTCGATAATCTCGCGGCGGGCACCCGGACGGGCACCGGAAATAGCATCGCAGACCTGAACAATGGGCGCAATCATCGTATTCATCTCAACCTCGTCGTGGTGAGCGCCGATGGCATTGCAGATTTCAGGCTTTTCCTTATACTTTTCGGCAAGCTTCATGCCCGAAATTGCGTGCGGCAGTTCCGGTTCCTCGTCCGAAACCTTGCCGATGTCGTGCAGCAGGCCGGCCCTCTTGGCCTTCTTCGAATTGAGACCGAGCTCAGATGCCATCACGGCACACAGATTGGCCGTTTCGCGAGCGTGCTGCAGCAGGTTCTGACCATACGACGAACGATATTTCATCTTGCCGATCAACTTGATAAGTTCGGGATGCAGACCATGCACGCCAAGGTCAATCGAAGTGCGCTTGCCCGTTTCCACAACTTCCTCCTCCACTTGCTTGCGAACCTTGTTGACCACCTCTTCGATGCGAGCCGGGTGGATGCGACCGTCAGTCACCAGCTGGTGCAACGCCAGCCGGGCAATCTCGCGCCTCATCGGGTCGAATGCCGACAACACAATGGCTTCGGGCGTGTCGTCCACAATTATTTCGACGCCGGTTGCCGCTTCAAGCGCACGAATGTTACGGCCCTCGCGACCAATTATGCGGCCCTTGATTTCGTCCGAATCGATATGAAATATCGTCACCGAATTTTCGATGGCTGTTTCGGTAGCCACACGCTGAATGGTCTGAAGCACAATCTTTTTAGCCTCTTTCGTGGCATTGATTCGCGCCTCGTCCAAGATGTCGTTCACATACGACATCGCGTCGGTCTTGGCCTCGGCTTTCAGATTCTCGATCAGCATCTCCTTGGCTTCCTCGCCCGACATTCCGGAAATCGCCTCCAACTTTTCGATCTGCTGCTTGTGCGTCTTGTCGATTTCCTCATTTTTCCTGTTCATCAGCTCGACCTGCTTATCCAGCTCTTCCTTGGCCGTGGCCGTTTCCTTGATTTTGCGCTGAAGCTCTTCGAGTTTCTGGGTGATCACACCTTCGCGCTGCTTTATCCGGTTTTCGGCTGCTGCGACCTTCGAATTCCTTGCATTGACCTCCTTCTCGTGCTCGGCCTTGAGCGCAAGAAATTTTTCTTTGGCCTGCAGAATCTTGTCTTTCTTGATCACTTCAGCCTCAGTTTCCGCCTCTTTGATTATTTTGCGGCTCCTGCTTTTCAAAGCCGTCGAATAAAGAATCCAAGTAAGTCCCCCGCCTATCACGAAAGCTCCTATACCTATCAGTATTTCCATGATTACTAACTATTTGTATTAATTCATATAAATAAAAAAACGCAACACTAATCTTGCCACCAAACGCGGCCAGATAGAATTGCGGTCATAAACTTTCAACTAAAAAGAACTATTTCAATTCCGATAGCACCATATCGACGTCATCAAGCACCTCGTTGACTGCCGCCTCCAGCGGTGTTTCCATCATCCCCGCGTCGGCATTCAGACTTTTCACCGTATTCTGCAAAGCCACCAACGATATACAGTCGGTATCATCAAACTTCTGAGTACCAGATTCATTCACTGCAGAATACTTTTCTTTATATATTTTCGCCTTCTCGTCAACAAGTTTGGCGGCAGCACGAACCTTCTGTTCGTCGTATCTGTCTATCGAAAAAGACAGACTGCGATCCAGAATCTTTACCGTTATGCTGATCTTTTCGTCCATTCTGTCGACAACTTATCGGTTCAATAGTGCTATACACCTGTCTATTTCCCGCACAATTTGGCTAATACGTTTTTTTGCATAATCCGAATTCGAACCATCTGCAACAAGCGACTGAGACAATCTGTAGGCATTGAAAGCCGCATCCAGACGGGCGTACTCATTCCTTGCATCTTCGAGCTCGGCCGCCAAACTTTCATTTTCAGATTTCAACGATTCATTTAGCCTCTTCAGTTCGCGGTAACTATCGAGCAACTGACCGATCTTGCGCTTCAACCGATTCGCTAATTCAACCTTAGAATCTGTCATTTCCACCAAATTTTCGAAACAAAGTTAATATTTATATGAATAATTAAAATACTTTTGCCTTATATTATTTACAAAAATATTCAGGC
>CALYZD010000033.1 GCA_945607565.1 uncultured Bacteroidales bacterium | reverse complement strand
CCGCTGTCGCCACTGCCACTGTCGCCGCTGCCGCTCGAAGCCGCGCCGTAGACGCTGACGAGGCTCGACGTGTAGGCCGTGATGGCTGCCTTGAGCTTGGTGTTGACGTCGTAGGAGGCGTCGTCGACGGAGTTGTCGAAGGTCCAGCGGAAGTCGCCGCCGTTCATGCGGCCGGCATATTCCAGCACCTTGTCGCGGGCGTCGGCCGGGGCGTCGGGCGTGTAGCTATACATCACCGACGCGTCGGTGTCGAAGTTGCTGTAGGTGGTGCCGCCGCTCAGGGTCTTGTAGGTCGAGGGCACGGTTTCGTTGCGCGTCGAGGCCTCGTAGGCGTCGAAGCTGGTGGCGCTCACTGCCGTGGCCGCCTCGCATTCGTTGGCCGTGATGAAGCTGAAGTTGCCCGACTTTTCGGCAAAGACGTTGCCAAAGGACTTTATCATGCCGCCGTTCTCGCTCGAGAAGGTGCCGTCGCCGGTGGCGTCGGTGCCCTGCTTGGAGCTCATCATGGGGCGGTTGCAGTTGCGGTAGTAGTTGTTCTCCACAAACACGTTGGAGCCCATGGTGGCGCCCACGCCGTATTTGCTGTTGCCGTCGAAGTAGTTGTTGTAGACATGGACGGTCATGGTGCGCACGCGCGGGTGGCGGCTGTCGGAGTGGTCGAACCAGTTGTGGTGGTAGCTGATGTAGTTGGGGCCGCTCTCGCTCTTCATGCCGCAGAGCGACATCTTGCCCGAATCCCAGAAGTGGTTGTAGGTGTAGGTGTTATACTTCGAGTTGCCCTTCAGGTCGAGCGAGCCGTCGCCCTTGGCCTGGTCGGAGTCGCTGCCGGTGCCGCCGTAGAAGAAGTCGATGTTGTGGACCCAAGTGTAGAGGTTGTCGCTGTCGAGCGATATGCAGTCGTCGGCACAGAGCATGATGCCGAAGTTGCGCAGCTCCACATAGTTGCTTGAGCGGCACAGGATGCCGAAGCCCTTGATGGTGGCGTCCTCGCCGATGCCCTCGATGGTGACGCCCTCAGTGGTGGTGGTCTTCACCTGCAGGCCTTCGGCCGACGAGCCCCACATCGACTTGGGAAACTCGGTGGAGGTGACTGTGCCCACAAGGCGGATGCAGAGGGGCACGGTCAGGTTCTTGAGCGACGTTTCGCTCAGCACGGTCTGCAAGCCAGTGTAGGTGGCCGATGCATTGGCATTCTCGCCTTTGACTGCCTCGTAGCTGATGGTCGACACGTTGTCTTTGGTCAGATAGAGGACGATGGCGTTGTCCTTGAGCGTGCCGTCGGCCTTGTAGGCTCCGGGCGTGGTGGTGCCGGTGAATGCCCAGCCGCTGCGGTCGTGCGCAATCACGGTCACGTTTTCCGACTCGACCGTGCTCTCGGCTATCTCGTTGCCCTCGGCGTCGGTGGCCACCACCTTGAACTTGTAGGTGCCTGCCTTCAGGCCCACGGCGTCGGCGCGGTCATAGGCGGCGTAGCGGCGCACCAGCATGGCGTCGAGGCGGGTGTATTCGGCGGCGTCGGTGCTGCGGCAGTAGACGTTGTAGCCCGATGCGCCCTCGTAGTGCTCCCATTCGGCATAGGCTGCCTCGAACCATCCGCCCACGCGGGTCAGCATAATCGAGTTGGCCAGCTCGGCGTTGTAGCTGACGGCGACCGATGCCGTCTCGGAGGTCAGGTAGCCGTCGAGCGAGGCGCGCGCCATGACGCTGGTGGTGGCTGCGGAGGTGACCACGCAGTAGGTGCCGGTGGTCCAGGTGGTGCCGCCGTCGGTCGAATACTGCAGGGTGGCGTTCTTGACCGTGCAGGCTATGCTGACGCGGTTGCCCTGCACGCTCAGCGTGGGGGTGGCCACGCGCGACACGGTCAGCTGCGCCACTTCAGAGGCGTCCAGGTCGGCGGCCTGGGCCGTGGCGTAGATGGTGGTGGGCTCGGTCACGCTGAAGGGCGCCGTGTAGGTGGTGGTGACGCCGGTGGTGTTTTCGCCCGTCGAGTAGTAGATGCTGGCGTCGGAAGTGGTGCAGCTGATGCTGACCAGGCCGGTGGAGCTGTCGAAGCTGATGACCGGCGTGGCCACCTGCGTGGGCGGCGTCTCGGGCTCGGTCAGCACTATCGAATAGTAGACGAGGCCGGGGCTGCTGAGCGTCAGCGAGTAGACGCCGGCGGGCACGGTGTAGCTCAGGCTGGTCTTAGTGGTGCTCGACGAGCCTTCGCCCATCTCCACGCCGTCGATGCTGAGCTTGCGGTTGCCGTTGTTGGTGCCGGTGTTCGAATAGTAGACCGTCATCTCGTCGCCCGGGCTCACCGGCACGCGGATGCTCATGGAGCCCTGAATGCCCGTCTTGCCCGAGCCGGGCAGGTTGATGCGCGGACTCTTGTCGAACTCGAGGCCGGTCGTCTCGCGGAAGCCGAGCTGGCGGAAGTCGTCGGTAGTGGCGGCATCGTAGCGGCCGGTCGACGACGGTGTCCAAGTCACTTCGGTGCCGTCGACGTTGACCGTCGTGGCCGAAGCCAGCCACGCGTCGTCGTCGCCATGGAAGGCGAGCATCGTCTCGCTGTCGGAGTCGATGCAGAGGTTCCACTCGGTGCGCGAGAAGTAGATTTGATTGTAGGCCTCATACTCCTTGTCGGAACCGTTGACGCGCACCGTGCACTTTTTGTTGCTGAAGGCGATGCTTTCGATCCATTCGGCCTTGTAAGTGTCGGTTCCGTTGTCGGTGCCCACAAGGACTCTGTATTGCGCCTCGACGGCGGTGGCCATCAGGGCGGCTGCTATGCAAGTAAATATTCTTTTCATGATGATTCTTGTTTTATGCTGATGACCCTATCGAACTTGAATCTTGACGGCCGTGCGCTGTCCGACCAGAACCACATATATGCCGCGGCTCAGGCGGCTGATGTCGAGCTGTGCGGGGTCGGCCTCGATGCGTGCCGACTGGCAGAGGCGTCCTTGGAGGTCGAAGATGCGGACGGCGTCGCCCACCGTGGCGCCGCCTATTTCGAGCCGGCCGTCCTGAGCCGGGCGCGATGCCACATAGAAGTCCAGAGTGCCGGCGCCGTCAATGGCCGTGGGGTCGGCGACCGGCGTGAAGCGCAGCTGATAGAGCGGCAGCGTGGCCGTGGTGCCGTCGGCAAATGTCAGTGAGGCGTCCGAGCCCACAATCGTCATCTCGGTCACCTGCAGTTCGGCCTCGGCGCCGTTGACCGTCAGGCGCCCCGCAGCGTGGCCCGCCATGCCGGCTGCCAGCAGCGTCACCGCCAGCAGCCATGTCTTGATGTTATTCATGATTACGTGTTTTTAAGATTGGTGTATACGTTTCCGTGCCGGGGCGGGCGCGTGCACTGCCGCTCGCCGTCCGACGGGGCAAAGTTTGTATACATCTTTTAATATAAAGGGGGATAAAAAGACCGATGACGGGGGGTGGATTTAAGATTGATAACGATTGTCAACCATTGTTAACCAAACCGTCGCCGCACTCGCCCAGAGGCCGGCCCGCTGCGCAGAAAAGCCTGCCCCGCGCAGTGCGGAGCAGGCTTTCGGTTCGTTGTCTTTCGTGAGGGGGGGGCTGATGCGCGCTGGGCGTCAGCGCAGGCGGCGGAGCACCTCGGGCCTGTATTTGGCGCGCAGCGAGCCGACCCACTGCGCGTCCAGATGCTGCTGATAGTCGATGCCCACAAGGCCGCGCACCTCCTCGAAGGCGACGGGCGTGCCGGCCTCGTAGGTGCCGCTCACCACCACGGTGGCCGGGTCGGCGGGCGAGTCGGGCCACACAAGGCGGTCCATCTCGGGGTCGGCGCCGCGCTCCATGCGGCCCTGGTTATATTCACCCTGCTTGGCGAAGAGCTCCTGCAGATTCTCGGGCGTGGCCTTGCCCTTGGCTATGAGGCGGCGCAGGCGGTCGGCCTGGCTCTTGGAGGCGCAGCGCGCGGCAATGCCGTCGAAGGCCTGATGCGCGTTGTAGCGTGCGCGGTGCTCGTCGAAGTAGCGGCGGCAGCCGGCGGTGTCGGCGGCGGCCTTGTCCCACACCTCGCGCTTGCTTATCTCAAACACCAGCAGACCGTCGTGATACTCGGCATAGAGGTATCTGAAGTCGGGATATTTGGCCGGGAGGACCGACTTTTCGTAGGCAATCACAAAGCGGCGTCGGGCCGATGCCAGCGCGGCGTCGAGGCCGTCGGCCACGATGCTCTCGGCGCATTCCGACGCAAACCAGCCGGCCGTCATGGTGGCGGTGTCCATGGCGGCCACTGTCATGCCGAGCGACTCAATGCGGCGGCGCAGTTCCGACGGGTTGCGGCGCAGGCGTGCGGCCATTGTGCGGATGCTGTCGACGGCGGCCGCGTTCCACGCAAAGCCGTAGCGCGCGGCCAGGCGGGCCACCAGCGTGTCGACCGAAGCCTCGGAGCGCTCGTCGGCGGCCAGGCGGTCGGCAATCTCGGCACGCGCCTCGGCAAAGGGCGGTATGGGCCTGCGCTCGAGCAGCTTGGCGATGTGCCAGCCGAAGGGTGTGCGGAACGGCGGCAGCACCACTCCCGTGTCCTGCGCCGACATCAGTTTCTCCGAAAACTCGGGCACCATCTGCCCCACCGAGAACCAGGGCAGCTCGCCGCCCTTGCGCGCCGACTGGCGGTCGTCCGACGAGCGGCGGGCCACGGCGGCAAAGTCGGCGCCCGACTGAAGCTCGGCATAGAGCGAGTCGATGGACAGGCGTGCGGCGTCCCAGACGCTGTCGGGGGCGCTGCGCGGCACCATCTTCATGATGTGGGCCGAGCGCACCGCGCCGTGGGCCGGTCTCACCGCGTTGACGCGTATCAGGTGCAGCCCAAAGCGGCTCTCGACCGCACCCGACAGCTGGCCGGGCTGCATCGAGTAGGCGGCGTCTTCGAATGGCAGCACCATCTGGAAGGCCGTGAAGTAGCCCAGATGGCCGCCGTTGGTGGCTGCCGATGGGTCTTCGGAATAGCGTCGGGCCACGTCGGCAAAGTCGGCGCCGCGCTCCAGTTCGGCGCGGGCCTGCATCAGGCGCTGCTCGGCGCGCTCGCGATCGGCGGCGCCGGCTCCCTGCCGCAGGCGTATCAGGATGTGGCTGGCGTCCACCTCCTTCAGCATCCGCTCATAGGCCTGATGCGCCATGCGCGAGTCTTCGGCCGTGTCGCGCAGATAGGGCTTGGCCAGGTCGTCGTAGTAGTAGGCCGCCTCGCGCAGGTACGACGCGGCGGTGTCGAGCCCCTGGGCCATGGCCTCGTGCACTTTGAGCTTGTAGTCCACAAAGAGGTCGAGATACTGGCTGCGCGTGAGCTTCTCGGCCGCCACGGCGTTGTTTTTCTGATAGACGTAGTCGAACTCTTCGAGCGAGTAGGTGCTGCCGCCGATGCGCACCAGCGGCGTCTCGGCGGTCTGAGCTCCGGCGGCGGAGGCCATGGCCAGCGCGCAGAGCAGAGTGATTGTGTGTTTCATATTTTTCAGTCGGTTTAATTTCAGTTTTTTTCGGTTCGGCGGGGCGGATGCGGGCTCACGAAATCATTATCCAGTTGGGTGAGTCGCGGCGCAGCTGCTCCACCCGGGCGGCTATGGGCGCGTTCTCGGGCTTCTGCAAGTCGGGGTCGGCATTGAGCACCGACGAGGCCACGTCGCGCGAGTAGCTGACGAGCTGTGCGTCGTGGCAAAGGTCGGCAATGCGCAGTTCAAAGGGCAATCCGCTCTGCTGCGTGCCCTCCATGTTGCCGGGCCCGCGCAGGCGCATGTCGGCCTCGGCTATCTCGAAGCCGTCGGTGGTGCCCGTCATCACCTCCATGCGGCGGCGCGTGTCTTCCGACAGGCGGTCGCCCGTCATCAGGATGCAATAGCTCTGGTCGGCGCCGCGCCCCACCCTGCCGCGCAGCTGGTGCAGCTGCGATAGGCCGAAGCGCTCGGCGCTCTCGATTATCATCACCGTGGCGTTGGGCACGTTGACTCCCACCTCAATCACGGTGGTGGCCACCATTATCTTCGACTCGCCCGAGGCGAACCGGCGCATGGCCTCGTCCTTTTCGGCGGGCCGGAGCCGTCCGTGCACCATGCTGACGTTGCAGTCGGGGAAGATGCTTTGCATGTATTCGTATCCGTCGGTCAGATTCTTGATGTCCATCTTTTCCGACTCTTCGATGAGCGGATAGACCACGTAGACCTGCCGGCCCTTGTCGATTTCGGAACGCACGAAGGCGTTGAGGCGTCCGCGGCGCGAATGGTAGTAGTGCTCGGTGACCACGGGTTTGCGCCCCGGCGGCAGCTCGTCGATGACGGAGACGTCGAGGTCGCCGTAGACGGTCATGGCCAAAGTGCGGGGAATGGGCGTGGCGGTCATCACCAGCACGTGCGGCGGCCTGACGTTCTTGGCCCAGAGCTTGGCCCGCTGCGCCACGCCGAAGCGGTGCTGCTCGTCGATGATGGCGAGGCCGAGGTTGGCGAATACCACTGTGTCTTCGATCAGCGCGTGGGTGCCTATCAGGATGTCGATGCGGCCGGCGGCGAGGTCGGCAAGCAGCTGCGTGCGGACGCTCTTGCGGGTCGAGCCGGTGAGCAGCTCGACGCGCACGGGCAGCCCGTCGAGCATGGCGGCTATGCTCTGGAAGTGCTGTGTGGCAAGTATTTCGGTGGGCGCCATCAGGCAGGCCTGGAAGCCGTTGTCGACCACCACCAGCATCACCATCAGCGCCACCAGCGTCTTGCCCGAGCCCACGTCGCCCTGCACCAGGCGGTTCATCTGGCAGCCGGTGTTCATGTCGGCCACTATCTCGCGGACCACGCGCTTCTGCGCGCCGGTGGGCTCGAAGGGTATCTTTTCTTTGTAGAACGTGTTGAGCAGACGCCCAACCTTCGGCATCCGGTTGCCGGCCTGCCGGGTGTGGCGCGCCGTGCGGGTGCGCAGTATGTTGATGTGGATATAGAACAGCTCTTCGAATTTGAGGCTCAGCCGCGCCTTTTCGAGCTGGCGGTTGTCGGCCGGGAAGTGGATGACGCGCAGGGCGTCGGCCCGGCTCATCAGCCCGCAGCGCGTGCGGATGTGCTCCGGAAGCGTCTCGGGGATGCTGCCGCCCATCTGAACGAACAGGGTGGTCATCATCTTCTGAATCGCCTTCGAGTTCAGATAGCTCTTCTTCATCCGCTCGGTGGTGTTGTAGAACGCCTGCAGCGGACTGACGGCCGGCATCTGCCCGCCCACCACCGGCTCCATTTCGGGATGCGCCACGGTGATGCTGTGGTTGAACTCGGTGGGCTTGCCAAAGAAGAGATAGTCGGTGTCGGGCCGGACGGCGCTGCGCACATACTGCATCCCCTTGAACCACACCAGCTCCACCACGCCCGTGCCATCGGTCACCGTGGCTGCCAGACGGGCCTTGCGCCCCGCGCCCACCACATTGAGCGACGAGAAGCGCGCGCAGAACTGGACGTAGGGCATGTCGGGCCGCAGGTCGGCTATGCGGTAGACGCGGCTGCGGTCCACATATTTGTAGGGATAATACGTCAGCAGGTCCTCGCACGTCTGCAGATGCAGCTCGGCACGCAGCAGCTCGGCCCACTTGGGACCAATGCCGGGCAGGCAACTGAGAGCAGACTGGCAGGGTTGCATCATGGTTCGACGTCAGGATGAAAAAACTCTGCAAAGATAGAGCCTGAGCCGACAAAATGCGACCCGCGCGGGCAGATTTTATCGGCCGGCATGGCTCCGAATACCCTTTTTTGGATAACTTAGCGGCATTTGCAAAAACTCGATATGGAAAAGAAACTACAGATCTACAACACTCTGACTCGCAAGAAAGAAGAGTTCAAGCCATTGAATCCCGACCACGTGGGCATGTACGTCTGCGGCCCCACCGTATACGGCGACGGACACCTCGGCCACGCCCGCCCCGCCATCACCTTCGACGTCCTCTACCGCCTCCTGCTCAGCCAGGGCTACAAGGTGCGCTACGTCCGCAACATCACCGACGTCGGCCACCTTGAGCACGACGCCGACGACGGCGAAGACAAGATTGCAAAAAAAGCCAAGCTCGAACAGCTCGAACCCATGGAAGTGGCACAGTACTACACCAACCGCTACCACACCGCCATGGAACGCCTCAACGTGCTGCCGCCATCCATCGAGCCACACGCATCGGGCCACATCATCGAGCAGATCGAATACATCAAAAAGATAATCGACGCCGGATTCGCCTACGAAAGCCAGGGCTCCGTCTACTTCGACGTCGAAAAATACAACAGCCGGCACCACTACGGCAAGCTCTCGGGACGCAACATCGACGAGCTGCTCGAAACCACACGCCAGCTCGACGGCCAGGACGAAAAGCGCCGCAGCGTCGACTTCGCACTCTGGAAAAAGGCACAGCCCGAGCACATCATGCACTGGCCATCGCCATGGAGCGACGGATTCCCCGGCTGGCACCTCGAATGCTCGGCCATGGGCACCAAATATCTCGGCGAGCAGTTCGACATCCACGGCGGCGGCATCGACCTCGTCTTCCCGCACCACGAATGCGAGATAGCGCAGTCCACCGCCGCACTCGGCCACGAGACCGTCCGCTATTGGATGCACAACAACATGATAACCATCAACGGCCAGAAAATGGGCAAGTCGCTCGGCAACTTCATCACCCTCGACGAATTCTTCAACGGCACCAGCCCGCTGCTCACCCAGGCCTACTCGCCCATGACCATCCGCTTCTTCATCCTCCAGGCACACTACCGCAGCACCGTCGACTTCAGCAACGAAGCCCTCCTTGCCTCGCAGAAAGGCCTCGAACGACTCGAAGAAGCCTGCGCACGACTCGCACGGCTCACACCGTCGGCCACCACCACCGTCGACATACAGGGACTGCGCCAGCGCTGCGAAGAAGCCATCGCCGACGACCTCAACACGCCCATCGTCATCTCGCACCTCTTCGACGCCGCCAAAGCCATCAACACCATCCACGACGGCAAAGCCACCATCAGCGCCGACGACCTCGACGAACTCCGCTCCGTCTTCCACACCTTCGTCGAAGACATCCTCGGACTGCGCATCGGAACGGCCGCCGACAACAACAGCGAAGCCTACTCCAAAGCCATCGACCTGCTGCTCAGCATCCGACAGCAGGCCAAAGCCAACAAAGACTGGCCCACCTCCGACCGCATCCGCAACGAGCTGACAGAGATGGGATTCACCATCAAAGACACCAAAGACGGCTTTGAGTGGAAACTCTGAAACGCAGACTTGCAAAACACCGTACTCTCCCAAGGCGACTCCACACGAGCCGCCTTTTTTTGTCCTTTTCTGATTGCTGGCAGATTGATGACTGACGCCGACCGCGCCACGGCACAAAACAGAAAGTGCCGAAAACCAATGGCTTTCGGCACCCGATGCGAGCGGCAGACGAGACTCGAACTCGCGACTTTCAGCTTGGGAAGCTGACGCTCTACCAACTGAGCTACAACCGCATTCAAATACGGTGCAAAGATACCCTTTTTTGCTCAAAATCCAAGACCCGCCACCGTTTTATTTGGAGCGTCACAGGCCACGCATCACCGCCCCGTCACTCCGCCCGCGCACCTGCCCCAAGTCGCATTTATTGACACAAGTGTCCAAAAAATACACACGGGGCGCAAACGCCGTTTTTGAAATAATGCTGATATTCTGACAGTTGCAATTGTGGCACGGCTTATGCCAAAGCATAGGCAAAATCGGAACAATAACAACAACAAAAAACGGAATACCATGAAAACCAACAAGACCATCCGCACCGCAATTGCCGCAGCCATCATGGCAGCATCGGGCATGACCGCCTTCGCAAACCACAGCGGCGACACGCCCTCGTTCTTCTACAACCGCACCTACTCCGACAGCGGCGCACTCACCTCGGTCACCGTCTACGACAAGCAGAGCAACGGAATGCTCGAGCCCGTGCGCCGCCGCTCCTACTCCACCCTGCCCGACGGCTCCACGCTCATAGCCATGGAAGCCATGCGCAACGGCCGCTGGGTCCGCATCGCTGAGTACACCTACTCGCAAGCCGGCACCGCCACCTGCGACATCACCTACCGCAAGCTCGACGGCAAAGGCCGCACCACCGAGTGCCGCCGCAAACTCGACCACCTAAACAGCCGGCACGAGCTGCTTTCGACCTGCAACATGGACTACGACAGCAGCACCGGCAACTGGACCGTCACCGAACTGACGACCATGCAGGACGACATGATGTCGACCATCGACTGACAGCCCGACAACGACAGATGAAAAATCCGCCCGGAGCCTTCCGGGCGGATAATTTTTTGTGCTGCCGCAGGCACTTGTCAAGAAACCAAAAGGCCGCTCCCCGAATGGAGAGCGGCCTCATTATAAAGTCGGATGTCCCGAATTAGTCTACAATCGATTTGAAGGTAGCGTCCTCGAAATACTTGCCGAATTCCATATCGGTCTTGGCGTAAGTTTTCCACTTGGCTTCGAGCGATGTGGCCTTGCGGAGATTTTCGAACATCAAGTCCTTCTCCATCTTGCGTGCACCGCAGATTGCCTTGAGGTAATATTTGAGACCTACTTCTTCGTTGTTGGCATTCAGAGTCGAGAGAGCGGCATCATACTTTTCGGTCAGAATCTTGACCAAAGCGGCGTTGCAGCTTGTGCTTGCGCCGAAATATGTAGCGGCCTTTTCGTAGTCACCCTTCAGGAGAGCGCACACGCCAAGGTTCTCGTCGAGCTCGGGACCTGCACCGGCAGCTTTGCCGAAGCACTCTTCAGCTTTTGCATAGTCTTTTTCAGCCAGAGCGATGACGCCGAGGTTGTTCTCCACAACCGGAGTTGCTTGGAGTTTTTCGGCAGCCTCGAACTTGGCCTTTGCACCTGCAACGTCACCCTTTTCGAACAATACCACACCGGCGTTGTTCACTGCGCGCCAATCGCTTGCATATTTGGCTTCGGCAGCGGCGTAAATCTTGCCCTGAGTTGCAGCGTCGTTTGCATAGAGGTTAGCTGCGGCGTAGAGCATTTCCTCGATGTTGAGGCTGTCTACGTTGCTCTCTACCAACTGCTTCAGCACTTCGTCGCTCTTGCCGATGAGTTCTGCATTGACAGTGATGACGGCACGACGCAGCGGAGGCAGAATCTCGTCGGCGATTGCCTTGTAGGCGGCAGAGAGGTTCTTGATTTCGCGCTCGCGAACTTCGGGATCGCTATACATCGAGAGAACGCGGAGGATGAGTTCCTTGTCCTGAATGTTCGACTTTTCCATAGCGGCCTTGAAGCCGTCCCAGTCTTCGGGAGTGCTCTTGCCCACTACGTTTGCCTCGGCCTTAGCTTTCTTGAGCTGTGCGTTGATATACTTGCTTGCGCTCTTTTCGCGGTTCGAAGAAAGGTTGGTGTTGAGGTCGGTTGCACCGTCGGGCGATGCGTATGCCGAAACCACCACGTCCTTGAGGTTCTTGTTGGCGTCGGCCTTGACTGCTGCGATGTAGTCGTTCAGAGCCTTCACGTCTTCCTTCTTCAGCTCGCCGTTGCGAATGTCAGCCTTCTGAATCAGATAGATGATTTCGGCAGCCTGAGCCTCGTTGACAAGTTTCTTGAAGTCGTCTTTGCCCTTCACTGCTTTGGGTTTCTCTTCGCCAAGCAATGTCGAGGTAGCAATCACGCCTTCGGCGATTTTGTAGTCGTCGAAAGTGACGCTCTCGGTGCCTTTGGTTGCCTTGATGCGGATCACGAGGTCAGACACACGCATTTTGTCGTTGAAGTCAACGGTCTGCTGAGCGTAGTTGATCTGGCCGCCGTTGAGGTAGGAAATCGACGGGTTATTGCCGGTTACGCTTTCGCCCTGCACGGTGATCGAAGGATAGACGGTCTCGCCGCCCTCGTAGACCAGAACCGGGGTAATCACTGCGGTGCATTTCTTGTCCCACAACTTGGCAGGAACATTGCCTTTGATTGCCAAAGCGACTTTGCCGGCGTGTGTTTCCAACACTTCAGGAGTGACTTTGTACTGAATTGATGAAGCACCTTTTTTCATTTTCTCCAAACTTGCGCAGCTTGCCAGAAGTGCAGCCAAAGCAATTGAGCCAATGACATGGATTCTCGTTTGTTTCATAGTTTTTAATCGATTATTTATAACAGTATTATTTATTATCAATCATTGATAATCAGCCGCCGGCCCAATGCCATTGCACCACGCCAACGAACTGCAAATATATAATTTCTAAACATACAGCAAACTTCGGATAATGTTTTTTTTCCAAAGCCGGCGGCCGCGCGGCGGTCGGTCGTTGCTGCGGACGGTCTTTTAGGCAGAAAAAGCCCCCGACGCAAATCGAATTGCTTCGGGGGCCATGCAATTATCCAATCATTAGCTTCGAATGCCTGAGTGTCTATTCCTCGCGGCGCCTGCGGTTGCCGTCGCGGTGCGGGCGGTCCGAATGGCCTTCGGGCTTGGGCAGAAGGTCTTTGCGGCTCAGGCGCAACTTGCCGGTCTTGGGGTCGATTTCCTTGAGAATGACCTCCACCATGTCGCCTTCCTTCAGCACGTCGGTCACGTTTTCGACACGCTTGTGGTCAATCTCCGACACGTGGAGCAGTCCGTCCTTGCCCGGCAGAATCTCGATGAACGCGCCGAAGGCAACGATCGACTTGACTTTGCCACGATAGATCTTGCCGACT
Organism: uncultured Bacteroidales bacterium; assembly: GCA_945607565.1. Taxonomy (GTDB): domain Bacteria; phylum Bacteroidota; class Bacteroidia; order Bacteroidales; family Marinilabiliaceae; genus CALYZD01. The sequence continues at coordinate 12,215 of CALYZD010000033.1, read as the reverse complement.
TCGGGTATGGCCACAATCTGGTTGATGCGCTCGAGAGCCGCGTCGATGCTGGGCTTGTCGGAGGCTGCGATGCTGACAAAACCCTTGTCGTCGTTCTCCTCGATGTTGATGGTGGTGCCTGTGGTCGACTGGATGTCCTGAATTATCTTGCCGCCAGGGCCTATCACTGCGCCGATCATGTCTTTCGGGATGGTGATGGTGACGATGCGCGGAGCGTGAGGCTTGTAGTCGGGACGCGGTGCCGGGATGGTCTCCTCAATCAGGTCGAGGATGTGCATGCGGCCGCGGCGTGCCTGGTCGAGCGCCTTTTCGAGGATCTCGTATGACAGGCCGTCGATCTTGATGTCCATCTGGGTGGCGGTGATGCCGTCGCGCGTGCCGGTGACTTTGAAGTCCATGTCGCCGAGGTGGTCCTCGTCGCCGAGGATGTCGCTCAGCACGCAGTATTTATCTGACTGATTGTCTGTTATCAGACCCATGGCGATACCCGAAACGGGTTTCTTGATCTGGACGCCGGCGTCCATCAGGGCCAGCGTGCCGGCGCAGACGGTTGCCATCGACGACGAGCCGTTGGATTCCAGGATGTCCGAAACCACGCGGACGGTGTAGGGTATGTCTTCGGGAATCATGTTCTTGAGGGCGCGCATGGCAAGGTTGCCGTGGCCTATCTCGCGTCGGCCTACACCGCGCGGTGCCTTGGGGTCGTTGGTCGAGAACGGCGGGAAGTTGTAGTGAAGCAGAAACCTCTCGTTGCCGCGGAATGTGGCTTCGTCCACAAGCTTTTCGTCGAGCTTGGTGCCGAGCGTCACCGTCGAGAGCGACTGCGTTTCGCCGCGGGTGAAGATGGCCGAGCCGTGAGGTCCGGGCAGGTAGCCCACCTCGCACCATATCGGGCGGATCTGGTCCATCTTGCGGCCGTCGAGGCGCACCTGCTCGTCGAGCATGCAGCGGCGGACGGCTTCCTTTTCGACGTCGTGATAGTAGCGGTTGATCAGCGATGTCGGGATATCTTCGGGTGCGGTGGTTTCTTCGGGATAGTTGGCCGCCACGAATTCGGCCTTGATGGCGTCGAACATTTCGGCGCGCTTGGCCTTGCTGGCGCAGCCCATGCGTGCCACTTCGTAGGCTTTGGGATAGCACTGCTCCTTGATTTTGGCGCGGAGCTCTTCGTCGTTGACCTCGTGGCAGTAAACTCGTTTTTCGGCCTTGCCAACAGCCTCTGTCAGCTCCATCTGTGCCTTGCAGTGTTTCTTGATTTCGGCGTGTGCAAACTTCAGTGCTTCAAGCATATCGGCTTCCGACACTTCTTTCATTTCGCCCTCCACCATGCCGATGTTCTCGTAGGTAGCGCCCACCATGATGTCGAGGTCAGCACGCTCAAGCTCGGCCGGGCTCGGGTTGATCTTGAACTGACCGTCGATGCGGCCCACACGCACTTCCGAAATGGGGCCGTGGAACGGGATGTCCGAAACAGCCAGAGCAGCCGATGCGGCAAGGCCGGCAAGCGAATCGGGCATCACTTCGTTATCGTATGAAAAGAGGGTTATGTTGACAAACACCTCGGCGTGAAAATCGTCGGGGAACAGCGGGCGCAGTGCGCGGTCGACAAGGCGTGCCACAAGGATCTCATAGTCCGATGCGCGGCCCTCGCGGCGTGTGAATCCGCCCGGAAATCGGCCCGACGACGCAAATTTCTCTTTGTATTCGACAGTGAGGGGCATAAAATCGGTGTCGGGCTTGGCATCGGGAGCTGCCGTCACTGCCGCAAGCAGATAAGTCCCGCCACATTTCACCATCACTGCACCGTCGGCCTGCTTGGCCAGTTTGCCGGTTTCGATCGTGATGGACCTTCCATCACCCAAGTCAATTACTTTCTCAATTGGTTCTGGTTTAATCATGACTTTGTTTTTCTCTTTGATACTTTCTTAAAAAATCGCCCAAAGGTATCATTTCATTTCGAAATATTCACATCATTTATCTATTTTGAGCAACTTTGGTTTGGGCGCCGTCGGATTTGGGCGGATGCTCAGAAAACAAAGATGCGGCAGTCCTTGAGGCTTCCCGGCGCGCCCTGCTCGGCTCGTGGCAGATAGTCCAACGCGCTGACTGTCTGCTCGCTGCCGAGGTCGATCATTATCAGATGCGGCCCTTCGGCGTTGCGCTGTGTCTGCCAATAGGTCGATTCTTGCAGGTCGAATGTCTTGTCGGCGTTGTGATTGCCCTTTTCGTTCTCAGAATCAGCACATTTCACCCTCCACGGTTCGCGACTAATGCGGTTGCCTTCGGCCGAGCGCAGATGTAGTTCGGCAATAGAGAGCGGCTGCCCGTCGTGGGTCGAGAGGCATTCGAGCACGAGGTATCGGCCGGTCGCCGCTTTGTCGAAAGCTATTGTCTGCCAACCGTTTCCGGCGTTCATCGCCACCTCGGCCACCGGCTTGCGCGCGCCTGTGTCGGGGCGGTCGGCGGGGTCGTTGTGCCGAACGCTTGCGGCCACGTTGAGTTTGTTCAGTTCCGGCTCGGTGCTCCCGAAAACCGTGGGCGCGCCGCTCGGCCCAATCACGTCGAGCACCACAAGCTCGTTGCGGCCCTTGTGCAACCAACAGCCTGGCACATAGAGCGTTTGCTGCGGTCCGATGCTCCAGAAGCGCCCTATCGCGTGCCCGTTGACGTAGGCTTGCCCCTTACCGAACGACTCCAAATTAATAAAGGTATCACCCACCTTGCCGAGGTCGAAATGCCCGCGATAGTATCCGGCCTCGCCATTCGCTGCCGAGCCGCCCTTGGCAAGTGCGCCGGAGGCTGCCTCGTAGGTGTCGGGCACGGTCGAGATGGTCCATTTTTTCAGGTCGTTCGTCTGTTCGTGGCCGTCAACTTCGCAGCAAAGTGTGACATTTTGCGTGATGCCTTTATGATCTTTGATTGATCTGCCAAAGTTAATTCTCCCCATTGCCTCAACTAAAATCATGAGTTTTGCCCCACGAGCCGATGGCGGCAGCAGGATGCTCCGCTCGTTGCGCGAACGTTCGACCCGGCCTACGCAAACGCCGTCGACAAAGACGCGGGCAAAGTCGTCACAGTCGTTGATGTTTAGGGTCGTGTTGGGCGACACGGCCGGGAGCGTCGTTTCGTAAATCATTGTGCCCCAACCCATATCGAGCTCCTCCATAGTCTTGACGTCGCGGCTACGGATGCTCCGGTTGATGCCGCTACGGATGGGCGCAAACTCGTCGAGCCCGAACGGTGCGACGGCCACGGTGCCCATCGGAGCCTTGGGCACGGGCGGCAGTTGGCGACCGCCGGCGTGGCGGACCATGGTGCGACGGAGCGCCCAAAACTTCTCCGTGGGCAGGCCGCTCTCGGAGATCGGCGCGTCGTAGTCATACGAAGTGACGTCGGGGGCAAAGCCCGGACTGTTGGCGCCGGCCCAGTGCCCAAACGAGGTTCCGCCATGCGTCATGTACAAAGAAAAACTAATGCCTTTTGTCAGCATTTGGTCGATGCCGGCCACCATGTCGTCGGCCGGGCGGGTCTCGTGGTGGGCGCCCCACTTGTCGAACCATCCACTCCAAAACTCCGAACACATCAGCGGAGCATTGGGCCTCAGCTCTTTGAGCCGTCGGAACTGCTCGTCGATGTTGGCGCCCGTACCGAAATTCATGGTCCAGACAAGGTCGTCGAGGCCGTTGAGGGTGAAGTTGCTCGCCCAGTCGCATTGAAAAAGCGTGACCTTGTCGAAGCCGGACTCGCACAAGATGTCGCGAATCTCGGAAATATACTGTTTATCAACGCCATACGATCCGTATTCGTTCTCGACCTGCACCATTATTATAGGTCCGCCGCGCTCGATGGTCAGGCCCGCAAGTTGCCGCCCGACCTCGCGCTCAAAAATCCTGACGCGCTCCATGAAATACGGGTCGCACTCGCGCAGCCTGATGTCTTTCTTCTTGAGCAGCCACCACGGCAGGCCGCCCATCTCCCACTCGGCGCAGACGTATGGCCGGGCCGCACGATGATGTACATCCCGTTGCGCTGCGCGATGCGGCAAAATTCGGCCACGTCGTTCTGGCCCTCAAAGTCGAACACGCCCTCGCGCTGCTCGTGGATGTTCCAAAACACGTAGAAGCATAGCGTATTCATTCCCAAAGCCTTACACATCTTGATGCGATGCTCCCAATATGGCCGCGGGATACGCGGATAATGCACCTCGGCCGCCTTGATCAAAAACGGCTCACCATGGAGCATAAACGCTTGATCGCCAACAGCAAACGGCGCATCTTGCGGCGTCTGAGCCCCGGCCGCCACGCCAAGCAAGAGCGCAACGGCGAGGCAAAATTTTGTTATTCTTTTCATTGTCAGGATGATAATTTGAAATCGGATGCAGAATTGTCAATAAAAATCGCTCCAAAGACAACCAAATACAAATGACTAATGGCAGATTTAACAAAATTCACCCGCCCTCCAAACGCCAAAAGGCTGCCTGGATGCGTTGCACCCCGACAGCCATATAAAGATTGCCACACGGGCATCAGAATAATGACATTAGTCACACAATACCAACTCTTTTTCGGCCACCTCGGGCACGAAAATGTTGTGCGTGCGGCACCATTCTTCGAAGCCCTCGCGCCAAGTTCGGCACGCATCGCCTTGGACGACAGCGCAGTACCGGTCACCGAGTAGCCGGCCACTAAGTAATAGCTGTTCACACGCACGACGCCATCGATGAGCAGATCATACTCAGGGCCGGCGCTTTTGAGCGCGCGGTCCATTGCTTCCTTGATGCTGGCTCCCATGCCCAAGAATCTGTTATGCTTTCCCTTGACCTCACGGGCGGAAGCACGGTCGTAGGCCAGCTGGATGTTTTTGAACGAAATGATTGTGAAGTCAACAAGTCGTTGCGAACACGAAGCGCACAGCATTGCCACTGCAATCAGGGCAAAATATTTGATAGTTTTCATTTTGTTTTAATTTAGAATAGTTAATTAAAATTTGCAATTAGCATCACCCCGACTTGCGCTGAGCAACCAAAATCTGCGCACAAAAAAAGCGCGGGCAATGTTTGACGTGAGATCACTTGTGGCCTTAGACTGCCAATATACATCTCGTATGCAAACAAAGCCCACGCCTTTTACTTTTGAATCATAAAGGCGCAGGCGCTTGTCGCTCCGATTCCGGTTGTATATTCTGAAAGTGTCTAAGTTTCAAGTGAACCGCAATCAAGCTAAAACGCTTTTTTCAATATGTCTTTATAGTGCGCAGATGAATCTGCTGTGTTATTCCATAGGCTATTTTGTTAAAATTTTTCGGCGCAAATGTAGACATTGATTCGTTATTTGCAATAGTGGCCAAGCTATTTTCGCTGTCGATTTTTCGCTCCGAACGTTCACAATTTGACCGAAATCCCGAAGAGCAGATGACCGCCGATCTGCTTGTAGCGCGAGTAGCTACACATGACAGGCGTCATTGTTTTGCTGAGCCATTCGAGGCCGCCAAGGTTGAGCAGGTTTTCGCCGCTGATGCGCAACTCAGCCGGGCCGATGCGGCAGGCTATCATCAGGTCGATGTCGCTGTGGGTCAGCGATGTTTCGTCGTTGCGAATCTTGTCGTATAGATATTTTGCCTTGCTGCGCCAACGACCACGGGCAAATGTCAGTTCTGCCTCGCCGTAGGGGTTGTGACCATAGGCGGACTTGTCGAGGCACTTGATGCGGCTTTCTTCATAAACATATCCGAAATCGATGCCGAAATTGACGGGAAACGACATGAAACGTGTCGAAAATCCTATTTCTGCATTAGGTTCGACAGTTTCAACAGTGACATTTGTGCCAGAATAGCACATGGCAGTTGATGATATTTCGCAGGTTGCTTCAAAACTTATGTCAATCGGCAGCTGTGACAGACCTTGCTCCAAGCCGAGGTTGGCCGAATAGCTTTCGGTGCGGCCACGGCCGGCGTATCGGCTGACGCTCAGGACACCATCGGAGTCGCTGCTAATCAATGGTTTGCGCGAGCCGCGATCGAAGTCGGCGGAGAGATTGAGCGTGGTGCGACCGCGAATGAGGTTGTAGCTCATCTCGCCCTGCCAGCGGGCCCACGGGCGGCAGTCGGTGACGGAGGCTTGGACCACGCTGCTGTAACTCTCGGCCGTGGCAAAGCGCGTCAGCTCGCTGTCGTTGGGCGACGCGTGGCTGCGCTTGACCGTGAGCGACAGCACGTTAGCTCCCTTGCCGTCGACTTCGAGATAGAACGTGGCGTAGGGCTCAGCACGCCAGACGTGGGCATCGGCAAGGCCCGTGAAGGCGATGCTGTGCAGGGCGGCCGCGCATCCGAACTCGAACGTCAGCGGGCCTTGGCTGCGGGCTAGCGCGCCGTAGAGGTTGAAGCGCGAGGCGTCGTGCGTTTCGGTGCCGGACTGTGCGCCAAACACCGAGTGGCGCCGTGTACGCGCAAATCGCTGACCCACTTCGACTTTCAGGCTCAGATCGTCGTCGACGAGGGGGAGCATGAGGCCGGCCGTGCCGCGAAGGTTGGTTTTGGTGCGGTCGGCTTTGGAGGTCAGCACGCCCTGCGCATCTGCCTGTACGCCAATCAGATTGCGTTCATCGGCAATGCGCAGGCCGCGGCATCCGTCCTGATAATCGACCGTGGCGTCGGCATAGATCAGCCCAAAATCGGTGCGGCAGTTGACGGCCAACTGCTGGCGGAGCATCAGTTCGTCGGTCGAGTGGCGGTCGCGGGCCATAGTTGGCGCACATAACTCGGTGTCAACAAATACGTTACGACGTCCATAATCGCCATAGCCGACGGCTGTTTCGGCGCGGATGTCGAACGTGGGCGAGACGTCGAAACGCTGCGTGGCGGTCAGGCGCAGCATCGTGTTGTCGCGCTCCGAAGCCTCGCTCGACGTGTTGACCGTGCCACTGGCGAAATACTGCTCGGTCTGCGTCATCGCGCTCGATTCCAGATAGTTGCCAAGCACGCTCAGCAGCAGTTTGTAGCGTTTGCCTGGCTTCCACGTCGCGGTGGCATTGAGCAGACAAGCAGGCCGTTTGTACTCGTCGGACGATGGCCGGATGAGCGACGCGATGCCTGGATCTGACAGACTGACAGCCACTAAGCGGCTCCCGGTCGAGAGCGAAAAGAGGCCGCCAAGGCTATTGACATAGTCGGTGAACGAGAAGAGCGCGGCGCCGGTGTTGTTGGCGTTGGCCATGACCGTGAGCGACAGGCGGTCGTCGAGGCGCATCATGGTGCCGCGCGCGTCGAATTTGCGACGGAGGCCGCCGGAAGCGTCAATGTTACCAAAATGTTTACGACTTTCGTCAGATTTTATATTCAAAGCCGTCTTTCGCGTCGTCTCAAAATCGTCGGAGACGGAGCCGTCGCGATAGTCGGTGATGATCTCGATGCCGTTGGCGTAGTCGGCCGGGAGCGTATTGAGCGTCGCGCCGCCACGCGCAAGGACGTCGCGGCCGTTGACCAGGATCTTGCTGATGGGGCGGCCCATGTAGCTGGCGTTGCCCGTCTCGTCGACGTCGATGCCGGGCAGGCGGCGCAGCACATCGGCCAGCGACGACTCGGCTCCGGTGGCGAAAACCTGCGGATTGAACACCACGGTGTCGCCGCGCATCGTCCGCCCGATGGCCGAAGCCTTGATTGTGACATCGGTCAGTTCCAGAACGTCTTTCGTGATTTCGGTTGCGCCCAGATCGTTGACGCCGTCGGCAAGCGACACCTTGGACAAGTGAGTCTGAAAACCAAGGCAACGCACTGTCTGCCACTGATTTCCACTGCTTTTGAGGCGAGCCTTGTAGCTTCCGTCCTCGCCGGTCAGAGCGTAGCCGCTGACGGCACGGCAAAGGCTATCGGCCGAAAAACTGACCGTGGCAAAGGGAACCGGCTGACCGTCGCAGACTATTCGACCTGTGGCAACTGTCTGAGCATCAACACATATCGAAACAAGAGCCGCTACAAAAGACAGACATAATCTCAGATTCATTTTTCGTTTAAAGGATGATTAATGTGCACTTAGGCGCTCAATCAGATAATCTTCGCACCATCGATATTCATTTCTTTGAGAATGCGAATACGACTCTCGTAAAACTCTGTGCGACTGACCTTTTGACCCGACTGAGGCAATTTGATTTTGGGCGTCGTCGTGATCGGTTCCACCGAAACAGCCTCATAGAAAAAATTTCTGGTTTCGAGCCGCAAAATCAGACCCGGCAAACCGCAGTAGCCCAAAGGCCCGGCCTGAAAAGGCAATTCCGGACAAAACCAAGCCACCACATCGCCTTCTAGGCGATCGGGACTATGAAAAACTGCTTTTTGGCATTGTTTGCCCATCACTACACGGATTGCATCGGGTGAAATATCCCATTGATAATCGAAAACACTATCAACAATCACAAATTTTGAAGAGCAAACACCATAAACATCAATCTGCACATTGTCGGTCAGAGAACGATAATTAGCAGATAAATCACTTCGCAAGTCGATGGTTTTGGTTCGATTATTTATGACATTTGTTCCGAATGCGACCACTGCATTGTTGCAGTACAAATATTTGTCACTTTTATAATTGAGATATAATTTTAAAATTTCGTCTGGAGTCATGTTTCCTTGTGCAGTTTTGGGAGCACGTTCGGGGTTGAAAGTTTCCTCGTATTTGACAACAATCCCGACCTGCTGGGCAAGCGTCGAAATGCAACAAAATAAAAGGAAAGGAAGAAAAAGTTTTGTCGTTCTCATTGCGTTACTAAAAATTAATAGAGTTCGAGCAGTAACGAATACTACTAGAACTCAAACAATTAATCCTTGATTACAATCTTTGTTTCGATAATGATAATAGTTTTACCATCATCCGAAATAACAGTTTTGGTTTCTTTAATCACAGTTCTTTTGGCTTCGGCGTTGGGCACTGCCACACAAAGCATTGCAAACAAGCAAGCTACGGTCAAAAGGACCTTCTTTGATTTTGATTTCATAGTTTAAAATTTTAGCATTCAAGTAGGCCGGATATCACAACCTACCCGAACGCAATTACTTAACTCACACGTCTGCGCACTGACGGGTCTCAAATTTCGGACAAAAATTACACATTAGAATAATATACAATCACCACTCGAACTGAGGACATGCGAAAGTATGTAAAAAAATATATAAGCCAAAATAATTCTATCAAAATACAGAAACATATGACTTCTTTTTAATACACATTAGCTTTTGTTAAAATTTAAAACAGTATCGTAACATACACACAATCAACACAAAACAAAAAACTTCTGCGCCGGCCGGCGACTGCGGCAGCAAACGCAGAAGTTAATGTTCATTAACAAAAATCAGCGTGCGGCGATGCTGACCGAAGCCGGTGCGAGGCCTTGGCTGCGTGCCGTGACGGTGATGGTGCCGGATTGGCCGGGAATGCCGCGAACCACGGCCATCACTCTGCCCGAGAACGCATTGCGCTCTGTAGAGGGCAGGCGCTCCATGTCCATGGGATTGCCATTGTCGGTGGCCACGAGCACGCCCGGGCCGCTCACTTCGAAGCGGACGCGATTGCCTGTGCGCGGCACGCAGCGGCCTGCGCTGTCGGCAATGGCGACGCTGACAAACGACAAGTCCAGCCCGTCGGCGGCAATGGCGGCGCGGTCGGCAGAGGCCACAAGAGCGGCGGCCGGGCCTGTGGTGACCACGGTGTCGGCGGCCCACGGACGGCCGTCGCGGTAGGCCTGGACGACGAGCGCACCAGGCTCGTAAGCTACACTGTCCCAACGCATACGATATTCATACTGGCCCTTGGCCTTGCGGCCGAGCGAACGCCCGTTGAGGAACAGCTCGGCCTCGTCGCCGGAGGTGAAGACGTGGACGGGCACGGTCTGCCCCACCCGCTCGGGCCAGTTCCAATGCGGCAGGATGTGGGCCATGGGCAGCTCGGGGCGCCAGCGCGACTGGTAGAGGTAGAAGCGGTCTTTGCGGAATCCGGCCATGTCGATGAAGCCGCAGTAGGAGCTGCGCGCCTGATAATAAGGCGTCGGCTCGCCCAGATGATCCCAGCCGGTCCACACGAATTCGCCGGCCACAAAGCCGTGCGAGTCCTGCATCCGGAAAACGCGGTCGGCCGACGAACCGAAATCGACGGCATAGAGCTCGTAGGACGAGACATGACCTTCGTCAGAGTTTCCGCCCCGTCCGTCGCGCAAGGGCGACGACTCGGTGGGCGCCACCGGGAAATAGTAGACGCCGCGGCTGCTGAATGCCGACGCCGATTCGCTGCTGATTATCATCTTTTCGGGGAAGCGCTCGTGGAACGCGTCGTACTGCGGGGCGGTGCGGATGCGGTCAGTCCCCTCGAACTCAGGCTCCTGGCGGATGCCTTCGCCCTGATAGTTGAGGCTGATGATGTCCATCCATGTGGGGAACGGCATGTGCGGCTTGGCAAAGTTCATCGACGCCGTCACGGGGCGCGTCGGGTCTTCGGAGAGGACGATGCCGCGCAGGCGCGCACCGACGGCGGCTCCGGCCGAGTCGGTGTATTGCTCGCCCACCTCGTTGCCCACGCTCCAGACCACTACTGACGGGTGGTTGCGGTCGCGGCGGACCATGGCGCGGGCGTCCTGCTCGCTCCAGTCGTCGAAAATGAGGTGGAAGTCGTGGGGCGTCTTCTTGCGCTGCCACGAGTCGAACACCTCGTCGATGACAAGGAAGCCCATGCGGTCGCAGAGGTCGAGCAGCTCGGGCGCGGGCGGGTTGTGAGCCAGGCGGATAGCGTTGCAGCCGGCCTCGGCCAGGAGCTCGAGTTGGCGCTCGGCCGCGCGACGGTTGAAAGCCGCGCCGAGGCAGCCGAGGTCGTGGTGCTGGTTGACGCCTTGCAGCCTGACTTTCTGACCGTTGACAAAGAGCCCGATGATTCCGCCACAGGTCACGCGGCGGATGCCGAAGGGCGTGGTGTAGCGGTCGGCCGTGCGCCCGTCGACGCTGACGTAGGTGACGGCGACATACATCTGCTGCGAGCCCTCGGGCCTGGGGCCCCAGAGCTTGGGGTTGGCCACGACGGTCGAATCGGTCAGCGTGACGTCGGCGCGGGCGGCAATGGCGGCATGGCTCGGCTCAAACTCGGCCACGGGCATGCCCTGCGGACATCCGGCCGAGTCGGCTTCGTAGATCAGCGTGCTGACCGACGCCTCGACGTCATGGTCGTTGTCGTTGGCCACCCTGACGTCTAAGTGGACGGTGGCGTGCGTCTCGGAGACCTGGGGCGTGGCGACGCGCGTGCCCCACTGCGCCACGTGGACGCGGTCGGTCAGCGTCAGCCAGACGTGGCGGTAGAGGCCGGCGCCGGGATACCAGCGCGATGAGTTGTTGGGATTGTCGAGCCTGAAAGCCAGCGTGTTGGAGCCGGCCTTGACGTAGGGCGTCAGGTCGAGGCGCCACGAGTTGTAGCCGTAGGGCCATCCGCCCACCAGCACGCCGTTGAGCCAGACCATGGCGTAGGACATTGCCCCCTCCACATCGAGAAAGACCGAACGGCAGGTGTCGGCCGGCGCAAGGTCGAAGCTGCGCCGATACCACGCCACGCCGTTGACCGGCAGGCGACCCATGCCTCCGCCCACCTCGGCGTTCCAGCCCTGCATGAAGGGCTGCGAGGCGGCCCAGTCGTGCGGCAGGTCGACGAGCTGCCATGCCGTGTCGACAAAGTCGGGGCGCACAAAGGGGAAGTCGGCGCCGGGATTGCCCTGCGGACGGACGTGGCGCCGCGATGGGTCGGCCACAAAGTCGTTGCCCGTGGGCAGAATCCACGGCTTCAGCACAGACGCCCCGCCCTCGACGTGCTCGGCCTCGGTGGGACGCGCGTCGGCCACCAGATAATCCTGGCCGTCGACGGTGTGCGGGCGGACGTCGTAGATGAGGCTGTCGGCATCGGCGGCAGAGGCGTAGCGGAAAAACCGCCAGCCGTCGTCGAGCAGGAGCCGGCGGCGGACGGGAGTGTCGGTACTGCCGCACGAGGCCAGCGCCAGCGCGCACGCCAGGCCCGCTGCGGCCCGACATGCGCGGAAACGAATGTGCGTTCTGATCATTTGCATCAAAGTTTTTTGGTCTGACGCAAACTTAGCCAACTATGCCCGGCCGGCGTTTGCGGATTGTAACATTTGCTTTGCCCGGCGTAACCAAAAACAGCCGGCCACGCGTCTGCGCGGCCGGCTGCCATTGAACGGAAT
>CALYZD010000032.1 GCA_945607565.1 uncultured Bacteroidales bacterium | reverse complement strand
TTGTAGCATCGTGTGCCTTGGCTCTGGCAGCGCACCAGACTTGTGGCCAAGATTGCCCGGTGCGGCCTGTCGCGTCATCTTTGCTACATCACGCCAAATTGTCTAATTTCGCCGCCGGCAATAATTGTGGAACCTAATTCAGGGGGAGATTTATCATGCTCAGCATAGGCAAGTGGTGGCGCAGGAGTGTGCGCTTTTTGAGAATACGTTTTCTGGGCGGCGTCCCGGCCATGCCCGGCGGCGAGAGCACGTGCCTCAACTGCGGCACGGTCTATGCCGGCAATTTCTGTCCGCGGTGCGGGCAGAACCGCAAGGTGGAGCGCATCACCATGAGCAAGATGCTGCGCAATGTGCTCAACGGATTCACCAATATCGACCGTGGCTTTTTCTACACCTTGGTGGCCGTGGTGGTCAGTCCCGGGCGACTGGTGCGCAGCTATCTGGCAGGGCGGCGCGTGTCCTATTTCCATCCGTTCCAGATGCTTTTCATTCTGGGCGCCATCTTCGGGATGCTCTCGACGCTCTTCGGCACGCCCGCCGACCCCAACGCCAATTTCAGCATCGACACCGACACCATCGCCATTCCCGAAGGCTTTGTGCGGCTGGTGCGGTCGTTCGCGACGTGGTTCGACATCAATGTGGCCCTGCGCACCATCCTGACCATCCCGGTCTATGCGCTGGCCACCCGGTGGGCCTTCCGCCGCGTGGAGGCCATGAGGGAGGTCAACTTTGCCGAGCTGCTCTATCTGAGGGCGTTCACGTCGTGCCAGTTGCTTGCTTTCTCGCTGCTCTATCTGCCCCTGAGCGGCTTCGACGACGCCGGCGTGCCCTTTTATGTGGAGCTGCTGCTGACTCTTCGCATCTACTGGGGCTTTGCGGGCGGACGCTGGCAGCGGCTTGTGTGGCCGATGATGCTGATGTATGTCTTCTGGCTGCTGATAGTGGCGCTGATATGGACGGTGGCCTTCGTCGGCGTGGGCGAATACTACGGCCTGTTCGACCTGCTGGCGAATGTCGTCAGGGAGCAGCAATGAGCGTCGTTTTTTTGATGCCCATGCCACATTTTTTACCGAAATTCGCATTCCGGTCCGACCCGCATATTGCGGCGGCCTGACGCATATTTTTCATCTTAATCAAACTCAACCGACATGACCTGCAGAATGACAAGCACATTACGGACGGCAACAGTGGCGGCAGCCATGGCCGTGTGTCCGATGCTCAACCGCGTATCGGCCCAAAGCGACGAAACAAAAACCAACTTAAATATGTCTCAGAAAGAAAGATCGGAGATTGCCGATCAGTATAAATGGAACGTGGCCGACCTCTACGCAACCGACGAGGCCTGGCGCAGCGACAAGGAAGCCCTGGCCGCCGAGTGCGAGCGGATAGCCGATTTCAAAGGACGGCTGGGCAGGTCGGCCAAGGACCTGGCCGACTACATGGAGTTCGAAGACAACCTGAGCCGCCGGATGTCGCGGCTGTTCATCTACACGTCGCTGAAGTCGGACGTGGACCTGCGCGACGCCGACATGGTGGCGCTGACCAAGGAGATGCAGCTGCTCTATGTCGACTATGTGCAGAAGAGCGCGTTTGCCCGCCCCGAGCTGGCCGCCATCCCCAACGAGACGCTCGACGCCTACATGGCCGCCGAGCCGCGCCTTGCCGTGTTTGCCATGGACATCGACCGCATCAAGCGCGGCAAGGAACACACCCTGAGCGACGCCGAAGAGGCGCTGCTGGCCAAGGTCGGCATCATGGGCAACGTGCCCGAGTCGGCATACAGCATCTTCAGCAATGCCGAGATGCCCTGGCCCACCGTCGAGCTTTCGGACGGACGCAAGGTGGAGCTCAATCAGGCCGAATATTCCAACGTCCGCGCATCGGTCTGCCGTGCCGACCGCGAGAAGGCCATGACGGCCTTCTGGGAGAACTACCGCCGCTTCGAGGGCACGTTCGGCGAGCTGATGAACGGCAACGTCCGCCAGAACATCTTCTCGGCCACGGCGCGCAACTATGCCTCGTCGCTCGAGGCGGCCCTGTCGCGCAACAACATTCCCACCAGCGTCTACCATTCGCTCATCGACAACGTCAACCGCAATCTGCCCACCTTCCACCGCTATCTGAAGCTCAAGAAGCGGATGCTGGGCGTCGACACGCTCAAATATTCCGACCTCTACGCACCGTGCGTCAATGACATCGAGCTCAAATACACCTACGATGAGGCGCAGCAGCTAGTGCTCGAAGCCGTCCGCCCGCTTGGCGACGACTATGCGGCCGTGGTGCGGCGCGCCTTTGCCGAGCGCTGGATCGACGTCTATCCCAACGCCGGCAAGACGTCGGGGGCCTACAGCAACGGCGGCGCCTACGACGTCCATCCCTATATCCTGATGAACTACAACGACCAGTATGAGAACGTCGGCACGCTCATACACGAGCTGGGCCACACCATGCACAGCTATCTGTCGAACACGCACCAGCCGCACGCCACGGCCGACTATGCCATCTTCGTGGCCGAAGTGGCGTCGACCTTCAACGAGGCTCTGCTCGACGACATGATGCTGCGCAAGCTCCAGACCAAGGGCGAGAAGCTGTCGCTGCTGATGAGCATGCTCGACGGCTTCAAGGGGACGCTCTTCCGCCAGACGCAGTTCGCCGAGTTCGAGCTCGCCATCCACCAGATGGCCGAAGAGGGCCAGCCGCTGACGGGCAAGGTCCTCTCGAAGGTCTATGGCGACATCGTCCGCAAATACTACGGCCACGAGCTGGGCGTCTGCTCTGTGGACGACTGCGTCGCGCTCGAGTGGGCCTTCATCCCGCACTTCTACATGGGCTTCTACGTCTATCAGTACAGCACCTCGTTCGTGGCCTCGCAGGCCCTGGCCCACAAGACTCTGAGCGGCGACGCCGAGGCTACGCGCCGATTCGTGCGCTTCTTGTCGTCGGGCGGCTCGAAATATCCGATTGACCTGCTCAAGGACGCCGGAGTGGACATGACGACCTCCGAGCCGTTCGACGAGGCCATCAGGACCATGAACGAACTGATGGACGAGATAGAAAAACTGCTTGCCGACTAACCGCAAACCGCCGTCAAAGCAATGACATCAGTTGATCGCTTCGCCGACATCAGCATCCTGCGCTACGAGATTCCGGACTTCGACCGTCTGCCGCCCGTGCGCAAGGTGCTGCTCTTCTACCTGTCGAAGGCCGCGCTCTATGGCCGCGACATAGTGTGGCACCAGAACTACGCGGGCAACCTGCTCATCAGGCGCGCGCTCGAAGCCGTCTACCGGCATCAGCTCGCCGCCGGCCGTCCCGACGGGCGTCTGGCCGTCTACCTCAAGCGCCTCTGGTTCGCCAACGGCATCCATCATCACTACAGCGGCGACAAGTTCGTGCCCGATTTCGGTCGCGAAGAGCTGTGCGGATGGATGGCCGGCGTCCCTTCGCGCACGTTCGAAGCCGCCGTGGGCACCACGGCCGACAAAGCCTTCGAAGCCATCGCGCCCGTCATCTTCGAGCCCGGCCGCGACGCCCGCAAGGTCTGCCTCGACCCGCAGCGCGACCTGGTGACCGACTCGGCCGTCAACTTCTACAGCGGGCTGACCCAGCGGCAGGTCGAGGAGTTCTATGCCGATGCCGACGCTGACGCCTCGCGCCATCCGCTCAACAGCACCCTCGTGTCGACGGGCGGACAGCCGCGCGAGATTGTCTGGCGCGTGGGCGGACGCTACAGCGAGTGCCTCGCCTACGTCTGCCATTGGCTCAACAAGGCCATCGGCGTGGCCGAGAACGAGCGGCAGGTCGACGTCATCCGCCGCCTCATCCGCTTCTACGAGACCGGCGCCGCCTCCGACTTTGCGCAATACAACATCAGCTGGGTGGCCGAGCGCGAGGCCGGCGTCGACTTCATCAACGGCTTCATCGAGGTCTATTCCGACCCGCTCGGGCTCAAGGCGACGTGGGAAAGCATCGTGCAGCTGGTCGACGACGAGGCCACGCGCCGCGCCGACGTCATCTGCCGACACGCCCAGTGGTTCGAAGACCATTCGCCCATCGACGACGAATATCGCAAGAAGAACGTGCGCGGCGTCAGCATGAGGGTCATCAACGCCGTGATGCTTGGCGGCGACTGCTATCCCTCGACGCCCATCGGGGTCAATCTGCCCAACGAAGACCGCATCCGCGAGCGCTACGGCTCCAAGTCGGTGTCGCTGGCCAACATATCGGCGGCTCACCGCAAGGCTGCGGCCGACAACGGCGTGGCCCGCGAGTTTGCGCAGACCGAGGCCGAATGGCAGCGCTGCCGGCTCTACGGCGCCGTGGGCAGCGAGCTCCACACTCAGCTCCACGAGTGCCTCGGCCACGGCTCGGGCTGCATGAAGCCCGGCTGCCGCCTCGACGACCTGAAGGCCTACGGCAGCACCATCGAGGAGGCCCGCGCCGACCTGTTCGCACTCTACTTCATGGCCGACCCCAAGATGGTGGAGCTGGGCCTGCTGCCCGACCTCGACGCCGCCTGGGCGCACTACGATTCCTATCTGCGCAACGGCCTGCTGGTGCAGACGGCGCGCATCGCTCAGGGCAAGAACCTCGAAGAGTCGCACATGCGCAACCGGATGCTGGTGTGCCGTTGGGTGCTCGACAATGCCGGCCCGCAGACGGTGGAGATGATTGAGCGCAACGGCAAGCATTATGTGGCCATCCGCGACTACGAGTCGCTCCGGCGCTACTTCGGGCTGCTGCTGCGCAAGGTCCAGCGCATCAAGTCGGAGGGCAACTACGACGAGGCCCGCGCCCTGGTCGAGACCTACGGCATCCGCCTCGACCCCGCGCTGCACGCCGAAGTGGCCGAACGCTACGCCGCGCTGCGCGTGGCCCCGTTCGCGGGCTTTGTCAATCCTCGGATGACGCCTGTGATGATAAACAACAAGGTGGCCGACGTCAGGATAGATTACGAAGAGACTTACGAGGAGCAGATGCTGCGCTATTCGCAGCAATACAGCGTGCCGATGCGCATCGACATGGATTGACGCGCGCATCGGCCTGCATTAAAAAGCAGGAGGCTCGGCCTGCATCGACGTTTGGGAGTCGGTGCAGGCCGAGCCTTGTGTTTTCAGTGTGCGACGGGGCGGGGCAGGGCACTCAGCAGCCTCATTCGTCGTCGCCTTCTTCGTCGTCGATGGCGGTGCCGAGCACGTCCGACAGTTCGTCTTCGGTGCGGCTCAGATAGTTGCGGCAGAAGTCGAGCTTGGCCGACATCTCTTTGGTGATGGGCAGCAGCTTTTCGAGCGGCAGCTCAGGGTCTTGCAGCTTTTCGAGCAGGGCTTTCAGTTCGTCGACGGTCTTGGTGTAGGTCAGTTCGTCCTTGTTGTTCTTTTTGCTCATTTGGAAAAAAGGTCTTGATTTTTTTATGCGATTGTCGTTTTGTGCTCTTTGTCGGCGGGCATGGCGGGCAGCCTGATTTCGACCTGCGTGTTGCTGTCGTCGGTGCCGATGGTCAGCGTGCCGTTGTTGGCGGCCAGCATTCGGCGGCAGATGGCCAGTCCGATGCCGAGTCCGGTGGTGCCGTCGGGGCCGGCCATGGGCGACTGGCAGCGGTTGCGGCTCGTGTTCCTGCTTTCCATTTCGGGCATGGCCGTGCCGCTGTTGCTCACTCTGATGACGGTCTGCCGTCCGTCGCTCTCGGCCGCCATGCGCAGCAGTCCGTCCGATTCGGAATATTTGACGGCGTTGTCGAGCACGTTGCGCATCACCACTTCAAAATGGAACGGGTCGCACCACACAGTGGGGTCGCCGTTGATGACCGTGCTGATGACTATTCCGCGCGCCTCGGCCTCGATGCGCAGCGATGCCAGCACGCGCTCGCACACGCCGCACACGTTCACTTCGGCGGGCTTGGCGTAGGCCAGGTGGTCGTTCGAGAGGCTCCATGCCAGCAGGTTTTCGGTCAGATACATCAGCCGGCACACGCGCTGGTTGACTTCGCGGCTGTTGTTGCGTATGATGTCGGACGACAGCGAGTTGCAGAGCTGTTCCTGCGCGTCGCTCGAGTCCTGCAGCAGGCTGAGCGAGGTGGTGAGGCGGTCGGTGGCCGTCTGCAGCAACTCGTGGTTGGCGGCCAGGCTTTCGAAGGCGCGTCGGTTGTGCCGTGTGCGGCGGAAAATCAGAATCAGCATCACGCCCAGGATGGCGGCCGAGGTCACGAGGAGCATGATGGTGTAGCGCTGCGTGGCGTTGAGGTTCGTCTCGTCCGAGGCGATGACGGCGGCGCGCCCGGCGGATATGTTGCGGAAGATGGGCGACTGGCGCATCACGCTCATGCGTTCGGCGGTGGCGGCCGAGTCGGCCATGCGGTTGATGCGTTTGTGCAGGTCGAGCGCCAGCCGGTAGTCGCTGTCGGCTTCGGCGCGCAGGGCCATCACTTCGAGCATGGGCACGGTGGGCTCTATCTTGTGGGCGGCGGCAATCGAGTCGATGCGCGCTATGATGATGTCGGCGTTGCGGCGGTTGCCGTCGTGCATCATCAGCTTGGCCATCCGGCACAGTGCGTTCATCATCAGGTCATAGTCTTTGGCGAGCGTGGCCCGTCGGACCGACTCGGTGTAGTCGTTCATGGCCTTGCGGCTCTGCTGCGCCGATGCGTCGATGTCGCCTCTGAAGAGTGCGATGCGTCCCAGCAGTTCGTCGGGCAAGTCGTCGGTGTCGATGTCGTCCACAATGCTCAGGGCCTTGTCGGGGCTGTGGCGCAGCATCATCACCGACGCCATCCGCAGTCTGATTTCGGCTGCCGTGTCGGCTTCGGCGGTGTGTCCGAGCGTGGTGGCAAAGATGTCGAAGGCGGCCAGATATTCGCCGGCCCTCAGGTAGGCGTCGCCGATGGCCATCATCTGCGCGGCCGATATGCTGGGGCGTTCGCCGGTGGCGGCGGGGATGCCCGTGTCGAGTGCCGGCGGCATGTCGTCGGCCAGGGCGGCGATGCTCAGGAGTGCGGCAGCCATGGCGGCTGTCAGGCGTGTTCGCCACGTGTGTTTGGCTGGTGTTGGGTGCATGGCTGTCTTCGGATCTTAGGTTTCTTCTGGTCTTCTGGTGGTGATGCTTGCGGGCTCAGCGGCCTTTGTAGGTATTGACGTGCCGCGACGACTTGCTGGCATACAGGTCGTGCAGGTTGATGATGATGGCGGTCTCTTCGACGTCGCCGAACTCCTCGTTGATGGCCGTGCCGAACGTTTTCATCGACGGCGACAGCGTCATGTAGGCGTTGACCAGCGGCGGGATGTTGGCTCCCAGTTCGCGCACGCGCCGCACCAGAATCTTGTAGTCGTCCTGGATGTTGCCGGCGTCAAAGATGCGGCGGCACTCGTCGTCGGGCAGGCCCACTTCGATGGGCTTGTAGGGATAGACGAGGCGTTCGCGGTCGCCGAAATACATCCGCCAGAAGCCCATGATCAGGTTGCGTGCGCGGCTGTCGAAGTGGGTGTACATGGTCACTTTGCCGAAGAAGTAGGTGACGTCGGGGTGGTCGACCACGATGGTGCCCAGGCCGTCCCACAGGTTGTCGAGCGCATAGAGGCTCTTGGCGCCGGCCTTGCTGCTCTGGTAGCGCGGCTGCACGAACGAGCGCCCGAGCTCGACCGTCTTGGGGAAATATTCCGATATGAAGCGGTCGGTGAAGTGGAACATGTGCGAGGTGGCCAGATATTTGACGCCGTCCTGGTTCTGCGGCAGATTCTTGCAGAGGATGTAGCGGTATCCGCCCAGGATTTCCTTCTCGTCGGGATCCCACACAATGAGCTGTCTGAAAGGTATTTCGCTGACGTCCCACTGGTCTATGTCGACGCTCTGGCCGGTGCCGCCGCCGGCCATCCGGAACGCTATCTCGCGCAGGCGGCCCACCTCGCGCATCAGCGCCGGGGCCTCGTTGGCCGAAAAGTCGAAAACGATGTTGCCGCCCTTGTTGGTGGTGCGGACAAACCTGTCGCGCGTCAGCTCGGCCTCGAGCTCGGCGCGGTCTACAGGTTCTATAACGGGTTCTGATAGTGCCATTCTGTCTCGGTTTTAGGGTTGGTGTCGCCGCGTCTTGCCGCGCGGCGCTCACAAATATAGTGCTTTGCGGCCAACATTGGTTGCCGGCCGGCATCATTATCTCATCGGCCGCCCATCGAGTAGACGGTCTGCTTTATATGCTGCGCCATCTCCACGGCCTTGCGCCCCTCCAGCTGCTGCCACGCTATGGGCCGCCCGAAGGTGATGCTCAGGTCGCGGTCGTACTGCTTGTACATCTCGTCGACCAGATAGAGCATCTCGATGTTGAACTTGATTCCCAGCCGTTTGCGCCACGTGCTCAGGTTGTAGAAGAAGCTGCTGTTGGCCCCCGAAATGAGCACCGGCACCACGTCGCGATGCGTGCTGACGGCCTTTCCCACAAAGCCTTTCTTCCAGTCGAGGTCCACGATGCGCCCGCCGATGCGCCGCGAGCACAGCCCGGCCGGGAACATCAGTATCTGGCTGGGCGAGGCGAACGCCTCCTCCATCAGCTCGGCCGCCCTGCGACCCGTCACGCCCGTCTTGTTGACCGGCAGGAATATGTTGCGGAAGCCTTTGAGATAGAGCAGTATATCGTTGACCGGAAACTTGATGTCGCGGAACTTCTGCCCCACGGCGGCTATGAACAGGATGCCGTCCAGGCCGCCCAGCGGGTGGTTCGACGCAAAGATGTAGCGCCCGTCGGCCGGCACGTTCTCGAGCCCGCTGACGCTGATGCGCGCGCCGAACTTGCGCAGAATGGCGTCGGCGAAGTCGAAATCCTCGAGCCCCTTGCAGCTGATGAGGAACTGATTTATGTCGTCCTGATGGATGATGCGCTTGATGTAGCTGACTATCGGGCGCGGCAGCAGCCTGTGGAGCCGCTTGCTCTTGGCCTCGATGACTTTGTCGATGTCGATGAGGCTGACTTCGGTGTCGGGTGTGTGTTGCATTGCAGATTGCGTTGTGAATGTCGTCTTTTCAGAAAAAATGGGGCTGCGCTTGCGCTGAGGCCCACCGCGAATTTCGCATTATTTTCGCACACCCGCCCACTTGCCGGCGCACAAATCGCTCAAAAAAACGCGCGCGACATTTCATTATTATATTATCTGCCGCCCGTAATCGTGTCGCAGTCGGGCGCGGCGAGGTGGCGCCTCCAGTTGGCCACGGCCAGTTGCTTGCTCGAGTTGGCGTAGCAGTATTCGCACAGGTGCGGGCAGGTGTCGTATTGGCCTATGTCCTTGCTCTTTGCGCAGCCGCACGCCGCGCGCTGGCCTTTGTCTCGGTTGTTCCTGCCGATGGCGGCATACAGGTTCTCGTCTATCCTGACTGCGCCATCGAACATCGGCAGGCAGATTTCCGCCCCGAGGAACTCCATCAGTTTCTGCGACTTGTGGCCCAGCCGCACCATCAGCCGGTCGTCGATGCAGCGGTTGTGCGCCACGCCGTCGAGGTCGGCGGCCTCGCCGCAGGTGGCCAGCTCGTAGTTCCAGCCCTTCGACTTGTTGAGCTCCACCAGCCGGCGCGCAAAGTCGGTCATCTGCTCAGTGGTCCAGTCGGCGTAGCGGATGCGGCTGCGCTCGAGGTTGGCCCTGACCTTGCGGTACGATTCGATGTCGGCAAAGCTGAAGACGAGCTTTTCGGTGTAGCCCCGCAGCCGGTCGCCGATGCGCCCTATTTTGTCCAGAAGGCGGTCGGCGTCGATGCTGTCTGTCAGAATCAGCGGGTCGTAGCGCCACACCACGGCTCCCGTCCCGAGCCTGTCGGTCAGCCGCCTGAACGTGTCGATGCGCTCGTCGAGCGGCGGCACGCCAGGCTCCAGCCTTTCGTCGGCGTAGTCGTTGAGCGTGAACTGGACGTAGCAGCCTATCTCTCTTTCTTTCATATAGTCAATGTGTTCGATGAGCGGCTTCGGATTCTTGGACCAGAAGACGACGAAGCGCGTGTCGGCATAGGCCACGTAGCTTTTCTTGCCGTTGAAGGGGTTGGTCCACGCCGAATAGCCCTTTTTCAGTCGCCCGACGAACCAGTCGGCGTAGAATGCCGGGATGTCGGTGCTGCGGCTGGCCGAAACCACCACCGGGAACATCGCCGGCACCACTTCGCCGCTGTCGGTCACAATCGTTCTGTCTCCGGTCTTCTTGGTCATAGTCGTCAGTGTTTCAGTTGTTTGTGCCGATTGCTTGGGCCTCGTGCCGGCCTTGGCGTGGGCTCTGCGGGCAATCAGGCCGTAAAAGTATTCATTTCGCGGCCAAGTGGTGCGCGGCGGCCGCAAGTGTGTGCCCAAGCTGCGGCCAAATGTGCTATCTTTGCGCGCTGCGACGGCTCGGAGCCGCCCAGGAATCGGACAACGAAAAATTTTTGAATCATTTTAGTATGGACAGTAAGTCGGGTGCCGACCGCGCACCACAGTTGCAGGACTGGCTGCCCACCTCGCGCAAGGAGATGGAGCTGCGGGGGTGGGACTGTGCCGATGTCATAATCTTTTCAGGCGATGCCTACGTCGACCACCCGTCGTTTGCGGCCGCCGTGGTGGGCCGCACGCTCGAGTCGCAGGGCCTGCGCGTGGCCGTGGTGCCTCAGCCCAACTGGCGCGACGACCTCCGCGACTTTCGCAAGCTGGGCCGGCCGCGCCTGTTCTTCGCCGTATCGGCCGGCGCCATGGATTCCATGGTCAACCACTACACGGCCAACAAGCGTCTGCGCTCCGACGACGCCTACACTCCCGACGGCCGCGCCGGGATGCGTCCCGACATGCCCTCGATTGTCTACACCGACATCCTCAAACGCCTCTATCCCGACGTGCCGGTGGTGCTTGGCGGCATCGAGGCTTCGCTCCGCCGGCTTTCGCACTACGACTATTGGAAAGACCGCCTGCTGCCCGGAATGCTGATGCAGAGCCGTGCCGACATGCTGATCTACGGCATGGGCGAACTGCCTCTGAAAGAGCTCGTCAGGCGCCTCAACGACGGCGAGCGCATCCCCGACATCAAGGACATGCCGCAGACCGCCGTCCGCATGACCGTGGCCGACCTGCCGCAGTCGCCCAACCCCGACCGCGACATCGTGCTGGCCTCCTACGAAGACTGCCTGCGCGACCCGTCGCTCCAGGTCGCCAATTTCCGACACATCGAGGAGGAGTCGAACCGCATCTACGCCGCATCGCTCTGGCAGGCAGCCGGTCCCGACGGCGAGGTGACGCTTGTCAATCCGCCCTTCAAGCCCATGACCGAGGCCGAAATCGACGAGTCGTTCGACCTGCCCTACACGCGCCTGCCTCACCCGCGCTATCGGGGCAAGACCATCCCGGCCTACGAGATGATTAAGTTTTCAATCAACCTGCACCGGGGCTGCTTTGGCGGATGCGCCTTCTGCACCATCTCGGCCCATCAGGGCAAGTTCATCGCCTCGCGTTCCAAAGAATCGGTGCTGCGCGAGGTGCGCAAGGTGGCGGCCCTGCCCGGCTTCAAAGGCTATCTGAGCGACTTGGGCGGACCCTCGGCCAACATGTACCGGATGCACGGCCGCGACCTCAGGCTCTGCGCGCGCTGCCGCAAGCCCTCGTGCCTGCACCCGGCGGTCTGTCCCAATCTCGACACCGACCACTCGGCCCTGCTCGACATCTACCGTGCCGTCGACGCACTGCCCGAAATCAAGAAGTCGTTCATCGGTAGCGGCGTGCGCTACGACCTGATGCTCCATCGCTCCAAGTCCGACGAGGTCAACCGCGTCAACCGCATCTATGCCGAGGAACTGATTGCTCGCCACGTCTCGGGGCGGCTCAAGGTGGCGCCCGAGCACACGGCGGCCGCCACGCTCCGTGTGATGCGCAAGCCGCCCTTCGAACTTTTCGGCGAGTTCAAGAAGATTTTCGACGAGGTCAATGCACGCTATCACCTTAACCAGCAGCTCATTCCATATTTCATATCGAGCCACCCCGGCAGCACCGCCGAGAGCATGGCCGAGCTCGCCGCCGCCACCAAGGACATGGATTTCAGACTCGAACAGGTGCAGGACTTCACGCCCACGCCCATGACCGTTTCGAGCGAAATCTACTATTCCGGCATCCACCCCTACACGGGCGAGAAAATCTTCACCGCCCGCACCCGTGACGAAAAGTTGGGGCAACGTCAGTTTTTCTTCTGGTACAAGCCCGAATGCCGGCAGTCCATCACCGCCGCGCTCCTCGCCATGGGGCGCCGCGACCTGCTCGCCCGCCTCTATCCGTCCAATCCGTCGACAGCCGCCCGCCGTTCGCGCCCCGGGTCCAAGCCGCCGGCCGGCAACAGACGCAAGCCCGACAAACGTCGGAAGTGATTGTGATGCAGTGTGATGCGTTTTGCTGTGGGGTGATGCCTGAATAATTCCGGATTTTTCTGTTTGGATCTTCGGATGTTTGTCGTAGTTTTGTTTCCAATTGGTAACAATGGCTTTTGAAACAAAACACCGCACAACAATGGAACGCGACAGAGAAGCAACCGAAAACCGCCTGCTCGAAGCCATAGGCAGCATGGTGGCCGAGCAGGGATTCGAAAAGATTGGCATCAACGCCGTGGCCGCTCGGGCTGGTGTGTCGAAAATTCTGATATACAGATATTTCGGTTCGGTCGAGGGACTGATGGCGGCCTACGTCCGTCGTCACGATTTCTGCCTGACAACCAAGGTCATCATTCCCGACGCAGGCTCGGTGGGAATGGTGGTCAAAGGTCTGTTCCGCAGTCAGATAGAGCAGCTGCGCACCAACGTCGCGCTCCGCCGGCTCTACCGTTGGGAGCTATCGTGCACCAACGAGTCGATAGCCGCCCTCCGCGCCCAGCGCGAAGAAGCCGGTCTGAGCCTCATCCGGCAGGTGTCGGTGCTCTCGGGCCTCCCGGTCGACAAGGTCGCGTTCACCGCCACGCTCGTTACCTCGTCCATCACCTATCTGGTCATGCTCGCCGACTATTGTCCGGTCTACAACGGCTTCAGTATCAGCACCGACGGCGGCTGGCTGTCCTTTGCCAACAGCATCGACGATCTGATCGACCGCATGCTGGCCGGCTGACGCTCAGAGGCTTTTCCCGCTGATGGCTTTGGCGTGACTTGTGTGTTCCCGAATGGTAACTTAATGCTAACAAATATGACAAAAATGAGTTTATCAATCTTAATCATGACGTTGCTCGGTAGCCTCCAATCGTGCTCCGACGACCTGCTCGACTACGAGCAAGGCGACCTGAAAATCCGCATCGAGCAGGGCGACAATTGGTTGCATCGTTTCGACCTGCCGCTCGGCCTCAGCAAACGCAATGCGCCGCAGATTGCCGTCTGGCTCGAAGACACTGTGGGCCACTACATTACGACCGTCTACGTCACCCACAAGGCCGCCACCCAAGATTGGCAGGCCGCCCACGGCAACCGCCGGCCCGAGTCGCTGCCGCACTGGAGCCACAGCCGGGGCATCGTCTACCCCGACGGGCTCTGCATGCCCACGCGCTCCCAGCCCCTTGCCGACGGCATTTCGGGCGCCACGCCACGCGGCAGTTTCGACCTCCGCCTCGTCCCGGTCGACGCTCTCAAATGCTTCATTGTCAAGGTCGAAGTCAACCATTTGACCGACTTCAACGATAGTTTTCCCAAGTCGGCCACGCCCGGCGCCGACAACTATTCGGGCGGGCGCGAGGGTAGCGGTCAGCCTGCCGTGGTCTACGCCGCCCGGGTCGATATGGCGTCGGGTCAGACGCGCTTCGAGGCTGCCCTGGTCGGCCACAGCAGTCCCGATGGCAGCTCGGGCGACCTCACTTCCGACGTTTCAAAACTGACATCTGCACTCAAAATTGTAGAACGAATAATGGTAGAAATAAAGCGATGAAATCAGTGTTTTTAATTTTGCTCCAGCTCATGCCAGCCATCGCCGGCTTGGCTTCGGAGTCGTGGCGCGTCGAAGCGATGGCCGGCAGCGGCTTCGACCTCAGCCGTCCGTCGGCGACGCCGCTTGTGGTCCATGCCGCCTGCCGCCGCGAGGTGTGCGACCGCCTGAGCCTCGGTGCCGGCGCCGGCCTCGCTACCTGCGAAAAGCCGTTGCTGCCGGTCTTCGCCTCCCTCTGCTTCGACCTTGCGACGCGTCATCGTCTGGTGCCTTTTGTCATGTGCAACGCCGGATACGCTGCAGCTTTGAGCGGCAAGGCCAACGGCGGCTTCTGTTTTAGTCCGAGCGTCGGCACAAGTTTCAAAGTTTGTAAAAAGTCATCTGTTTTGCTGACGGTTGGCTGCGATCATTTGCGCTACGAGAGGCTCCGGAGTTATGCTTCGGAGCTTGTCCGCGCCGAATTTGTGGAGCAGCTGCGCCACAACGTCGTGACATTCAAGGTGGGCGTGGAATTTTGAGCGTCCGCCCGCAAAAACAGAAACTCCCGATGCCGTGCGAGCATCGGGAGTTTCTGTTTGTCAATGCTTTGCGGAGAGAAAGGGATTCGAACCCTTGAAACCCTTTTGGGGTTTACTCGCTTTCCAGGCGGGCCAGTTCAACCACTCCTGCACCTCTCCTTTGCTTCGGCATCTGTCGAAATAAGCACGGGAGGAGAGACTCGAACTCCCGACACCTGGTTTTGGAGACCAGTGCTCTACCAACTGAGCTACACCCGTGTTTGTTTGCCAAAAGCGAGTGCAAATGTAGAACTAATATTCATTCTTCCAACAGCACCCGCGTCATTTTGTATGCCCAGACGCGCCAATGGTTTAAGAATGAGGTAGAAAAAATTACGTTTTTTTGAATTTCGTAGCATGGAGCGGTCTGGAATTTTCGGCTAAAACGATGGCAGACCTGATGTCTTTTTACGTGCGTGACTTGCAGCGTGTAATCCTCAATCGTCCACATTTTCCGCCAAATGATGCTGTGTGATGACGGTTTTATTCGTTTCTTTGCAGCGTACTTCAAAATGAGAAGCAGATGATTCAATACGTCTACGATTTGTTACTTCGGGTGGATGCTGTGGTTTGTGGCACGCCTTGGTTCGTTTTCATCCTGTTGGGCACGGGTTTGTTTTTCACTGTCTATCTTCGTTTTCCGCAGATCCGGTTTTTCCGCCACGCCGTCGACATCATGCGGGGCAAGCACGAGACTGAGGGCGCCGTGGGCGATGCCTCTCATTTTCAGGCGCTGGCCACGGCTCTGTCGGGCACGGTGGGCACGGGCAACATAGCCGGCGTGGCGCTGGCCATCCATCTGGGCGGGCCGGCGGCTCTGTTCTGGATGGTGGTGACGGCCATCATCGGCATGACCACCAAGTTCGTCGAAGTGTCGCTATCGCACAAGTATCGCGACTGCCTCTCGGACGGGACGGTGGCCGGCGGACCGATGTATTTCATGGCCAAGCGCCTCAATGTCAGGCTGAGCGGCGGCCGGGTCATCCGCACGGGCGTCTGGATGGCGTCGCTCTTTGCCTTCTGCACCATACTGTGCTCGTTCGGCACGGGCTGTCTGCCGCAGATCAACAGCATCTCGGCGGGCATGGCCGACAGCTTCGGCATCAACAAGATGCTGACCGGCGCCGTGCTGACGCTGGTGATGGGGGCGGTGATTGTGGGCGGCATCCGGCGCATAGTCAAGGTGACGGGGCGGCTGGTGCCTATCATGGGCCTGCTCTATTTTGCGGGCACCATCGTGGTGGCCGTCTGCAACTACGAGAACCTGATTCCCGGCTTCGTGTCGATTTTCACCTCGGCCTTCACGGGTTCGGCGGCTGTGGGCGGATTCCTGGGCGCGTCGGTGTCGTTTGCCATGATCAGGGGCGTCAACCGCGGCATCTATTCCAACGAGGCGGGGCAGGGGTCGGCACCCATAGCCCATGCGGCGGCGCGTGCGAGCGAGCCGGTCAGCGAGGGGCTGGTGTCGCTTCTGGAGCCGTTCATCGACACCGTGATCATCTGCATGCTGACCGGAACGACCATCATCGCGTCGGGTGTGTGGAAGCAGAAATATCAGACTGATTTTCAGATGGCTGACACCATGGTGCTGTCGGGCGTCGACTACGACGACACCACCGACGAGGGCCGCGCCCGGCTGCGTTCGATAGTGGACGGCGAGCGAGGCGCGTCGGACTGCCTCTTCAGCGGCGCGATGCAGGTCGATAGCGGGCGGATAGTGTCGGGGCAGACGCTTATGCACTCGCACTCGCTGGCCGAGGACGTCCGCATCAGCCTTGGCGGCCGGCCGTTCACGGGCACGCTCGCGGTCGACGCCGGCAAGCCCGACTGCCGCACCGACGGCGGCCGGGTGGTCATCTCGGGCCGGTCGCTGCTCCACAGTGTGCCGCTGACAATCAGAGCGTTCTCGTCGAGCTGCTTCGGCGGCTACGGGCAATACATTGTCACACTGTCGCTTCTGCTCTTTGCCTTCACCACGGCCATCTCGTGGAGCTACTATGGTGACCGCGCCGTGGCCTTCCTCTTCGGCCTGCGCTACGTCAAGGCATTCAAGTTCGTCTATTTGGGCGGATTCTTCATCGGCTCGTTCATCGATACCTCCATCGTCTGGGTCTTCTCGTCGATAGCCATCGTCTTCATGTCGGTTCCCAACCTTGTGGGGCTGCTGCTGCTGCATCGCGAGGTGCGCAACGAACTGACAAGCTATGAGCACAATCTGAAGCGTCGGGGTGCCGGCGGGCGCTGACGCGTTTTGTAAAGACTATTATATGGTTGTGTGAAAATTTTAATACATTTGCACCGTCAAAAAAAAACGGATACAGATTTCTAAAATAATAAAATAGCGTAGAAATGAAATTGTTAGAAGGAAAGACGGCACTTGTCACCGGCGCAGCTCGCGGCATTGGCAAGGCTATAGCACTCAAATTCGCGTCAGAAGGCGCCAATGTGGCTTTCACCGATTTGGCAATCGACGAGAACGGCAAGGCAACCGAGGCTGAGATTGCAGCGTTCGGTGTCAAAGCCAAAGGTTACGCTTCGAACGCAGCCAGTTTTGAAGACACCGAACGCGTTGTGGCCGAAATCAAGAACGACTTTGGCACTATCGACATATTGGTCAACAACGCAGGCATCACCAAAGACGGTCTGATGCTCCGCATGACCGAGGCTCAGTGGGACGCCGTCATCAACGTCAACCTCAAGTCGGCGTTCAACTTCTGCCACGCGATTCTTCCCATCATGATGCGCCAGCGCGGCGGCTCCATCATCAACATGGCGTCGGTCGTCGGCGTGCACGGCAATGCCGGTCAGGCCAACTATGCGGCATCCAAGGCCGGCATGATTGCTCTGGCCAAGTCGGTGGCTCAGGAGATGGGTCCCAAGGGTATTCGTGCCAACGCCATCGCGCCGGGCTTCATCATCACGGCCATGACCGACAAACTGACGGACGAAGTGAAGGCCGACTGGGCTGCCAAGATTCCGTTGCGTCGCGCCGGTCTGCCCGAGGACATCGCCAATGTGGCCACGTTCCTTGCCTCCGACATGGCTTCATACGTCAGCGGCCAGGTCATTCAGGTCGACGGCGGCATGAACATGTAAGAGGGGACTTCGGAAGATACATCCGAGTGATCGTTTTTCATAGTAATATTTTGTTGGGCAGCATCTTTCGGGGTGCTGCTTTTTTTTGTGGCCGGGCGGCGGGCGAGCGGGCGCGTCGGGCGCCATCGAAAACGGAAAACCCACCTGCATCGCCGTGTGCGCGCAGGTGGGTCGGTTCTTAGCTAACTATTTCTAAAAGAATTTTCTTCTCGGTTTCATTTCACAAAATCGGCTCTGATTTCGGTCACCGTCTGGCGGAGCAGTGCGAAGATGTCTTCGGAGATGTTGGCCTCGTTGGCGCCCGAAATGGTGGTGGTCCGTGTTTCGGCGTTGGTGGTGGCGGTTATTTTTCCCGAATTGTTGATTGATATTTCGTCGAAGATGGCCTTGAGCGTGGCGAGTTTCGTTTTCAGATAGCTCATGTCGGCATCGTCGGGAGCCGATTCGAGGTTCTCGTCCACAATCGATATCATGGTTTCGAGCGACAGTTTCTGGAAGATGATGCGTTCTATCATTCCGCTGTTGTTCTTGTCCTTGATGTCGGTCGTGGTCATGGCGATGTAGAGGCCTTCGATCCATCCGCCGGCAAGCACCATGGCGGCCACGCTCTTGCGGTTGTTTTCGGTCAGGAATGCGTTGGCGTTCATATACACTTCCGAAATCAGGTTGAGCATGTCCTGACGGCTGTTGTTCTTGTTTTCGAGCTTGCTGATGAGTTCGTCGTTCATTATCTGCATGATGCCCAGCTTTTCGGCCATGGTCTTCATGGTGTTCATATACTGGACGGTCATCTGCGTCTGGTCAAAGATGCTGGCGTAGCTCATGTCGGCCGAGTAGATGCCGAGGTTGAGCGCCAGTTTGAAGTTGCTTTCGTAGGATGTGTGGCTGGCCACGGGGTTGACGATGTCTTCGTCGAACGCCACGCCCGAGTTCTTGACCAGCATGGCTATCTCGACTGGCGACGGGATGGTGTAGAGGATGGTTTTGGACTTGTTGAGGTCCGTTTCGCTTATCTGGGGCTTGCCCAATGTGTCTATGGCATCGGCAAGGTTGTTGCCGGCCCTGTTGCACTGGCACGATGTGGTGGCTATCAGCGATGCGCCGACGGCGGCGGCCATTGCGAATGTTAGAAGATTCCTATTCATAAGATTTAAATTATTGGCGTTTTAATGTCGCTAATTTAACGATTCCAAATGTAAATGTCTACGCTTGTGCCGCCAAAATGTTCGGTCCCGACGCATGTTTTGTGCGCCGGCCGTTCAGAGCTGGTAGTATCGCTTGCCGAAAATGCCGTTGCCGATTCTGACCATGGTGCTGCCCTCAGCAATGGCCTCCTCGTAGTCGCCCGACATGCCCATGCTCAGCGTGTCGAAGCAGGCGGTGCCGGCAAAGCATTGGCGTCCGAGGCGGTCGAAGAGCGCCTTGAGCGCGGCGAACTCGGCGCGGACGCGGGCGGTGTCGTCGGTGAACGATGCCATGCCCATCAGGCCGCGGATGCGCACCGACGTCAGCTCCCCGATGGCTCCCGACCGGGCATATTCCTCGGCCTCGGCTGGTGCGAAGCCGAACTTGGTGTCTTCGGCGGCTATGTGCACCTGCAGCAGGCAGTCGATGACGCGGCCGGCCTTGCGCGCCTCCTTGTCGACGGTGGCCAGCAGCTTGGGCGAGTCGATGCTGTGAATAAGGTGGACGTAGGGCGCAATGTATTTGACCTTGTTGGTCTGCAGATGCCCGATCATGTGCCAGCGGATGTCCTGCGGCAGCTGGGCCTGCTTGTCGGTCATCTCCTGCACTTTGTTCTCGCCAAAGTGACGCAGGCCGGCCTCGTAGGCTTCGCGGATATAGTCGGCCGGGTGTGTCTTCGACACGGCTATCAGCTGCACGCCGGCCGGCAGCTTGGCTTTCAGTTCGTTGATGGCTTCGGTTATTGACGACATTGCTTTCTGTGATTTTCGGTTGATGTTGTCAGGTTTTTTGATAGACAGCGCAAAAATAGGCCAAAAATGCGTTCGCCGCCCGTCCCCGATGCCAAAAAAGATGCACGAGGCAGGCTCCGCGTGTGCCGGAGCGATGCTTCGTGCATCTTGGTGTGTGCGGGTGGCAGTGGCCTGTGCCGATGCCTATTTGCCAAACAGGGCGTTGACCACGGTGGCCACTTCGTCTTTTGCGGCGTCGATGCCGAAGATGTGGTGGGCCGCTGCGGTGGTCACCTTGTGGTCGGCCTTGAAGCGTGCTTCGCCGCCGCCGGTTATGTTGAGCATTATCACTTCGTCCTTGCCGACCTTGCCTTCGGCCACGGCTTTGATGAGCGATGCCGTGGCGATGGATGCGGCTGCGTTGATGTCGTTGCCTTCGAGCTTTTCGAAGAGGCGTCCGGCTTCGGCGGCCTCGTCGTTGGTGGCCGCAATCACGTCGCCGCCGGTGTCCTGGAGCGCGTCGAAGAGGCCGCCGGCAATCGAGTAGGGCGGCTTGCGGTTCGAGAGCACTTTGGCGGCTATGATGCCTGCGTGGCGCCGGGCTTCGTTCTCGTCGAAGGGCAGGATGCTGCGCGACTGCGCTTTCCATGCGTCGTAGATGGGCTGGAAGGGCGCGTTCTGCGACACCATGAGGCGCATCTTGTTGCTGCCGAAGCGTTCGTCGGCTATGAAGCGCAGGTTGGCTTCCCACGCGGCTATGGCGCCCGTGCCGCTGCCTACGGCCTGGAAATAGGCGTCCGGAATCCGCCCGATGGTGGTGACGGCCGACATGACCGTGGCGCTCATTCCGTCGCGTCGGGCCACGTTCTTGGCTCCGCCCTCGGCGATGTAGCCGTTGAGGCCGCACACGATGTTGGAGAGGCTGATGGCGTCGGAATAGTCGCTGCCCGAGCGTGTGGCCACTATGCGGACGCAGTCGTTGAGCGGTGTGTCGAACCAGAGTGCGCCGAGGTTGTCTTCGGGGATGCACAGCAGCAGCCGGATGCCGTTGTCGGAGCAGACGCGGGCAAAGGCGCGTGCCGTGTTGCCGGCCGAGGCCACCACAAGGGTGTCCGTGCAGTCGGCTGCCAGACGGCTGGCCACGGTGTAGGCTTCGGTCTCCTTGAACGAGCAGGTGCGCATCATGGCGCCTCGTTCGGGCCAGTAGCCGTTGAATGTTATGTAGAGATTGCTCAGCCCGAGGTGCGAGGCCAGCCCGTCGCTCTTGTAGGTGACGGGTGCGGCCGAGCCCGAGATGGCGCGTTTCATGGGCAGCCAGTCGGCAAAGCGGAAGAGGCCCTGCTGTGCGTCGCGCACGGTCAGCTGGCGCTTTTCGTATTGTGTGCGGATTAGTGTGGCGCCGTCTTCGCCCGGCGCGTCGAGTGTCCAGCCGGCGTCGGCAAAGGTGTTGCCGGTCTTGACCGAACGGAGATCGTAGTTGGTTGGTTTAAAGTCGTTCACTTTAAATGATGCTTTTTGGTCGCTCCGCCCAGCGCGTGCTGTGTCGGGTGGCGAGGTTTTGATTCTGATTTCTTTTTTGCAGCACGAAATTACTAAGATTGGCCCAAGCTCAGATGCCATGCTGTCAATCTGTCGCAAAAAGACGCGTTTTTACTCAATTCGGCTTGCGTGTTTGCCGTAACGCCGTCTACGTATAAATACGAATGCAAGTCCCAGCGCCGTCAGCACGGCCAGGGGCAGTGCCGTGGCTGCGGCTTTCCAGCGGGCGGTGCCCTCGGCAATGGCGCGCCGGTCGAGCAGGCGGAGGCTGAAGTTGCGGTTGCGCAGGCTCATCCATCCGGCGTCGTCGGCCATGTATTGCACGGCGTTGACTATGAAGTCTTTGTTGCCGAAGGTCTGCTTGCTCATCTCGTCGTAGCCCAGCGGCACAATGCGCGGCTCGGCGGCGTTGCGGAACCGGACGTCGTTGCGGATTATGTCGCCGTCGGCCACCACTATCATCTGCGTGGGGCGGCTCCGGTCGAGCTGCTTGGCGGCGCCGGTCACCTCGCGGGGCTTGCGGCGGTTGGCAAAGATCGACTGGAACGTCCCTTCGGCCATGACGGCCACCGGCAGATGGCTGCGGTTGAACTCCTCGCGCACGGGGCTGCGGTGGATGTCGGCAAGGGTGGCGTAGACGGGCGTGGCGTCGGCCTTGGTGTAGGCCGACGAGCGCAGCAGCACCGTGCGCCGCAGGTCGAGGTCGATGCCGACGGTGTCGATGTAGCTCGCAAAGTCGGCCCTGACGGCGTTGACGTTGCGCGTTATGGGGCTCAGGCCGTTGCCCTGCAGCAGCGGGCTGAAGCGCCACGGCATGGGCACTATGCGCGGCTGCTGTCCCGGCTGCGCCACGCTGATGGGCACCATGGCGCACTGTGCGTCTTCGATGACCTCGGGGTTGATGCGGAATCCGTAGCGGAAAAGCATGTCGTCGATGTTGAAGTCGGCCAGAAGCCCGATGGTGCTTGCCGAGCTGCGCAGCGAGTCGAGCGTCATGGTCACGGCGTCGACCATCCAGAGCACTTTGCCGCCGCGCATCACATACTGGTCTATTATGTATTTGTCGCTCTCGCTGAATCGGCGCGACGGCTTGGCTATGATGATGACGCTGTAGGGGTCAAGGATGGCGGCGTCGGTCCCGATGGCTCCGCGCTCCACCGTAAAGTGGTGTGCCAGGGCGTCGGCGGCCTCCACCACGTCTATCTCCTCGGCCTCGCCATGCCCTTCGATGAAGGCTATGCGCGGATGGCTGCCGTCGGACACGCGCCGGATGCCGTCGGTCAGGCAGTATTCGAGGTTCTCGACCGAGCGGTTCAGATTCTCGTCGCCCGAGAGCCCCGGCAGGTTCTGCAGCAGATTGACCATCACCTGGCGGTCGGCATATTCGATAAGCACATAGGGGTAGACCGTGCTGCGCGTCTTGCGGCCGTCTTCGGTCGTCTCGAACACGGGCACTCCGGCCATTCCCCACTCGTCGAGCAGGGCGGTCAGGCTGTCGCCCTCGGCTTTGGTCAGATTGGGCACGTCCACCACCGTGGTGCGGATGCCCCGGCCCGCGTAGACGCCGAGCTCGTCGATGGTCTCGACGGCCGACTTGGCCAGGCGCGCGAAGCCCGGGTTGAGCTCTCCGCTCAGGTAGAGCGTGGCCTGCAGGGGCTGGTCGAGGCCGTTCATCAGCTGCCGCGTGATGGGCGCCAGGGTGTAGCGCTTTTCCTGCGTCAGGTCGATGCGGAAGAAGAGGCACGAGCCGGTCGCGTTGACGGCCACCAGTGCCGCCACGGCCAGTGCCGCGCGCACTATGTTGTTGTGCAATAGTCGGTTCATGATTCGAAGTGGATTTTCTTTTCGGGTCTGTGTGTGGGATTGTCGCTCAGCGCCGCCTCAGCCGCAGCGATGTCAGGTAGACGGCTGCGGCGGCCGTCGACGCGAAGTAGATCAGGTCGCGGCTGTCAATCACTCCGCGGCTGATGCCGTTGTAGTGCGAGGCTATGCCGCACGACTCGATGACGGTGGCCGCGCCCGACAGTGCCGGGATGGTCGCCAGCGAGTCGAAGCCCGCATAGAAGGCGAAGCAGAGCACGGCGCCCACCACAAAGGCCGTTATCTGGTTGTCGGTGGTCGACGAGGCGAAGAGGCTCAGGGCCATGTAGACGGCTCCCAGCAGCATCAGTCCTATATACGACCCCGTGGTGGCTCCCACGTCGAGGTTGCCGGGGGTGCTGCCCAGCTGCCACACCACGGCCACGTAGGCCAGCGTGGGCAATATCGATATGAGCACCACCGTGAGCCCGGCCAGATATTTGGCCGTCACTATCTGCAGGGCCGAAAGCGGGCGTATCAGCAGCAGCTCCATGGTGCCCGTGCGGCGCTCGTCGGCAATCAGGCGCATGGCCACGGCCGGTACCAGCAGCAGGAATATCCACGGCGCGATGGCAAAGAGCGGCTCAAGCGTGGCATATCCGCCATAGATGATGTTGGACTGCCCGGGCACTATCCACAGGAACAGCCCCGTGGCCGTCAGGAAGACGCTCACCACCAGATAGCCCGTGGCCGAGCAGAAGAATGTGGCGATTTCTTTTCGATAGAGAGAGAACATTATGCTTTGTCGGTTTGATTGCCGGCCGGATGCGGGCCGCCGTTCCACAGCCTGAGCAGACGCACCATCTCGTCAGCCGCGCGCCGGCTGCATCCGGGGCCGCCCACCAGCTTTTTCAGTTGTTCATATTGTTCGAGCATCACGGTGCGCTCGCGCGTGGTGCCGGCCACCAGCTCAAACTCGTGGCGCAGACGCTCAAAGGTGTAGTCCTTCTGGAAGAGCTCGCACACGCACTGCCGCCCCAGAATCAGGTTGACAAGGCTGATATACGGCACCTTGATCAGCTTGCGGGCCACCCAATGGCTGAATCCTCCGCCCCACATCAGATAGACCACCACCTGCGGGCAGCCCAGCAGCGCCGTCTCGAGCGTGGCCGTGCCCGA
The DNA here is from genome assembly GCA_945607565.1 of uncultured Bacteroidales bacterium. Lineage (GTDB taxonomy): Bacteria > Bacteroidota > Bacteroidia > Bacteroidales > Marinilabiliaceae > CALYZD01. Next base: position 1,915 of record CALYZD010000032.1, on the reverse strand, counting down.
CGTCACTATGGCGGCGCGCGATGCCGCCAGCAGTTCGTAGGTCCTGCCGAACACGATGGGAATCTTGCGGCCCTGCAGATACGGCTCGTAGTCGGCCTCGGTGAACGACGGCGCGCCGGCTATCACAAACTCGTAGTGAGGGTAGTGCGGAATCATGCGCATCATTTCGGGCAGCACATATTTTATCTCGCTCCTGCGGCTGCCGGCCAGCAGGGCAATCTTGGGCTTCTCGTTGAGGCCGTGGCGCGCCGCAAACAGCTCGGGGCGGTCGTCTGGATTGCTCGCGGCCGCTATGGCGTCCATCACCGGATTGCCGCAGTAGAACGGCTCGATGCCGCGCTTCATCAGCCATTCGGTCTCGAAGGGGAAGATGGTGAAAAGCTTGTCGATGTAGCGCCTCATGCTCCGCACCCTGTATTCCTTCGACGCCCACACCTTGGGCGAAATGTAGTAGAACACCCTGAAACCGTGGCGCTTGGCCCATTTGGCTATCGGCAGGTTGAAGCCCGGATAGTCGATCAGGACCACCACGTCCGGATTCCACCGGCGGATGTCGGCATGGCAGGCCGCAAAGTTGCTGACAATCCTGGGCAGATGCGTCAGCACGTCGAAGACGCCCATCACGGCCGTGTCGCGATAGTGGCGCACCGGCTCCGTTCCGCCCGCAGCCTCGGCCATCAGGTCGCCGCCCCAAAAGCGGAAGCTCGCCTCGGCGTCGGCCTCGCGCAGCCCCTTGATGAGGTTGGAACCGTGCAGATCGCCGGACGCCTCGCCTGCTATCAGGTAGTATTTCATACTTCTCTCGGTATTTTGTGCGCACGAAAGTATTAAATAGTGCCGACATTTGACGTCTCACGGCTCCGATATTTGCACCCGCGCCCCAAAAACCGACGCCGCCCGCAGCCCCGCGCCGCCCCACAGTTTGCTTGCTGACGGATAAAAACTAATTTTGCACACTCAACCGCAGGGCCGCCGGCCCACGCACCACAAAACACGCAACGCAATGAGAATAGACATCCTGACGCTCTTCCCACAGATGTTCGACGGGCCGCTGAGCGAATCGATAATCAAACGCGCGCAGGCCGCCGGCCTCGTCGAAATACACCTGCACGACATCCGCGACTACTCGACCGACAAGCACCGCCACGTCGACGACTACCCGTTCGGCGGCGAAGCCGGCATGGTCATGAAGATAGAGCCCGTGGCAGCCGCCATCGACGACCTCAAAGGCCAGCGTCACTACGACCACATCCTCTTCATGACACCCGACGGAGAGCGGCTCTGCCAGAAAATGTCGAACCAGCTCTCGCTGGCCGGCAACATCATGATTCTGTGCGGACACTACAAGGGCATCGACTACCGCATCCGCGAGCACTACATCACAGGCGAGATCTCGATAGGCGACTACGTGCTCACCGGCGGCGAACTGGCCGCAGCCGTGGTGGTCGACTCGGTGGTCAGGCTGATACCGGGCGTGCTCTCCGACGAAATGTCGGCCCTGACCGATTCGTTTCAGGACAACCTGCTGGCACCGCCCGTCTACACGCGCCCGGCCGAATTCAACGGCTGGCGGGTGCCCGACGTGCTGCTCTCGGGCAACGACGCCCTGATAGCCGAATGGCGCGAGCAGCAGGCCTACGAGCGCACGCTCCGCCTGCGCCCCGACCTGCTCGGCCCCGACACTTCGGCGCCGTCCGCCAAGCCGCACCGTAAAAAAAATATGTAGTTTTAACAGGTTGACAACTAACCAAATCGGCCGCCGAAATCAGTCCTGCGGCCACATTTTTTGAATCGGGCTATTGCATTAATCAAAAGTAGACGTATCTTTGCAACGCTTTTAACGAAAAGCGCAACCCGAACGGTGTGGTAGTTCAGCTGGTTAGAATACATGCCTGTCACGCATGGGGTCGCGGGT